>CAZNWR010000317.1:0-2544 GCA_964576645.1 uncultured Enterobacteriaceae bacterium | reverse complement strand
GACAGGGGTCGGCGCGCGCGCGCCCACCCCAGAACGCCCAACACTCCGTGAATGAAATAACAGACGAAGGCGATTTCCTCCTGCTGGTTCTGCTCCTCGGTTCGCCCCGAGCGCTTGCGCGGAGCAAAATTGTGATCGCCGTCCGCGATCCAACGTACGCGCACGGCGGGAGACAGGTTGAGCTTCGTTACCTCGTCGCGCCTGCCGAACCGGTCCCGTTCTCCCTGGCAGATCAAGGTCGGCGTTTTCATGGTGGTCAGGTGCTCGATTCGCAGTCGCTCGGGCTGCCGCGGCGGATGGAACGGATAGCCGAGGCAGACCACTCCCGCCACGCGATGTTGGTCGGCAATCATGCTCGCCATCCGTCCGCCCATTGATTTTCCGCCGATGATCAGTTTTCTGCTGGGCCACTTCTCAATATTGACGCAATGTTTGACCACATCTGAAAAGGCCTGGCGCAGTATACGGCCGCCGCTGGGCGGGCGTTGCTTCCCGCTGCGCAGCGACTGTTCCATATAGGGAAAATGAAAGCGCACCACGCGAATGCCGCATTCCCCGATGCCCGTGGCGAAGGTTTCCATGAATGGCGTGGCCATCCCATGTCCCGCTCCATGCGCCAGTATCAGCAGGTGGGACGGGGCGTCCGGCCCGTTGACCATGAACTCCTTGATGACGATCCGGGAAGGCTTTTCGGTTTCCGGTAGTCTGGTACTCATATGGAGGCGCTTATGCTATCCCTTATGGAACGGCGCAGCCCCGCCCATCGGGGGCTATTGCGGGCGGCGTGTCTTTGATTCACTTCCAGTTCTATTCCCAGGTAACGATTTTCGGGAAAAAGCTTCCTCAAATAAGTCGTGAGCCCGTCCGCGGTTCCGCGGTACGGAAAATTGCGGCGCAGGCACATGAGCGGCTCCCGCTTGCCCAGTTCAAGGAGAATCCGGTTGCTGAACTCCGGCTCTCCGCGCCGGGCGGGATCATACAGCAGCCCGACGTCGGCGTGGCGTATTACGCCGCCCAAAGCCGGCGTGAAACTGTGTATCGACAGGTGAATTACCCGCTGGTGGTGTTGTAGCGCACAGGCCACGGCGTGTTCAACCCTGCTGCGATAGGGATTGTACCAACGCGCAAGAATGCGACGCTTCTCACCGGCGTCGAGGCCGCGGCTGATCTCGGAGAACAGTGAGCGGTGGCCCGGCGATCGGTTCAGGTCCACCAGCAGTCGGGTGACGGTGGCCGCCGCCAGTTCTGCATCCAGATCTGTGGCCAGCTCCCGGGCAAGCAGCAGGGCGCCCGGGTCCCAACCCCGGTGTGACCGGAGCAGGCGCCGCCGGTTACGAAACAGGCGGGCGTAACGCCTTGGTACACGATTGCCCCCGTGCTCGCAGGTAATTAACAGATAATCAGCCGATCCCTTCAAACAGCGTTCCATCCGCCAGGTTGCCGGCCAGGGCCCGGTACGTTTCTTCCACGTGGGAACGCTTGCAGGCGGAGCCCACCGCCCTCGTGATACGGCGCGCCAGGCAACCCCGGTCCAGGATAAAGTCGATTATCCGGCGCCAACCCGCGTGGGACTCAGCGCCGGGCAGGTTCTCCAGAAGATACTGCCACAGCTCCCGGACCTGGGCCGTCCGTTCGGGAAAGCCGAACAATTGCAGATAGTCGCGCGAACGCACGACCGCTTCGTCGGCATCGCGGACCACGTCCAGCAGTATGGAGGCCAGTGTGTCGGTGGCAAGGGCGTTCTGCTTTTCGGCATCCATCCAGCGGCCGGCTGCAAGCGCCTTCAATGTTTCCGAGATCGCCGCGGCGATGGCCAGGTCTGCCGCCGGCGTCTCTTGCATGTCCAACACCCTGATTTCAACGGCGCTGCGATCAAAGCGCGCGATGGCCCCGCGCGAGTTCAGCCATTCGTATTGCAAAATGCCGTCGGGATCGAACGGGGCGATATCCTCGTACATGGGCGCCAGGATAAGCGACTCATACTCGCGGCGGCCTGCCGCCGGTTCGGGAATTACCTGGCCGGTAATGGAAGGGAGCCGGCGCGCGTTGTTTCGATATACCTCCAGGCGCGAGTCCATTAGGCCGGTAATCTCCCGTTGCACGATGGGCGAGCTGGCGGCGAGCGCGGGCATGACAGGCAGCAGGACACGTATGGCCGCGTGCAGCACGGAGAATTCCGGATCTCCCGAAAACGGCAGATTCAGGTGCATGCTCTGCAGGTTCGACCAGCCGTGACCGCGGCAGTCAAATATGCGGTTGTAGGCCGCATAGATCTCATTGGCGCCGTGCGGCCAGATCCGGGTTTCCGAATCCGGGTTCATCCACGGGTGCATCGCTCCGGGCAGCAGCATGCCGCCGGCCTCGGCAAGCTGGTCATTTACTCGATGGATCTCGGAAAGAAACAACGGCGCGGGCGTTTCCAAATCCGGCGCCGGTCCATTCGTCTTCAGCTCGATAACATGCAGCACCAGTTCGTTGGACCAGCCTATCGGTCCTTCTTCGATGTCATTGACGTATTCACCGGCAACGCTTTTGAGCAACTCG
>CAZNWR010000316.1:0-2548 GCA_964576645.1 uncultured Enterobacteriaceae bacterium | reverse complement strand
CCCTCGCGAAGTGAGCCAGACTAACACGGGGGACCAAAAAAGGGGGTCAAAAACGGGGGTCAGAGACGGTTTTTCAGTAGAAAAACCGTCTCTGACCCCCCTTTTTTGACCCCCTTTTTTGGTCTAGTCACCCCGCGCCAAATCCTCCATCCGAAACTGCGGGTCAAGATTCGCTCCACGACCGGACCCGCCCTCGAACCAGCTCAATTTCTCATGCAGGCGCACGACGCTGCCGATGATGATCAACGTGGGTGCACGGACCTCGGCACTGGCCACTCTCTCGGGCAGCGTTGCCAGGGTTGCGGTGAAAACCCGTTGCTCCTCGGTAGTGCCGTGTTCTACCAGCGCGGCCGGCGTGTCGGCGGCCATCCCGTGTCCCATGAGTTCGCTGCAGATAACCGGTAAGCCCACCAGCCCCATATAGATAACGATGGTTTGCCGGGGCTGGATCAAATGCTCCCAGTCCAGGGCCACGGTTCCGTCTTTCAAGTGTCCGGTTACGAACACGCAGCTCTGCGCGTGATCGCGATGGGTTAGCGGGATGCCGGCATAGGCGGCGCAGCCAGCGGCCGCGGTGATGCCGGGAACCACCTGGAAGGCGATCCCTTCACCGGCCAGAGTTTCAATTTCCTCGCCGCCGCGCCCGAAAATGAAAGGGTCGCCTCCTTTGAGACGCAAAACCCGCTTTCCTTCCCGCGCCAGGCGCACCAGCAGCGCGTTGATGCTCTCCTGGGGAAGCGCGTGGCTGGCGCGTTTTTTACCCGCGTATATTCGCGGCGCATCCCGGCGAGTCAGATCGAGCACGCTGCGTGACACCAGCCGATCGTGCACCACCACGTCCGCCTGCTGCATGAGCCGCAGTGCGCGAAAGGTGAGCATGTCGGGATCGCCGGGACCCGCGCCCACCAGGTACACCTCACCGGGCGCTTCCTGGCCGGCGTCATCGTAACCGTCCAGCGCAGCGATCAATGATGCACGCGCGCTTTCGTCCCGCCCGGCATAGATCATTTCCGCGATGGGTCCGGCCAGCACCTGCTCCCAGAATCTGCGCCGCCGGCCGGGATCACCGATGCGCGTGCGTACCTGCTGGCGAAACTCGCCGGCCAGCGCCGCCAGTCGGCCGAAGGCAGCCGGGATCAACGCTTCCAGACGGCCGCGCATGAGGCGCGCCAGCACCGGCGAGCTGCCGCCGGTGGAGATCGCCGCCACCACCGGTGAGCGATCCACGATGGCCGGCATGATGAAGCGGCAGAGCGCCGGGTCGTCGACCACGTTTACCGGAACGCCGCGACTGTCGGCCAGTTCCGCCACTCGGGCGTTGACGGCGCGGTCATCGCTGGCGGCGATGATCAGCTGAGCGCCGTCCAGATCCGTATCCTGGAACTTGCCGGCCCGGTAGACGATGCGGCCCGCGTCCACCAATGCCTGCATGGCAGCGCCCAGTCGTGGCGCCACAGCGTGCACCCGGGCGCCGGCTTGCAGCAGCAAATCGGTTTTGCGCGCCGCCACCTCGCCGCCGCCCACCACCAGGCAGTGCCGTTCGCGAAGATCCATAAAGATGGGCAGATAATCCATGATGGCGCCAGATTAACCCGATGGCAGATAGCGCGCGAGGTGCTTTGCTGCATCGGGTCGCAATGGGCAGGGATGTCGCGTACGGTCACAGCCATCGAAAACCACGAGGATCGTGCGATGGCAACTGAAGAAGCGTTTCCGGCGGGCAGCACCGCATTGGTCACCGGGGCCAGTAGCGGTATCGGTGAAGCCATCGCCATCACTCTGGTGGAGAACGGTTACCGGGTAATCTGCAGCGCCAGGCGATTGGACAAACTCGAAGAACTCAGCCGTCGGCTCGGAAGCAGCGCCTGTCCCCTGGCGCTGGACGTGACCGACCCGTCGTCAGTAGAGAGCATGCTCTCGCGCCTGCCCGAAGAGTGGCGGAGCATCGACATCCTGGTCAACAACGCCGGGCACGATCACGGCGGGCGGCAACGCTTCGACAAGGGCAGCGCGGACCAGTGGGCGGACATCATCGAAACCAACGTGACCGGTCTTATCCGCACGACCCACGCCGTGATCGGCGGCATGATCGAACGGGATCACGGACACATCGTCAATATCGGGTCAGTCGCCGGCCTTTCCAGCTATGCCGGCGGCACAATCTACTCCGGCAGCAAGCACGCCGTGCACGGCTTCAGCGAATCGTTGCGCCTGGACTTTGCCGCCACCGGCATCCGTGTGACGGAAATTCTTCCGGGCATGGTGCGAACCAATTTCGCGTTGACGCGCTGGGGCGATCAGGCGCGGGCCGACCGCTTCTATGCGGATTTCGGCGACTGCCTGCAACCCGATGACATTGCCCGCAGCGTGTTGTTTGCCCTCCAGCAACCGCCCCACGTGGTCATTTCCCAGCTGGTCGTGGTGCCGAGCGCGCAACGCTGATGCGCGCGGCCGGCGGGCCGCCGTGGATTTCCAGGAAGCTAATGAATAAAAAGTGTCGATTTTCTTTACACTTCCGCCTCTTGGGTTTAGTCATTGATTGTCATAG
>CAZNWR010000315.1:0-2576 GCA_964576645.1 uncultured Enterobacteriaceae bacterium | reverse complement strand
CTTCCGACAGGGACGCTTGGCGTACGTTCTGGTCGATCAGGTAGGCATTTTCCGTTACGTCGGTGATGGTCAGGCTGACATCATCACGACCGACGGGGCGATATTCCCAGGAAAACATTCTGCCGCGATGCCGCCCCGTGGCGAACTGCGGTTTCTGGTACTGGGCACAGGTGGCCAGCAGGTCCGCGTGTGCCGCAGGCAACAGTTCTTCGACCCCCTCCCAGCCTCGTTCCTTCAGGGCCGCCAGCGTTTCCTCCTCCACCGGTGAAAGCTTCCCTCCCGGCTTGTACTGAACCTGGACTTTCCAGGGTTTCGATTTGCCCCTGGCGGGTTCGGCGATGCGGCGCCGGGCGCGGTCCAGGGCAAGACTGATGGTGGTTCTCAGATCCGTGGGGCGGATAGGCTTGTTGATGTAACCGTACGGGCTGGTACGCTTCGCGCGTTCGAGTGTTGCTTCGTCTGCGTGCGCGGTAACGTAGATAACCGGGGTCTGGTGTTCCCGCAATATCAGGTTGGCCGCGTCGATGCCGTCCATGCCGTGGCCCAGGTTAATGTCCATCAACACCAGGTCCGGTGTATTTTCCTCCACCTGTTTAACGGCTTCGTCGCCGCTTCGGGCAAAACCAATCACCGAATAACCCAGGCTGCTGAGTTGCATTTCGATGACCTTACCGGTGGTGCGGTCGTCATCAACAATTAGGATTCGTTCCCCAGGCATCACCTCACCGCTTCCCCCTGACAATGCCTGTTAAGTGTTGCATGGCAAGCCGCGGGCGTCGACATACCCTGTTTGAAGTATAGACCGGATCCGGGCCGGACTTCGCGGGCGCGGGCCGGCTAAATCTTCCGGGGGGCCGCCGCGCGCTTTATATAGAAGGCAATTACCCCGTCTGCTTCTTCCACGTTCAGAAGTTCGTGGCCGGTCCGGGCGCAATAGGCCTGGAAATCGATAGTGGCGTGAGGGTCGGTAGCCTCCACCAACAGCACCTCACCAGGCTTCATGGTATTGAGCAAAACCTTTGTTTTAAGCACCGGCAGCGGGCAGTTCAGGCCCCTCGCGTCCAGGGAGCGGTTGTGCTCAGGATGGGTTGGTTCGGGCTGAGATGGCATAGGCAATGGTTTCGGATGCGCGCTCGGGCCGGCCGGCATCCTGTTGGAATCGATTATACATCGCGGGTTTCCCGCGAAGTGCGGCGTCCTTGCCGCGGTTCCCGGCGAGGAAAGCGTTCCTGAAATTATGTTATATTATAACATCACATTCCTGACTGCGGGATCTCACATGGCCGGTTCGTCTCCGCGGGTGGTAAGCCCGTTTCTTTCAGTGGATCACGTTCATTCCCGCTGCCTGCGCGGCGCGCTGAGCGCGGCGGAATCCGCCTGTGCCAGGGAAGGACTGAGGCTGACGCCGCTCCGGCGGCGGGTACTGGAATTGATCTGGACCAGTCATGAGCCGGTTAAAGCCTACGATCTTCTGGATCGGCTCCGAGGCGAGCGGCGCCGCGCCGCGCCGCCGACGGTATACCGGGCGCTGGATTTCCTGCTCGAACACGGGCTGGTCCATAAAATCGAGTCCCGCAACGCCTACGTGGGTTGCGGGCGACCCGGCCACGGCCGCGCCGCTCAATTTCTGATCTGCAATCGTTGCGGCGAGGCAGCCGAAATCGCCGATGGTGAGATCCTTGACCTTATCGCCGCCAAGGCGGATGCCATGGGTTTTTCCATGCAGGCCCACACCATAGAGGTGACGGGATGCTGCGCCTCGTGTCGGCAAGGCGGATGAAGCAATATCCCGCGCCGCGGCGGACTGTGGCGATCGCCCTGGCGGTCCTGTGGATCTCTGTCCCGGCGCCGGCGGCCGCGCTGCCACCCCTGTCGGTCTTCGTCAGCGTGCCGCCGCAGAAATTCCTGGTGCAGCGGATCGGCGGGACGCGGGTACGGGTTCAGGTATTCCTGGATCCGGGCACATCGCCGGAAACTTTCGAGCCTTCCCCGGATCGGCTCGCGGCGCTGGCCGGCGCTCGCCTGTATTTCCGTATCGGGGTTCCGTTTGAAGCCGCCGTGCTCCGATCCGTTCCTTCCAACTATCCGCACCTGAAGGTGGTTCAATGTTGCGCGGAGTTTGCCGGCGCCAGCGAGGACCCGCATGTCTGGATGAGTCCGCGCCGCGCCCTTGCCCTGGCCGCCACGATCCGGGATAACCTGGCGCGGGCGGATCCGCGGGGGGCGCCTCTGTATGACGCCAATTTCAGGAAGTTGTCCGCCGACCTGACCGCTCTGGACGGCAACCTGAAGAAGCTGCTGCGCAAGCCGCGCACGCGGTATTTTATCGTCGCCCACGCGGCGCTGGGGTACTTCGCCCGGGACTATGGATTGGAGCAATTGGCGCTGGAGTCGGAAGGACGCGAGGCCGGCCCCAGGAAACTGGCGCGCATAGTGGAAATAGCCCGGGAGGCTCACATTCACACCATATTCGTGCAGAAGCAGTTCAGCACGGCGCCGGCACGGGCGCTGGCGCGAGAGCTTGATGCGAAGCTGGTGGAAATCGACCCGCTGGCTGAAGATTACCTCGCTAATAT
>CAZNWR010000314.1:0-2625 GCA_964576645.1 uncultured Enterobacteriaceae bacterium | reverse complement strand
TGATCCCCGCGCGCGCCATGGCTTGGAAATCCAGCGGCGGACGGTACAACTCGGCCAGCACCACCAGCACCACGCTCACCCCGGCATGGCAGGGCCGCGCGAGCATTCGCAACGGATCCGGGTCATGCACATCCCCGAACACCCCCACCTTGACTATATCGACATCACATTGCGCCGTTGATTCCACCACGGGCCGGAGAATTTCCCCGTTCCAGGGCAAATCCCCCACCGTGGCGCTGACCGTCACCCGGCCGTCCACCAATTTCACAATCCGCCGCAGGGTTGCACTATCCAGCGCACCCAGGGCGCCTTTATCGGGATCTTTCAGATCGAGGATATCCACGCCCGCCTGGAGCATGAGCCGCGCCTCATCCAAATTGCGCACGCTGGCCAGCATGCCGGTCATGCGTGCTGTTCCCGCCGCGGCTGCTTTGAACGGTGCGACTCGATACGTTCCATGAGCCATTCCCAGGCGCGCCGCTCGCGCTCACCCGCGGTCTTGTCCACGGCGATGGCCAGGTACTCGATTTCCCGGTGCACCTTGTCCGCCGGCAGCCGATCAAGCCGCGTCACCAGGATCGCCGCCTCCACCACCGCCGCCTGGGCGCGGTTGAAGCCGGCGAACGGGGCGTGAGTTTCCCGATAGCACGGCTTGCAATAGAAGCGCGGCCGCAGCTCGTCGTCTTCCACGCGCTGCACTTTCACTTCCACGTGTGCCAGCGCCGCTTCCAGCACGCCGCCGCCGATGGTCGTTGCATTAAACGTGGGCCAGTCGCGGCGACCGGTGACGCAGCCCGCGAAGACAGTCACGTCGTCGGTGAGATTCACCACCGCCTCGCCGCTGCGCTTGAGATTGTCCAGCGTGGTCGACGGCCGGAACGGCGCCAGCACCATGAGTTCACCGTGATCGTGAATGCCCATGGGCGCGATGTGAATGCCGCCGTCCGCATTGGCGGTGGTGACGATGGTTTCGTAAATCAAGCGGATCTGCTCCCTTTTTTTCTGCGCCGGCCCGCCTGCAGCGTGGCGCCTTCCGGCTTGTAATTTTCGTCGCGGGATGCGGGCTTCCGACTTTCCCCGGCAGCCACGCCCCAACACAGTTCCTCATCCTGCACGTAGCGCTTGCCCAGTTGCCAGGCCAGCCGCGCTTTTGCCAATTCTACCCCCATGTAGAAGGCATGCGGGGCATCGTTCTCCAGTGCTTTCAGACGCGAAAACAGCGCCAAAGGATCGGTGTCCGTTTCCATGCCGTCGCGGTTAAATACGTGAATGCCGCCTTCCGTTACCTGCACGCGGTAGCTGGGATCGCGGATCTCCGCGGCCAGTTCCGCCACCTCTTCCGAAGTGTAGGGAAACGGCTTGCGCTCGTGCACCATGAGCAGGCCGTCGTCGATGCCCTTGGGAATACTCTCTTCCTGCTTTGCCGCGCGCATAATGCGCCGCGCGCGGTCCGCCTCGCGCACCGCGCACCGCGCATGAGGGCTGACTTCCGTGGTGAGGATGCAATTGATGGCCAGCTCCGACATGACGCCGAACAGCAGGGCGTTGATGCCGGTGGTGTCGGCTTCGGTCAGTTCGGTGACGTTACCGGTGCCCATCATGATTTGAATCTCGGGATAACGACGCCGCAGCTCCGCATAGCGCAGCAGCGAGGCGGTGAAACCGAAGTGGATGGGATCGAGAATGCTGTCGGCGATGAAATTCCGCCCGGCCCCGCGCAGCTTGTCAACGGCCCGGCAAAGGGATTCCATGCCGCCCTGCCCCTCCGGGATCAGTACCGGTGTGGACGCGACTTCCTCCGCCACCCACAGGGTGCTCTCCGACAGGCTCAGCAGGTAGTCCGCGCCGGCGCGGCCGCCGCGCAGCAGTTCATCCGGATTCACGGAGTCGACACTCACCTCCAGGCTTTCCTGTTTCAGGGCCTTCACCGCCTCTTCCAGGTGCGGGAAGTCCGTATCAGGCAGGCAGCCCAGGTCGATGACATCGGCGCCGTCCGCCGCGTATCGCCGTGCCCGCGCCAGGATCGCCTCCACGTCGATGGACGGCGCCTCCACGATCTCGGCAAAGATCCTGACGTCGTATTGACTGAGATCCGGCGGTTTGCCCTCGCGCCCGAAGAAGGTGGGCAGATCCTTGAGATCCTCGCTGCCTCGGATCACCGGCACGCCCAGTTCCCGCGACGCCGATTCCAGGTCACCCCGGCACAGGCCCGGCACGATGATGCGATCCGCGCCATCCACGCCGCTGACCCGGCGTTGGATCATGCCGGCGGTCATGAGTGCGGCCACCGACAGGCCGATATTGCGGATCTCGTAGCTGAACTCCAGCGGCTGCATGCCTTGCAGCACACGCTTGAGCCTCGGTTCCGCCAGTTTGCCGGTAAGAAACAGAATGTGCTCGGTCATGGTTTCGTGCTTTGTCTCGGGCGGCTGAGATTATAAGTCCTGCGTGTCGGACACCCCCGGACCATTCCCCCATTGGTTGATATGAACCAGTCTCTTTGGGTGAGACAGACCAGCGTCCCGGTGCATTCTTCAAATTCTTCGTAGATATTTTTCGTAATCATTTGATTAATATAACCTTTTTAAATTAGCTTAAATTTCTTTCGCAAATGCACGGTTCTCG
>CAZNWR010000313.1:0-2632 GCA_964576645.1 uncultured Enterobacteriaceae bacterium | reverse complement strand
CTGCGCCAGGCGGCGGACGGCCCGCTGTTTCTGCGCCGTGCACGGGGATATGCGCCGGCGCCGGTGGCCCGGTACAAAGACAGCGACGGCATACTCGCCCTGGGCGGCCACTTGAAGTCGACGATCACCCTCGGCGCCCGGGGCCGGTTCATCTCGAGCCAGCATATCGGCGATCTGGATACGGTGAACGCGCGCAGCGTTCACGCCTCTACGGTGGCCGATCTGAACCGGCTGACCGGCACGCCGACCCGCATCGTCGCCTGCGATCAGCATCCGGATTATCACTCGACCCGGTTCGCGGGCACGCTGGCATGCCCCGTCGTACCGGTACAGCACCATTTCGCCCACGCCCTTTCCTGCATGGCCGAGCATGAACTGTCGCCTCCGGTGCTGGGCGTGGCCTTCGACGGGGCGGGCTACGGACCCGACGGCACGCTCTGGGGCGGCGAATTCCTGCACGTGACGGAAACCGGTTTCCGGCGCGTGGCGCACCTGCGCACCTTCCGCCTGCCGGGCGGGGAAACCGCCATGCGCGAGCCGCGGCGCGCCGCGGCCGGCCTCCTGTACGAGCTGTTCGATGAAGACTATCTGAGCCGCGGGGATAATCCATTACTGCGCGCCTTCAAGCCGGACGAGCTGCGGGTGCTGGGGCGGATGCTGGCGCGTGGATTGAATTCACCGGTCACATCCAGCGCCGGACGCCTGTTCGATGCGGTAGCCTCCTTGTGCGGCCTGCGCCAGCAGTCCTCCTACGAGGGACAGGCGGGGTGCGCGCTGGAATGGTGCGCGGGAGTGGAAGCGGGAGATGCGGACTGCAGGCTCAGCATACGCAAGTCCAATAACGGCGAGGACCTTGTCCTCGACTGGGAACCGGTGATCGTTTATTTGCTCGAGGCTATAAGGGCCGGCATCCCGGTCTCGCACTGCGCGGCCACATTCCACGACGCGCTGGTGGACGGCATAGTCCGTATTGCCGAACGAGCGGGTATATCCACCATCGTGCTGGGCGGAGGCTGTTTCCAGAATGTACGGCTTCTGGATGGGACCATGAATGCGTTGCGCGGGAACGGTTTTACCCCCTACCGGCCCGAGCGGCTGCCGCCCAACGACGGCGGCCTGTCCCTGGGACAGGCGGCATGGGCAGCGGGCATGACTGCGCGAGGACTCCGATAATGTGTCTTGCGGTACCGGGAAAGATATTGAGCACCTCCGGCGACGATGAACTGACCAGGATCGGCCGGGTGGATTTTGGCGGCGTCATCAAGGCGGTCAACCTGGCCTATGCCCCGGAAGCCCGGATTGGAGATTACGTGCTGGTGCACGTGGGATTCGCCATCAGCGTCATCGACGCGCATGAAGCCAATCGCGTGTTCGAGTACCTGCGCGAGATCGACGAGATCGAGCAGGCGGACGCATGAGATTCCGCGACGAATACCGCGATCCGGCGGCGGCGCGGCGGCTGGCCGAAGAAATCACCCGCATCGCAACCAGGCCGTGGACGCTCATGGAAGTGTGCGGGGGCCAGACCCATGCCATCGTCCGTTACGGCATCGACCAGCTCCTTCCCGGTGGCGTGACCCTGGTGCACGGTCCGGGATGTCCCGTTTGCGTCACGCCGGTGGATTACATCGACAAGGCCATCGAGATCGCCGCCCTGCCGAACGTCATTTTCTGCTCTTTCGGCGACATGCTGCGCGTACCCGGAACGGAAACCGATCTGCTGACGGTGAAATCGCGCGGCGCCGACGTACGCATCGTCTATTCTCCCATGGACGCGCTCGCCATCGCCCGCGAGAACCCGGGCCGGCGCGTGGTGTTTTTCGCCGTGGGTTTCGAGACCACCGCGCCCGCCAACGCCATGGCGGTATACCAGGCCAAACGTGAAAACATCGAAAACTTCTCGGTGCTGGTTTCCCAGGTGCTGGTGCCGCCCGCCATGGAGGCCATCCTGTCCTCACCGTCCAACCGGGTACAGGGTTTCCTGGCCGCCGGCCATGTGTGCACGGTCATGGGTTACGAGGACTACCACGACATCGCCGCGCGCTACCGGGTGCCGGTGGTGGTCACCGGCTTCGAACCGCTGGATATCCTGGAAGGGGTCTGCATGTGCCTGCGCCAGCTCGAGTCCGGCCGGGCGGAGGTGGAGAACCAGTACGTGCGGGCCGTGCGCCGGGGCGGCAACGAAACGGCGCGCCGCATTATCAGCGAAGTGTTCACCGTTATCCCCAGGTCATGGCGCGGCATCGGCGAGATCGGCGAAAGCGGCCTGGGGCTTGCCCCGGCTTACGCGGATTACGATGCTGAACAAATCTTTGGGCGCGTCACATCAAGCGGCGAAGCGGAAACCGAGTGCATCAGCGGCGCGGTGCTGCGCGGTGAACGCAAGCCCTCGGACTGTCCCGCGTTCGGCCGGCGCTGTACGCCGGAACGGCCGCTGGGAGTGACGATGGTGTCATCGGAAGGCGCTTGTGCCGCCTACTACCGTTACCGGCGAACTGCCTAGTGTTGCGTGCCCCGGATCCAATACCCCCTCTCCCCCATGAATGGGGGAGAGGGGACAAAGTGAATAATCCAGGGATCGGAACATGCGCCCCGGCCTCCGTCTCCTTGAGACCCCCTCTCCCGCTTGCGG
>CAZNWR010000312.1:0-2657 GCA_964576645.1 uncultured Enterobacteriaceae bacterium | reverse complement strand
AAATCCCGCCCGCGCGGACTGCGCCAGGCCGCGCCCATGCAGAAGCGGGTGGCGCCTTCGGCACGCGCCGCGCGCGCGGCGTCGATGACTTCCTGCAGTTGCGTCAGCGCGTGTACTTCCACTTCCGTATCGTAACGGGCGCTCTGGGGACAGTAGGCGCAGTCTTCCGGGCAACCGCCGGAACGGATGTTATACAGCGTGCTGAGCTGGACACTGTTGGGATCGAAGAAGCAGCGATGCACGCGCTGGGCCTGATGGAGCAGATCGTTAAACGGCTGCGCGAACAGGTCTTCCACTTCCCCCCGGCGCCAGTCATGCCGCAGCAGCGGCGGGGCGGTTTGGGTTTTTGCGCCTTCCTGTGTCAGCATGTCTGTGTTCTCCGGTTCGCTCTCCAGGCCGCGCCTGGAACGCCCCGGATCATTGGATAGCAGGGATTAGCTGTCAACTTTAGCGATTCTCGCATGTTGACAACTGGTAAAGGAATAACCAGAAATGTTTTCATGTCTGTTGTGCGCGGCGCCCCACCCCGGGGATCTGCCGCTATGCCCCGCCTGCCTGGCGGATCTGCCCTGGCTGCGAACGGCCTGTCCGCGTTGCGCCATGCCGGGGGAAACTCCCGGCTTGTGCGGAAGCTGCGCCACCGGGCCCCCGCCCTTCGACATGGCGGTCGCGCCGTTTCTGTACCGGTTTCCCGTGGACACCATGGTGCGCCGCTTCAAATTTCAACGTCGGCTTTGGTGGGTCCGGGTGCTGGGGGAATGTGTGGCGGCCCGGGCGGCGCTGCTGCCGCGCCCGGCGTGCCTGGTGCCGGTGCCGCTGCACTGGCGCAGACGTTGCGTCCGCGGCTACAACCAGGCCCTGGAAATCGCTCGCGTTGCCGGTGCCCGGCTGGACCTGCCGGTCGACTACCGGCTGCTCCGGCGTACCCGCGCCGGTCCCCGCCAGGCGCAGCTTTCAGCCGAGCAACGGCGACGCAACCTGCGCGGCGCATTTGAATTGACACGGGCGCCGTCTGTGCGGTCCATTGCCATCGTCGATGATGTCATGACCACCGGTACCACGGCCGGCGAAATCACCCGGGTCCTCAAGCGCGCCGGCGTCACGCAGGTGCAGATCTGGACCGCCGCCCGCGCCGTGTAAATGCTGCGTGACTCTCCACCAAGGTAATCTCTCGCCAAGACGCGGAGAACGCAGAGCTGAAGGAATCTTATTCCTTCGTGGACCTGGCGCCCTTGGCGTGCTTGGCGAGAACCGGCTTTTTCCTGGTACGGCTTTAAGTGTCGAGGTTTTCCACGGACAGGGCATTGTGCTCGATGAACTCGCGGCGCGGCTCCACCTGGTCGCCCATTAAGGTCGTGAAAATCTCGTCCGCCGCCACCGCATCCTCGATGCGCACCTGCGACAGGCTGCGCGTTTCGGAATTCATGGTGGTTTCCCAGAGCTGTGCCGGGTTCATCTCGCCGAGACCCTTGTAGCGCTGCAGGTGCATGCCCTGGGCGGCCTCCGCCAGCAACCAGTCAAACGCCTGTTTCAGTGAAGCCACCGGCTGCTGCTTGTCGTTGCGCGAAACGGTCGGATCCTGAACCTTGTGAAGATTCTCCAACGCAGCCAGGCGCTGGTATTCCTTGCTGGCAAAAAACTCCGGCGGGAACACGTTGATGGACTCGATGCCGTGCGTATTCACCGTCACCTTGCCGCCGAATTCCAGGCCATCGGCGCTGGCGAACACCTCGACCTGGAAAACCGCGCCGTTGCTGCGCGCCGCCATCAGGTCTCGGCCCAGTGCTTCAAACCAGTCCTGCACCTTCTGCCGATCGCCACAGTCTTCGCCCCGCAACCGCGGCTGCAGACGCATGGCATCCAGGACCTGGGGATGGTAACGCTTGCCGAGACGCTCCAGTTCGCGCTTCATGCGCAGGTAGTAATGCGACATTTCCTCGAGGAGCTGCCCGGAAACGGGCTCGGCGTCGGGACGCACGAGAACGGCGGCCCCGTCCAGGGCCATTTCCATCAGGTAGGCCTCGCGCTGGGCGTCGTCCTTCAGATAGCGTTCCTGCTTGCCGCGCTTGAGCTTGTACAGCGGCGGTTGGGCGATGTAGATATGGCCGCGCTCGATGAGTTCCGGCATTTGCCGATAGAAGAAGGTCAGCAGCAAGGTGCGTATGTGCGAGCCGTCCACGTCCGCATCCGTCATCAGGATGATGCGGTGATAGCGCAGCTTGCTGACATCGAATTCTTCCTTGCCGATGCCGCAGCCTAACGCGGTGATCAAGGTACCCACTTCCACCGATGACAGCATTTTGTCGAAGCGCGCCTTCTCCACGTTGAGGATCTTGCCTTTCAGCGGCAGGATCGCCTGGTTGCGGCGATCACGGCCCTGCTTTGCCGAGCCCCCGGCGGAATCACCCTCCACCAGGAACAACTCCGATTGGGCCGGATCTTTCTCCTGGCAATCCGCCAGCTTGCCCGGCAGGCCGGCCACGTCCAACGCCGTCTTGCGCCGGGTCAGTTCCCGCGCCTTGCGCGCCGCTTCGCGCGCGCGCGCCGCGTCGATGATTTTCTCGCAAATGGCGCGAGACTCCGCGGGCCGCTCCATCAGGAATTCCTGCAGTTTCTCGGCCACGGTGGATTCCACCGCCGGCTTGACCTCGCTGGAC
>CAZNWR010000311.1:0-2657 GCA_964576645.1 uncultured Enterobacteriaceae bacterium | reverse complement strand
AAAGCCCTGGGTCCGGCGCGCCGCCGGATCGTTCGTGATCGTCGTCGGGGTGCTGTTGCCCGTAATTACGTTGCATCTCCACCTGGCGGCTGCCGGTCACCTTCATCATCGTTGACGCCGGCGGGCTTTGCATCCTCCGCGCCGGGCGCATCGTCATCATCGAGCAGGATCTGGTAACGGGCGCGCTCCATGTCATCGTACTGGCCCGATTTAACGGCCCACACCAGCATCACTCCGATCAACGCGACAAACACGATTGACAGGGGGACAAGTATGAATAGGACTTCCATGCCCCCCTCAACCCGCGCGCCCGAGACGCGCCGAATTCAAAACCACCAGCACGGAACTCACCGACATACCCAGCGCCGCCATCCACGGCGCCACGTGGCCTCCGGCCGCAAGTGGCACAGCCAGCAGATTATAGGCAAGCGCCCAGATCAGGTTCTGGCGGATGACCGCCATGGCCCGGCGTGCCACGGCATACGCCCGGCGCAGGGCATTAAGACCGCCCGGCAGGATCAGGTCGGCGCTGGCCTGGGCCAGATCCGAGGCGGTGCCCATGGCCGCGGATACATTGGCCGCCGCCAGAACCGGCGCATCGTTGACGCCGTCACCGACCATGCACACGGTTTCTCCCGCGGCAAGCAGTTCGCGTACCGCCCGGACTTTGCCGTCCGGGGTCTGTCCGCCGCGGGCGGCGTCCATGCCCAGCTGTTTCGCCGCGTGCTCGGTTTGCGCGGTGGAATCCCCACTGAGGATCATGGTTCGAACACCGGCCGCGCGCAGGCCGATGATCAACGATTGCGCATCCCCACGCAGAGGATCCTGCAAAGAAAACACGGCGAGAACGGCGTTCCTGTCGGCAAGATAAAATTGTGTGCCTTGTTCCCCGCCAATGAATCCCGCCTCCGGCTCCCGGTATCCGTCAGCCATCCATTCCTGAACGAAGCCGGACGAACCCAGGGCATATTCCCGGCCGTCGATTTCCCCGATCAAACCCGCTCCGGGGAAATTGCGGACATGGGTCGCGGCCACGGGAGAATTGCCGCCGGCCGCCCTGACAATCGCCTTCCCCAAGGGGTGTTCGGAGGAACGTTCCAGGGCGGCGGCAAGCGACAGCAACCTTTCGCGACTCCCGCCGCCCACCGGCGCGATCGCGGTCAGTTGCGGCTGTCCCGTGGTCAGGGTCCCGGTTTTATCGAACACGAACCACGTGGCGCGGGCCAGCACTTCCAGCGCATCGGCATTGACCGGGGTCACACCGTGCTTCATTAGAGCCGACGCCGCCGCGGCGAGCGCGGTCGGGGCCGCCAGCGCCAGCGCGCACGGGCAGGTGATCACCAGCACCGACACCGTCACCGGTATCCAGGCGCCCGGGTCGTGTTGATACCAGTACCACGCCACCACGGCGGCCAGGATCAGAACCCCGATAACAAACCAGGTGCCCACCCGGCTTGTGAGCTGCACGATTGCGGGCTTGCGCGATTGACACGCCTCCACCAGACGCGAGATCGCCGCCAGCAGCGTGTCCCTGCCGACACGGGAGACTGAGACATGGATGGGAGAGTCCACGTTGACACTGCCACCTATCACTGCGTCATCAACAGCGCGGGAAACCGGCCGTCCTTCACCGGTAATCAGAGATTCGTTGACGCTGGTACTGCCTTCAACGATAACCCCGTCCGCCGGCACTGTCTCACCGGGCCGGACCAGCACGCGGTCTCCCGGACGAAGCGCCGTCACCGGAACCGGTTCCGGCTCCGCGCCATCCAGGCGCAAGGCAACGGCAGGCACGACGCGTTGCAACCGATCCAGTTGCCAGGCCGCGCGCCGGCGCACGGAGAACTCGATGTAGCGTCCCACAAGCAGGATGAACACGAACATGACCACCGAGTCGTAATACACCTCTCCGCGTCCCGTGAATGTCGTGAGCGCGCTGCCCGCAAATGCAATACTGATCCCCAATGCAACGGGAACGTCCATGCCCGGCCGCAGAACGCGGAGGTCGCGCCAGGCGCCGAGAAAAAACGGCTGCGCCGAATAAATCAATACCGGCAAAGTAAGCAGCATGGCCACGGCATAGAAAAACCGGCGATATATCTCCTGCATTCCCCACCAGTCGCCGAAATAGAGCGACACCGAGATCATCATCACCTGCATGCCCAGCAAACCGGCGACGCCTATCCGGCGCATGTGCAGCCGCCGTTCCAGTTCCATGGAATGCTGCTGCGCGGAAGCGGTATACGGCTCAGCCCGATATCCGAGCTTCGACACGGCGGACAGGATTTCACTCAAGCGCAGTCGTCCGCTGTCCCAGGTAACGGACGCCCGCTGCGTGGTGTAGTTCACGTTCACGGTTTCCATTCCCGGCAACCCGGACAGCCGCTGTTCTATCAGCCAGCAGCACGCGGGACAGGCAATCCCTTCCAGGATCAGCGCCGCGGTTCGATCCGTTCCCGCCGAGTCATCGGTGAACCGGCTCTGCAGCAGGGGATCGTCAAACAGCGCCTGACGCTGCAGTTCCGCCGGCACCAGCGGTTCGGGCCGCGATGGATCCTCGGATCGGATCCGGTAGTAGCGCTCCAGCCCATAGTCAACAATGGCCTGGGCCACGGCCTGGCAGCCGCGGCAGCACATAGGTTCGTCGCGCCCGTAAA
>CAZNWR010000310.1:0-2676 GCA_964576645.1 uncultured Enterobacteriaceae bacterium | reverse complement strand
CGAAATTCTCGACCAGACACAGGTGGCGACATGACCGGAAAGGCAACTGACGCGGAAACGCAAACCGTCGACGCACTGGTCGTCGGCGGCAACCTTGCCGGCCTGATCAGCGCCTGGCTGCTGGGCGAACTGGGCTATCGCACCGTCCTCCTGGAACGCGCCAAACGGCTGGGCGGCGTGAACTCCTCGTTCCAGATGTCCGGCGGCAGCACCTTTGACATGGGTATGCACGTCCTTGACTACATGCGTTCGCCGGTGACGACACGGTTGTTCAGCCGCATCGCGGGATCCGATTTAAAGCGTACCCGGCTGCGACGCGCCATGGTGCTGCGCGGCCAGATCATGCCATACGCCCCGGCGCCCGCGGAGATGCCGGACACACTGCGGGCGCTGCTTGCCTCCGGTAACCCCGTGGATGACATCGGCGCCTCGCCACCCACCCGCGAACGCATCCGCGCTATCTACGGTGCGGCTTACGCCGACATGATTTTCGATGAGGTGCTGCCGTCCTATCGCTGCGAATTCCGGCACAAGCAGCTGGGCGTGGACGAGGCCCGGCTGATGACCAACATCTATCCCTGGTTCTTCCCCCGCGCCGAGCGGCCCATGGAAGGCGCGGGAGAATCGCGCAGCTTCCACGACCAGTTGCGCCGGGGCGAGCCGCAGGACGTTCTCTACCCGGGCCGGGACGGTTTTGCCGGCTTCGCGCGGGCATTTGCCGAAGCGCTGGACCCGGCATACGTTCAGACCGTGGTGGACATACCGGACCTGAACATTGAACTCGAGCCAGGTACCCACACGGTGCGCTGGATACAGGCGCATGGGCGCAGACTTAAGGCCGAACACGTGTTCTGGGCGGCGAGCTGGCCGGGATTGTGCAAAGTGCTGGACATGCCCTGCCGGAACCTCGCCACGGATAACCTGCTGCTCGGCAGCTTTCTGTTCAACCGTCCCGCGGATTGCGATTACAACGAAATCATCGTCGGCGACCCTACCCTGCACCTGGACCGGATCAGTTTCCCCGGCAAGTTTGCCCAGACCGGTGAGCCCAAGCTGCAGGTGGAGTTCGCTTTCCCGGTTGCCGACGATGGGTTGCCCCTGGAGGCGGCTCACTGGCACAGCACCTGGCTCACTGACCTAGGGCGCCTCGGTTTGATCAATGACAAGCATACCGTCGAAGCATTCGACTTCCGCAATTTCCGCATCCACTTCAACAGCTACGGTACGGAAGGCGAGCCCCACGCCGAGGCGGACCCGTCACTGCTGCAGCCGGACAGCAACATCGTGCCGGTGGCGCCCAGCGTGCTGAACCGCAATCTCAACGCCAGCGTGCCGCGCTACCTGGACGCGGTACTGAACGCGGTAACGGCACGGTCCTGAGATGCGCTATTGCAGTCGATGCATATTGCCGGAAAGCCGGCCCGGCGTCGCCATTGGCGCGGATGGCGTGTGCAACGGTTGCCGCAGCGTGGAACAAAAGCACACCCGCGTCGACTGGCGGGCGCGCGCCTTGGAATTCAACCAACTTGTTGAATGGGCGAAGGCACGGGGCCGGGATTACGACTGCCTGATCCCCGTCAGCGGCGGCAAGGACAGTTACTGGCAGGTGGTGACCTGTCTCGAGGCCGGCCTGCATCCCCTGACCATGACCTACGTGATCCCCGGACAGACGGAGCTGGGGCGCCGCAACCTGGACAACCTCGTCCGCATCGGCGTCGATCACCTGGCGGTTCGCGTCAACCCTGAAGTAGAACGGCGCTTCATCGAACAATCGTTCCGTCGTACCGGCACCAGCGGCCTGCCCACGCACATGGCCATCTACGCAATGCCGCCGCGCATCGCGTTGCGTCATGGCATTCCACTGATCATCTACGGCGAAAACAGCGCCATGGAATACGGTTCGGAAGACGGGGAACTGACCGGGGCGCGCGTCGACCACCGCTGGCTGGAGCGCTTTGGCGTTACCCACGGCACCAGTGCCGCCGACTGGGTGGGCGAAGAGTTGAGCGAGCGCGATCTGCTGCCGTACTTCGCCCCCTCGGACCGGGAACTGGCGGAAGCGGACCTGCGCGCCGTCTTCCTCGGCTACTACTTTCCCTGGGACGTGGAACAGAGTTACCGGGTGGCCATGGCGCACGGCTTCAGCAAGCGGACCGAGGGAGCGCGCGTCGGCACCTATGATTACGTGAATATCGACGACGACTTCATCACCATCCACCATCACCTCAAATGGTACAAGTTCGGCATCACCCGCAGTTGGGACAATCTTTCACTGGAGATCCGCAACGGCAGGCTGACGCGGGAACAGGCCATAGCGCGCCTGCGCGCGCTGGGGGACGAGACGCCGCACCGGGACATCGAGGCGTTCGCAACCTACCTGGGCATCTCCGTGCCCGAGTACTACGCCATCTGCGAGAAGTTCAGGAACCGGGATATCTGGGTAAGGCGCCGGGGCCGCTGGGAGATCCGCGATTTTCTGATCCCGGACTGGGAATGGCAGCCGGATACGCCGCCGGGCTGACATTACCTTGGGTTCGAATCCCGCGCGGCGGAGGATACAGGGGTCGGAGCACATGCTCCGACCCCATTCAGCACGTTCAGCATATTTAGTGGTGCACGCAGCAGGCGCTCCGACCTCATCCCACTCTAGCTTCAACCAGTTGCACAAATTCGGTG
>CAZNWR010000309.1:0-2699 GCA_964576645.1 uncultured Enterobacteriaceae bacterium | reverse complement strand
CGTTAATCCGCTGTTCCAGCCAACCATCGCGTATCGCCTGTGCCATGCCCCCCATCTCCCGGATCTCCTCGATTTGCCGGCTGATGGCCTGTTCCAGGCTGTTGGTCAGCGATTCCACGTAATAGGAACCCGCCAGCGGATCGATGGTCTTGGTCACACCGCTCTCGTAGGCGAGGACCTGTTGTGTGCGCAGGGCGATGCGGGAAGATTCCTCGGTCGGCAGGCCGTGGGCTTCGTCGTAGGAGCACAAGTGGATGGACTGTGCTCCGCCAAGCACCGCGGCCAGGGCTTCCAGGGTCGCGCGCATGATGTTTACCTCCGGCTGCTGCCTTGTCAGCGTGTTGCCCGCGGTCTGAACTGAAAACCGCATGCGCTGGCAGGCCGGATCGGTCGCGTGGAAATAATCGCGCATGGTTCGCGCATAGAGGCGGCGCATGGCGCGGAACTTTGCGATCTCTTCGAATAAGTCAATGGAAGCGGACAGGAAGAATGAAGCGCGCCTGGGGAACGCGTTTACATCGAGACCCCGCTCGCGCGCCAGGCGAAAAATGTCGAAGGCGTGAGCCAGCGTGAATGCGCCATCCTCAATGGCGTTGACCCCGGTTTCGCGCAGATTGTAACCGTTGGTCACCATCCAGTTGAGACGCGGCATGTTCCGGGAAATAAACTCTATGTTGTCGATGCACAGCCGCAGCGTCCCGTCCAGGGGAAAGTACTGGGTGATGGTCTGCAGCGGCCCACCGCTCATCTGGTAAAAAGGGTCGTTCTGCTGGGTGCCGATGACGTCCTTGAGCGCCACCCCTTTCTTTTCCGCAACGCAGGCCAGCATGGCCAGCGTCACCGAGGAAACCGGCGGCCGGATGGACAGCGCGTAGGAAACGGAGTCGGGCCCGAATCCCTCGTACAAGGCTTCCATGTCCTCCAGCGTACTGATGGCCACGCCGGTAACGCCTACTTCTCCGTGGGCAATGGGATCGTCGGAATCAAATCCGTAGGAAGTAGGCAGGTCAATGGTGATAACGAATCCATTGGCGCCGTTTTCATGCAGGTAGCGGATCCGCTCGTTGGATTCCTGCGGCGAGCCGAACCCGACCTGGAACCGCCGGGTCCAGATCCGGGTTCGGTACATCCCCTCGTAGGGACCGCGTGTGTACGGAAACGCGCCGGGCTTGCCCAGGGCCGTGGCCGCATCGAAGCCATTCAGATCGGAAGCGTCGTAGATCTCCTGTATTTCTATCCCTGAATTGGTCTCGAACAGCTGGGCTTCCGTATCCCGCACGGCGGCACCGGTACCTGGCGCGGAAGCCGCACCCATCGCTCAGCGTCCTCCTCTCAGCGCCGCGGTACGCGCCTTGTCCACCTCGAAGGTTGCCGGGTCGACGGCCACGCCATACTCGGCTTCGGCATGCTCAGCCGTCACGAGGCCGTCGACCACGTCTTTCACAACCTTCTCCACCGGCCGGCGCTTCGGATCACCGTAGCCGCCGCCACCGCTCTCAAAAATCTCAAACACGTCGCCGCGGTTGAAGTTGTAAAAACTCTCAGTGTCCACGTCGATCACCTTGTCACCTTGCCTCAGGTACAGTTTGTGAGGCGGCGCCGCGCTACCGCCCTCAAGGCCGAATGGCGCGGTCTCGGGTCGATTGCCGCCGCCGAAATTGGCCGCGGCGATGTTGTCCGCTTCCACCCGCCAGCGGTAAATGGTGCCCATGCCGCCGCGCCACTCTCCCGCACCGGCGCTGTCGGGCCAGAACTCGTATTGCAGCACCGTGTAGGGATTGACCAGTTCGTGCAATTCCGGGTCCGGCGCCCGCAATCCGCCGGCGCACACCACCGTCCCCAGATGGTCCCATCCATCCAGACCCCGGGACGCGCCGGCTCCACCCTTGCACATGAAATGTATATCTCCGAACGGCCGCCCGGTACGCGGATTGAACCCCATGGTGGCCGGGGCGCACCAGCGCGCCCAGCAGGCATCCACCTTGTCGGGCACCGCCCGGGAGAGCGCCAGCCACACGGCCTCGATGATGGCCTGGGCCGAGGAAATGGTGCAGCCGGTAACCGGCGCCGGCTCCGAAGCATTGACAACCGTACCCGGCGGCGCAATGACGTGCAGCGCTCTCAGCGCGCCCTCGTTAAAGCGTATTTCCGAGCCTATGGACATGAACAGCGCCAGGAAGGCAGACGACACGGTATTGGGCATGGTGCTGTTGATGTAACCGTCCGCCTGCGCGTCGCTCCCGGTGAAGTCGAAGGTTATGTCACCGTCTTCCACCTTCAGTGCAACCCGCACCGCCAGCATTCTGTCCTTCCTGATGCCGTCGTGGTCGATGAGCCGTTCGCCCTTGTATTCACCCGGGGGTACTTCGCCGATCACGGCGCGCATCTGGCGCTCCGATGCGTTGAAGATCTGCTCGATCGCGGCGTGCAGCGTCTCGGCACCATATTTGTCCAGGAGCGTATCCAGGTTGCGCGCGCCGATCGTCACGGCGCCCACCTGGCAGTGAAGATCCCCTTCCACCAGGAACGGCAGGTGCACGTTGATCAGAATGGTGTCCAGCAGGGCCTTGTTGAGCTTACCCGCCATGTACAACTTGGCGGGCGGAATGCGGATGCATTCTTCCCAGATGCTCCTGGCGCCGGGGTTGTAACCGGCGACACCGCCGCCGCCCACGTCCGCGTGGTGCCCCTTGCACACC
>CAZNWR010000308.1:0-2732 GCA_964576645.1 uncultured Enterobacteriaceae bacterium | reverse complement strand
GAGGACAGACTGCCTCAGGCGGATTTGCCTATCCTGGCAACCTCAAGTTTTCTTAATTCCAGGAAATGAATTGACGTATGACCACGAAGACGAGTCCCCCATTCCGCGCCGAGCACATCGGCAGCCTGCTGCGCCCGCCGGAAGTGCTCAAGGCTTTCGAGGATCACAAGGCCGGCCACATCGATGACGCACGCCTGAAGGAGATCGAGGACCGCCATATCCGCGATGCCGTGGCGTTGCAGGAATCGGTCGGTCTGCATTCCATCACCGACGGCGAGTATCGGCGCATCATTTACTGGGGACATTTTCCCAAGGCCGTGTCCGGCTTTACCGACATGGAGGCCGCGATCCAGTTCCAGGACGGTTCCGGCGAGAAGATGACCTATACGACCGCCGTGGTGACCGGCAAGCTAAAGCGCGAGAAAGGCATCGCCACGGATGAATTTCTGTTCGTGCGGTCGCTGACGAAAGAGACACCCAAGACCACGCTGCCCAGTCCCTGCTCCCAGCATTACTTCCGCTGGCGCGAGGGTGTTTCCGAGAAGGCCTATCCTGACCTGGACGAATTTTTCGCCGATGTGGGGCGCATCTACCGCGAGGAACTCCGGGAACTGGCCGGGCTCGGCGCCACTTATGTGCAGTTTGACGATGTTTCATTGCCATTGCTGTGCGATGCCCGGCTGCGCGAGCAGGTGAAGCAGCGCGGCTACGATCCGGATGTACTGGTGGATCGCTATATCGATGTCACCAATGCGGCGCTTGACGCCCGGCCCGCCGAACTTACCGTGGGCATGCACCTGTGCCGCGGCAATAACCAGGGCAAGTGGCTGGGCGAGGGCGGCTACGACTTTGTTGCCGAGAAGATCTTCAATGGTTTGAACATCGACTTCTTCTGCCTGGAATACGATTCCCCGCGTGCGGGTTCATTTGAACCCTTGCGCTTCATGCCTGAAGGCAAGTCCGTGATCCTTGGGCTGGTCAGCTCCAAGACGCCGGACCTGGAATCCGAGGATGACCTGCGCCGGCGTATTGACGAGGCCGCCCGGTATTTTCCCCTGGAGCGCCTGGGCTTGAGCCCGCAGTGTGGCTTTGCCAGTACGGCGCCGGGAAATCCCTTGCGGCCCGAGAATCAGCGGGCCAAGCTGGACCTTATCGTGCGCACCGCGCGTTCCGTGTGGCCGGATGCGTAATGCCGGCGTTGGGAAAGCGTTGTTGCGAAGTGTTGGATACCGGCCCCGAGCCACTGTGTCATTGCCGCAACACCGTGACGTGCCCTGCGGCGGCTTTTTCGATTGTTTGGTGTCATCCTTTCGACGGATTGAACGCGTTGTTTTCATTGGTCATACTCTGCTAATCTCAACGGCGGGAGCCGTGCGGATGTCATCAATTTGGACGACAGACACGGAATGCCGGCTGTTGGAGAATTCCCACATACCACAGACAAAGTATCCATCAAGGAGATCCTTGGACAATCTGCCGGAGGTAGTGGTGCGGGTAAAGCCCGCGCAGGTATGAAATGCAAAACAATCAGGCAGACTCTCCCAGGGTCTCCGTCACAATGAGGGGGAAGTTTCATGAAGTATGATCTGGTTAAACGTTCCGCATTGTTCGGATCGCTGATGGCCGTGTTGTGCGTGTTTACGGTGGCACAGGCGGCGCGGCTCGAAGAAATCGTAGTGACGGCACAGAAGCGGGCACAGCCGCTGCAGAACGTCGGTATTTCCGTCACTGCCTATACCGGCAAGCAGCTCACGCAGATGGGGATTGTCAACTCCACCGACGTCACCAGCATGACGCCCGGTCTGGATTACACGGTCCCCAACGCGGAAGGCAGCCAGATCAACTTTTTCCTGCGCGGTGTCGGTCTTAATGACTTTACCGACGCCAACGAAAACCCGGTGGCCACCTACGTGGACGGCGTTTACCATGGCGCCATGGGCGGCTTGCAGTTCCAGCTCTTCGATCTGGAGCGGGTTGAGGTGCTGCGTGGTCCACAGGGCACCCTGTATGGACGTAACACCACCGGCGGTCTGATCCATTTCATCACCAACAAGCCCACGGACACGTTCCAGGGCTACGCCAGGGTGGGGCTGGGTTCTTACGGAGAAACTCAATACGAAGGCGCGGTGAGCGGGCCGATTCCGGAAATTTCCGGCCTGACGGCGCGCGTGTCTATGGCGATCGATCAGCATCACGGTTACGTGCAAAACCGTTACCCCGGTGGCCAGGACTATAACTCCGAGGATTCCAAGGCGGGCCGTGTCCAGTTGCAGTACGTACACGGCGATTTCAGCGCCCTGCTCAAGTTCCACGGTTCCTTCAGTAAGGGCAATGTAGGCGCTTGGCAGCACCAGTCAACCATGCTTTCCCCGGACGGCAACAACAGCCTGCCGCTCCCCAACAACGTCAATTACTGGGGTACCTGCCCGGGCTGCGACGCGTTCGGCTACAAGGACACTGACAACAATCCCTGGGCCGGTGACTTCAACCGAAACGGCAAGGTGGTCGTGAATAACTGGGGCGTGGACGGCACCCTCAAGTGGAAAGTGGGCAATATCAACCTCACCTCTATCACCGGGCTGGAAAACGTGCGCCGCCTGCAGGAAGAGGATACGGACGCCAGCCCCAACCCGTTTATCGCTCCTACCTTTGGCGCCCACACCCGGCAAATTACCGAAGAGCTGCGCGCCAGCGGCCCCGACGATGCGCGGTTCCGTTGGCAGGCGGGTTTC
>CAZNWR010000307.1:0-2830 GCA_964576645.1 uncultured Enterobacteriaceae bacterium | reverse complement strand
AAGGGGGCGGGCGCCCCCCCCGGGGAGAACGTCCCAGCCGAGGGCGGCCGCGCCTGCGACGGCCGCCGAACTGGGATTGATGCAGGGGTTCCCGCCGCCCACGGCCAAACTGGTCGACAAAAGCAACTGGATTAAGCCGCCGTATAACCGCTGGTCGCTCCAGCACCTGAGAGAAGTGCTGCCCACCCGGGTCGTGTCACGCGGCGATGGACCGGTATCCGCCTTGCCCGAGGGAACGCCCGTGGACCTGGGCGGGCTCGTCGTGAAGTTATCGAACGGTTCATCCATCTCGGTAAAGGACTGGCTGGAGCGGGCCTACACCGACGCCATCGTTGTCCTGCATCACGGCCGCATAGTGTACGAACACTATTTCAACGGCATGACTCCGAACACTCCCCACGAAATGTTCTCGGTGAGCAAATCCTTTGCCGGGACAATCGTGTTGGTCCTGATAAATGAAGGCAAGATCGATGCGGATGCCAAGGTATCCAAGTACCTGCCGGAACTGAGTCGCAGCGCCTACGGAGATGCCACCGTGCAGCAGGTGCTGAACATGACCGTGGGCGTTCATTTCGACGAGAACTACAACGATCCCCATTCGGATTTTACCCGCTATGGATACGCCGCCAACGCCTATCCGCCGCCGCCGGGTTATACCGGACCCAGGAGCATCTATGCGTACCTGCCGACCTTGAAAAAAGCGGGCAAGCACGGCAAGGCATTTCACTATGTATCGCCGGACACGGAAGTGCTGGGTTGGATCGCGGAGCGCGTAACCGGCCTGCGCTGGTCGGACCTGGTTTCAAAATTGTTGTGGTCGAAGCTGGGCGCGGCCCACGATGGTTATTACGGATTGGATCCGTCCGGGCAGGAAGTGGTGGCGGGCGGATTCAACTTCACCCTGCGCGACGGTGCGCGCTTCGGCCAGATGATCCTGCAGGAGGGCGATTACAATGCCCGCCAGGTGATCCCCCGCAGCGTGGCGGAAACGATCTTGCAGCCCGGTGATCCCGATCCCTTCAACCGCTTTTATCACCAACCCTGGTACGGCAAGGTGGGTTATGCCTATCACAACCAGTGGTGGACTTTTAACAATCCCCATAAGGCGGTCGCCGCGCTGGGGATTTACGGCCAGCAGATCTACCTCGATAAGAAGGCCGACGTGGTGATCGTTCGGCAGTCATCCGACAGTTCCGCCGAAAGCGACATGAGCGAGAACGTCGGGCCGGTCATTTACAACGCCATCGCCGATTACCTTATGAAACATTGATACGGCCGGCGCCGCTGGATACCGTCGCGCCGGGCGCGGTTTCCCGCGCCAGCAGCATGGCGACCAGGCCCACCAGCAACGCAGCGGTCATGTAATAGGCGGGTGCCATGGGATCGCTGGTCCAATTCGTGAGCCAGGCAACGTTGAACTGCGTGGTGCCCCCGAACACGGCAATGGACAGCGCGTAGATCGTCGCCAGGGCGCCGGAACGAAACCGCTTCGGCATGGATTCGGTTACGATGACAATCATCGGCCCCGTCCCGAAAGCAATACCCGCCGCCAGTACGCCCACCATCGCGAACAGGACGGGACCGCTGCGGGCATGGCTGAGCAGCAGAAAGGCGGGCACGGTAAAAAGTATAAGGATCGCCGTGGCAACGATCATGACGGGTCGCCGGCCTACGCGGTCCGAAACCATGCCGCCCAGGGGCGCGAATACCGTGCCGCAAATCCCGATGATCAGCGTTGAGCCGAACGAGAGCTGCGCGGACATGTGCAGCGTCGTCATGGCATAGGTGGTCATGAAAAGCACTACATAGACCGCGATGGTGGCGGACGCGAGCATCATGAGCCCCGTCAACGCCGCGCGGCCGTGGCGGCGCATCAACTTAGTGGCGCGCGGTGCCGGCTCCGAAGAATCGCTCGCCATGGTTTCCGGCAGGCTCTTGCGCACAAGAAGCCCCAGCGGCACCGTGAGTGCACCGATTAGAAACGCGACGCGCCAGCCCCACGCGGCAAGCGCCGCCGGGCTCAGTACCGCCGCCAGCACCGAGGCCACGATGCCCGCTGTGGTGACGGCGGCATACTGCGATGCGATTTGCAGGGAGCCGTAAAAGCCGCGTCGTTCGGGCGGCGGCGCTTCAACCAGGAACGCAGTCGTCGGTCCCACTTCACCGCCCAGCGCGAATCCCTGCAGCAGGCGGAAGAACAGCACAAGGAGCGGAGCTGCCAGGCCGATGCTTGCGTAGGACGGCGTGCAGGCGACGCCGATGATGGCGATACCCATCAGTGAGAAGGAGATAAACATTGCCGGCCTGCGCCCCGCGCGATCGCCCAGCGAGCCGAGAACGACACCGCCCACGGGCCGCGTGATGAAGCCCGCACCGAAGGTGGCAAGGGAAAGCAGCAGGCTCGATGTGGGGTTGGCGCTGGGAAAGAAAGCCTCGCCGATATAGACGGCGAAGAACGCGTAGGTGAGGAAATCGTAGAACTCGAGCGCGTTGCCGGCGACGACTGCGACGACGTGGCGCTTCAGAGGCAGCGCGCCGGAGGCGGGATCAGTGTCGATCGCCGTCGTCGCCATCGCTCGCGGGTCCACATCGATCTGTACGCATCCCACCTCCTGCGAAGCACCATAGCAGGTTGCGCCGCGGAACCCCAGATCTCGGGCCGTCGCCGGAAGTGCTGACCGGGCGCAATGACGGTCGGTTCAGGAACGCAGCTCGGTACAGTCCTGAAAGTGATCCAGAGCTTGGGGATTGGCCAGCGCTTCGACATTCTTTACCGGGCGCCCGTGTATGACTTCGCGGATGGCCAGCTCGGTGATCTTGCCGGAGCGGG
>CAZNWR010000306.1:2315-2838 GCA_964576645.1 uncultured Enterobacteriaceae bacterium | reverse complement strand
GTCATATTGTAAGGTATCCTTACAAGTATGATTCCAGTTTAGTCCGCAAACGGGCAGTTGGCAAGCGGCAGGGTAAAATGGAATGCACATGAGTCTCAGGCGCAGAAAAAAGGTGAAAAAGGCCGCTGACCCGGGAGCCTCTTCCTCCACTTACCGGGAAACGGGCTTACGCTACGGCCCCCTGCAGGATCTGCTGGGATTCCATCTGCGGCGGGCGCAGTTGAAGACGTTCCAGGATTTCCGCCGGGACATGAAGGCGCACGGGGTGACCCCGGGCCAGGTGGGGTTGCTTATTCTGATTTCGGAGAATCCGGGGATGAGCCAGTCGAACCTCGCCAGGGCCGTGGAGGTGGAACGGGCCACCCTGGGTGAAACCATTAGGGAGCTGGCGCAACGCGGCTGGGTGGATCAGCGTCCCTCGGAGGAAGATGGCCGGATCAAAACACTGTATCTGTCGGCCAAGGGCAAGGCGGCGCGGATCTACAACGCGGTGGTGCTCGGCTGGGGCGAGGGGTGCTTGGAC
>CAZNWR010000306.1:0-2305 GCA_964576645.1 uncultured Enterobacteriaceae bacterium | reverse complement strand
CCGGTGCTGCAAAAGCATGATCGGGAAGCGGGAGGAAACCTCAGTGATGCCGAATTCTCACAGCTCCTGTCGCTGGCCCGCAAATACGCCGAGGGAGCTCGGTAGCGTTATTCGGACAAGACGTCATCCAGCACCGCGCAGAGCAGATCCGCCGCGGCACGGTCGAAGGTCATGGGCGGCCGGATCTTGAGAACGTTTTTATCCGGACCGGTGCTGCCCACCAGCACGCCGTTGTCGCGCAAGCGGTTCTTGACCCGGTGGGCGAGTGCGCCATCCGGTTCCTTGTCTTCGCCGGCCAGGTCGACTCCCAGACACAAACCCGCGCCGCGCACGTCGCCGATGCAGGCGTGTTTCCCGGAGAGGTTGCGCAGCTGACCCACCAGGTAAGCGCCGGTGTCCCGAGCGTGCTCCTGCAACCCTTCCTGCTCGATCACATCCAACACCGCCAGCGCAGCGGCGCAGGAAACGGGATTGCCGCCGAAGGTGTTGAAATAACCTATTCCATCGGCGAGGTGCTGCGCGATCTCGCGGCGGGTCGCCACCAGGCCCACGGGATGGCCGTCGGCGATAGGCTTGCCCAGGGTCACCACGTCGGGCGTTATGTCTCCGAACTCGTAACTCCAGAAGTGCTCGCCGCCGCGGCCGAAGCCACCCTGCACCTCGTCAGCCACGAATAAGGCGCCGGCCTGCTTCATTGCCGCCGCCAGTGCCTCCAGGGAGCCGGGCGGCGGCGTGAAGATGCCGTCGCTGGTGAAAAAAGAATCCACGTACAGGGCCGCAGGCCGGTGACCGCGTCCCTGCAGCTTTTCGAGTTCCGTGTTGACGGCGGCAGCATAGGCTTTTGCATCGCCGGAGAAGAAAATGCCGCGATAGGTGTCTGGCGAAGGGATGGTCGCCACGTGATCCGGTGCCGGCGCCCCACCCCAGTCCTCCGGCGAGATGCCGGAAATGACCGTGGTGTTGCCGTGGTAGGCATTGCGCGAAACTACCGCGCCGGTGCCGCCGTTCCAGGCCTGCGCCAGCCGCCAGGCCAGATCGTTTGCCTCGCTGCCGGTGCAGACAAACAGGCAGGTATCGAGACTGTCGGGCAGGTAGCCGCGGATGCGCTCGGCATAATCCAGAATGTATTCGTGCAGGTAGCGGGTGTTGGTATTCAGCGTTGCCGCCTGTCGAGAAAGCGCTTCCACCACGTGCGGATGGCAATGTCCCACGTGAGCGACATTGTTGTAGGCGTCCAGGTACCGCTTTCCCTCGGCGTCAAACAACCAGTGATCCTCGCCGCGCACGATGTGAAGAGGCTCGTCGTAGAACAGGCTGTAGGTCGGACCGAGCCTGTCATGTCGGCGCTTCAGCAGCGTCCGGCTATCCTGCGAGTGAGCAGGTGGATATGCGCGTTGGCGGCAGGCATGCCGCAGGCCCCGCCGCAGTCTTGTTTCGGAATCGAAAAGATGCGCCAGCCGCCGCGAAAGATCTCCCGCCTCGCCGACCACCTCGTCGCGGTTGTCCAGCTTGCGGCGGGTACGCCAGGCCGAGATCGCCAGAGTCATGGCCAGTCTCGTGGCGATAAGGATCGGCAGCAGCTCAAGTTCCTCCACTTCAAGCGGCGTTACGGAATGAAAGCCGGCCGCCAACTCCAGGCTCGGTTCGACGATGTCCTTTTCATAGCAGGTGAGGTGGGTCATGGACACCGCCAGGTCATTGATGAGCGCGGCGTGCACCATGTCACCAAAGTCCAGTATTCCCGCCACCCGCGTCGGATCCTCGGGCGATACCAGCACGTTGTCCGTGGTCAGGTCATCGTGGACCACTTGCGCCCGCAGTCCGGGGAGCTGCGGCAGGGCTTTTGCCTCAAAGCGATCCAGCGCGGCAAGGGCAAGTTCGCGATGGGAGGGGTCAACGATGTCGTCCATCCAGGGGCGCAAGCCCGCGGCCCGGGAAATGTCCCAGAACAATTCGTGGTCGGCGGCGGGATGGAAATAACCGCGCAGCGCGCGGTCCAGCCGCGCCTGCAGCATGCCGAAGTTCCGGAATCCGTCCCATGGCGGCGGCACGTCATCCAGCAGCGTGCCGTCCAGGTAGCTGACCAGATGGACGATGTGGCGCCTGCCGGTCGCATCCACAGCGCTGGTCCGGTCGCCACCCTGCACCGTGTTCACCACCCGCTGCACCGGCAGTTCGGGGTCACACCTGGCGACGTGGTGCAGGGCGCCGATGCGGAAGTCCACCACCTCCGGATCCTCGGCGATGTTGGAAATGCGCAGCATGTACTCTTCGCCGTCGGTTGCTTTCAGGCGGAAGTTCTGAT
>CAZNWR010000305.1:0-2848 GCA_964576645.1 uncultured Enterobacteriaceae bacterium | reverse complement strand
ATTTACAGCGTGTCCGTCACCCGGATACCGCAACGCTATGGCCTGAATTATTCGTGAACAAAGATTGCCGTCCGGGCTTAGAGGAGCTTTTTGATCTCCTGCTCGGCCTGTTCGCGGGACAGGGCGCCCGGCTTGGTGAACGCGATGCGGCCGTTACGCTTGATGATGACGGTGTAGGGCAGGGCGCCGATGTGGTCCCCGTAGGCTTTTGCCACGTGGATCACCGGCATTTCCCCGGCCAGAACCGGGTAGTTAACATGGAACTGCCGTATAAAACCACGGACATCCGCCGGCTTCTGGAGCGCGATCCCCACGAACTGCAGCCCCTGCTTCCCATATTTCTTTTGCAGGGCGACAAATTCCGGGATCTCCTTGCGGCATGGCGGGCACCAGGTCGCCCAGAAATTCAGCGCCAACACCCGGCCGTCCCACTCTTTTACCTGCCGGGGATTGCCCTGGAGATCGGTGAGCGTGAAAGGCGGACGCTTGCGACCGACCATCGTCCTGACCACGGGGACCGCAGCCGCGGTGGGCCCCTGGGGCGGGGTCTTCCCACCGTGGCTGCTCAGATACGCTCCGCCGGCCATGGCGCAGGCGAACAACACCCCGCCCACGAGGACGCCTGCAATCCTCATGACTGCAGAACCGCCCGCAGGCGCCGGACGAATTCCTCCGGCGATACGAAACCGATCACCCGCTGCCCGGCCAGCTCCTGCGACTTGGCGTTGAAAAACAGGATCGCGGGAGGTCCAACCAGTTTGAACTGATTGAGCAGCTGGCGCGCGTTGGCGTCGCTGGCGTAGGCGGTGACATCCGCCTGCAGCAATACCATGTTGCGCAGCATCGCGCGCACCTTCGGATTGGGAAACGTTCGGCGGTCCATCTCTTTACATTCGACACACCAATCCGCGTAGAAATCCAGCATTACCGGCCGGCCCTCGCGACTGGCCTGGCTCAAGGCCCGCCGCAGGCCGTCAACGCTGGTCACCTTTTTGAACGGCAATGACACCGGGCCCGCCTCGCCGGTCAGGGGCTGCAGCGGCCGCCAGATGTCACCGCCGCCGCTGGCGGCCCCCACCAGCAAGGCCACGCCGTAGACAAGGATGGCTATGCCTAAGCCTTTCCAGAGACGCCGCCAGCGCGACGGCCCTTCCAGCCGCTCCAGGGCGCCCAGGTAAACGGCGGAGACCACAAAAAGCAGCCCCCAGAGCGCCAGCGTCAGCGACGGCGCCAGCACCCTGCCCAGGAAACCGATCGCGACCGCCAGCATGAGCACCCCGAATACATGCTTGATGGACTCCATCCAGCGTCCGGCGCGCGGCAGCAACGCGCCGCCCGAGGCGCCCAATGCCACCAGCGGGGTTCCCATTCCCAGGCCCAGAAGGAACAACGCGCCGGCGCCCAGAATGGCGTTGCCGGTTTGACTGATATAGAGCAGGGCGGCGGCCAGCGGCGGAGCCACGCAGGGACCGACAATGACCGCCGAGAGCCCGCCCATGAGCGCCGCGCCGTGCAGGGATCCTCCGCGAATACGGTTATTCCAACCGCCTAGCAGGCCGCGCACCGGTTCAGGCCATTGCATCTGGAAAAAGCCGAACATGGACAGGGCCAGCACCACGAACAGTCCGCTGAAGATGGAAATCACCCACGGGTTCTGCGCGGCTGCCTGCAGGTTGAATTGCAGGGTGGCCGCGACAACCCCGAGCACGGCGTAAACCACCGACATGCTTAGCACATAGGAAAGCGACAACAAGGTAGCGCGCGCTCCGCTGGCGCGTTGTCCCTGTCCGACGATGATCCCGGAAAGAATGGGGATCATGGGAAACACGCACGGGGTGAACGCCAGCAACAGGCCGAAACCGAAAAACAGCAGACCGTCAAACACCAGTCCATGCCGGGAGAGGGTTGACTGCAGCGACCCGGCGTCGGTGGAAGCTGTTCCCGGACCCGGACCGGCGGCGCCGGTACCGCTGAATGCCGGCAACACCAGGGAAACCTTGCGGCTGATGGGCGGGTAGCAGACAACACCGTCCTCGCATCCCTGGTAGCCGATTTTCAGGGTGAGCGGCAGGGCCGGTCCCGGCGTCCGCGCCAGAGGCAGGTGAACGACCACGGTGCCGGTGTTGATCTGCACTTTCCCAAACGCGGGATCCTGCTTCACGCGGCCACGGGGAAGGTGTATTCCATCGTGTTGCACGCGCGCGGCGCCTGACACCACGTGGAACGAAAACTTGTCGCGGTACAGGTAATAGCCGTCCGCGATATCCCAGGACACAAGCACCGCTCGCGCACCGTCCGCCTTCGCCTGCAGGCGAAACGCCCGGTTCGGGTCCAGGGGCGGTCGGTTCCGGTTCGAATCGGCGCCGATGAAACTGCGCAGGCGTTGACTGAAAGACTGATCCGCGTGAGCGGGGCCGCACAACAGCACGGCCATCAGGAACGGCGCGATCAGGAGGTATCGGTGCAGTCGGTTATCCACGACAGGTAGCCAGCCAGCCCATCGGTTATCGGGATCGCGACAATTTCCGGGATCTCATAGGGGTGCATCGAGGAGATCCGGTCCTCCAACTGCTGATATCGATCCGTGGTGGTTTTGATCAGCAGCAGATGTTCCTCGGAGTTGTCCACTTTGCCCACCCAGCGGAAAAATGACTGAACGCCGGAAATTACCTGCACGCAGGCCGCCAGTTGGTCCGCCACCAGTTCCGTTGCGATTTTCTTGGCGGTAATGGATCCTGGGCAGGTATTGAGGACCAGAAGATGTTTTACTTTGTCCGACATGGTTCAGTCTGAAAGGGGGTCCCGGGGCTTGAATCATGCTATTTTGCCAATACATTAAGAAATAAGC
>CAZNWR010000304.1:0-2993 GCA_964576645.1 uncultured Enterobacteriaceae bacterium | reverse complement strand
ATCAGGGTAACCGCCCAATGAACGCGCGGACCGCCTTGATCGTACTGGGCATGCATCGCAGCGGGACCTCGGCGCTGACCCGGGTGTTGAATCTCATGGGCGCCGATCTGCCTCCGGACCTCCTGCTGCCCCAGCACGACAATCCGGACGGGTTCTGGGAATCCCAGGGTATGCAGGAGATCCATGAACAGATCTTTCGGCATGCGGACCGCTCCTGGGACGATCTGCGTGACATTCCGGGCTACCGGCTGGCTTCGGCACAGGCCGAACCGTACGTGCGCGAACTTTCGGAACTTCTGGACCGCGAGCTTTCCGATTCGGCGCTTTTCGTGTTGAAGGATCCGCGCATGTGCCGGCTGTTGCCGCTGTGGCGCCGGGTATTTGAGCGGCTGCACGTAACGCCGCGCTACGTCATTGCCCTGCGTAATCCCCTGGAAGTGGCAGAGTCCCTGTATGTCCGCAATAACATGGCCAGGGAATACGGTTTGCTGCTGTGGTTGAATTACATGCTGGAAGCGGAGCGGGAAACGCGCGATGCGCCGCGGGTGTTTGTCAGTTTCGAAGATCTCCTCCAGGATTGGGCGCGGACCATCAACCGCATCGGCGATGAGCTGCGCGTGCAGTGGCCGCGCGCCGTGGAGGAGGCCAGGGCAGAGGTGAATGTTTTCCTGCGGGCGACCCGGCGCCATTATGTCCATGACTGGGAAGAGGTGGTGGATTCCAAGAAGGTCACACCCTGGATCGCCGACGCCTGCCGCACGTTCATGGCGTTTGCGGCGGGGCGCCTGTCCGGCGGTGCCGAAGGGCAACTGGACAAGATCTACGAGCAATGCCAGGCGGGGAGCGTGAACTATTTGCCGCTGCAAACGGAATTTATCCGGGAGAAGGATGAACTGCAAGGCCGCATCGATGCGCTGCAGACCCGGTTGCGCGCGCTGGGTGCGGAGCTGGAACGCCATGCCGCCAGGGCGGTGGAGGCCCGGCAGGAACGGGATGTCGTCCTTTCATCCCGCTCCTGGCGGGTTACCGCGCCGCTCCGCGTCGCGGGCACCTACGCCCGCATCGGCCTGCGCGCCCCATTTCATTTCATGCGATTGGCGGGGAGACTCGCGATGGTCTGCGCCCGTGAATCCATCAACGCCTTGCCGGTGTCCGCCGTGCGCAAGGAGCGCATAAAAGCGGGAATGGTCCGGCTGGCGCCCTGGCTTCCCGGACTGGTCACCGGCCGCGACTCGGGTCACGAACGCGCGCGCCAGCTTCGGCGCCGCGCTTTTCCCGTAACATTTGCGCGGCCGGGGGAGGAGAATTACGAGTCCTGGCTGTTCGATGACGTCGTCCATCCGCGGGTATCAATCGTCATCCCGGTGTTCAACAAGCTGTCCCACACGCTGGCTTGCCTGGGCGCGCTGTGGGAGATCTGCCAGGCGGAATCCTGCGAGGTCATCGTGGTAGACGACTGCTCCACGGACAAGACCCCGGACGTGCTGCCGCGCATTCGCGGGCTGCGCTTTCTGCGCAACCCGGAGAATCTCGGCTTCGTGCATTCCTGCAACCGCGGCGCGCGGGCAGCCCGTGGTGACGTCGTGGTATTTCTGAACAACGACACCATCGTGCAAAAGGGCTGGCTGCGGGAACTGATCCGAACCTTCGAGGATCACCCTTATGCGGGCATCGTCGGATCGCAGTTGCTGAACGAAAACGGCACATTGCAGGAAGCGGGCGGCGCCATCTGGTCTGACGGCACCGGCGCCAACATGGGCCGCGACATGGGCCGCGCACGGCCCGAATACAATTATCTGCGCGACGTGGATTACTGTTCCGGCGCTTCGCTCGCTGTCCCGCGCACCCTGTTCGAGGAACTCGGCGGCTTCGATACCCGCTACGTGCCGGCTTATTACGAGGATACCGATCTCGCCTTCGCCGTGAGGCATAACGGCCGTCGCGTGTTGTACCAGCCGCTGTCGAAGGTCGTGCATTTCGAAGGGGTGACCAGCGGGCGGGATATCGAGTCCGGCACCAAGCGCTTCCAGGCGATCAACCTGCCCAAGTTCCGGGAAAAGTGGGCGGATGCCTTGAGCCGGCAGCCCGCGGGACCCAAGGATAAAATCCGGCGGAGCACCGGTCCACGTGTGCTGATCATCGATGCCTGCACGCCCACGCCGGACCGGGATTCCGGTTCCGTGGATGCCTGGTTCCTGATGAAGTTCCTGCTGGAGCTGAAGTGCCACGTGACGTTCATTCCGGATGACAACCAGGAATATGTACTTCCCTACAGCCGCGATCTTCAGCGCCTGGGCGTGGAGTGTTTGTATCAACCCTACCTGGAAAGCACCGGGGACTATCTCAAGCGCGAGGGCAAAAGCTTCGACATCGTCATGCTCACGCGCCTGGCCATCGCCCATCGGCACATAAATGAAGTCAAGCGGTATTGCCCGGCTGCGAAGGTCGTGTTTATCACGGTGGATCTTCACCACCTGCGCGAGCAGAGGAAGGCGGAACTACACGACTCAACGCGGCTCAGGCGGCTGGCGGAGGTCACCAGGGTGCGGGAACTGGGCATTATCACCCGGGTGGATCTCACGGTTCTCAAAAGCGACGAGGAGATGCAGCTCATCGCCCGCGAGCTGCCGAATGCCAAAACCATGAAGGTCCCGCTGATAATGGATACGCCGGGGCTGGAGAGGACGCCGTTCGAGAGGCGTTGCGACTTCCTGTTCGTCGGCGGCTTCGCGCACCCGCCCAACGCGGATGCGGTGCTCCATTTTGTGAATGACATCTGGCCGCGCATTCACGAGATGCTGCCGGAAGCAATGTTCCTGGTGGTGGGCAGCGACATGCCGGACAGCATTTCCGGCCTGGAAATGCCGGGCGTGGAGATCGTGGGGTACGCGCCGGACCTGTCGCGCTACCTGAGTGCCTGCCGCGTGATGGTTGCACCGCTGCGCTATGGTGCCGGTGTCAAGGGCAAAGTCGGGCGGGCGCTCGGCTACGGG
>CAZNWR010000303.1:0-2998 GCA_964576645.1 uncultured Enterobacteriaceae bacterium | reverse complement strand
CGGATGGATCGGAGTTGGAGGCGGATCTCGTCATCATCGGCGTGGGTATCGTGCCCAACGTCGAACTGGCCAAGGAAGCGGGCCTGAAAGTGGAGAACGGGATCGTCGTGGATGAATTTACCCGTACCAGTGATCCGGACATCGTGGCGGCGGGTGACTGCACCTGGCATTACAGCCGCATTTATGATCGCTGGATACGCCTGGAATCCGTTCAGAACGCTACCGACCAGGGGCGCGCCGCAGCGATGAATCTCTGTGGAAAGGAGCAGCCATATAACGCGCTGCCGTGGTTCTGGTCCGACCAATACGATTTGAAATTGCAGATCGCCGGCCTGTCACAGGGCTATGACCAGGCGGTCATCCGCGGCGATCGCAACAAGGGCCGCAGCTTCGCCGCGTTCTATTTGAAGGAGGGCGTGGTAATTGCGGTGGATGCCGTCAACCGGCCGCCGGAATTCATGGTGGGCAAGCGGCTCATTACCGGAAAGAAGATCATCGACCCGGATCGGTTGGCGGACGAATCGGTACCGATCAAGGAACTGGCAACGTAGCCCCCTGGCGGGACCCGTCCGCCATCCTGTTCAAAGTGCACGAATGATCGAGAGCACGGCGTTGCGGTATCCGGGTGCCGGACACGCTGTGAATACATCCCTGTACGCTCGATCGCCGCGTCCCTGCGGCTCACGGCCCGTCACCCGGATACCGCAACACCGGGTGTTTCAGAGTTCGGAACGCCCATGCACAATAGGATATTCATGAATGCCACCCGCCCGCCACCTGTTTCCGGCCCTATTGAATAATCCAGGATAGTGCGTAACGGTCTCGGTGTGCAGACGGCTTACGCCAGCTTGAATAAAAACGGATTATGGCCGTGTCTGTAATTTCCGCCATTGAGAAGCCAGATTGTCGAGCTCCTGCCTGTAATGTCTGTATACCGCCTGTTGGCCCTGGGTGGGTGCGGCATCGGCGCTTTTCACGGCCGTCGACAGGCTGCTGAGCACGCCGCCGACTTTTGCCAGGCTCGGTTTTCCGGAATCAGCGATCTTCTTGAGCGCCGCTCTGCGCGATTTGGGGACATGCCCGTTCTTTAATATCGCTTCTATCTGGTGGTGCAATTCAACGGTCTCGCCCATGGCCGAATCGACGGAGCGCGCCAGTTGCAGTTGCTGCCGCAGTGCCTCCATGCTGACCCGAACCCGCGGATCGAGAGCGACGGTGAGCGGTTGGGTATACGACTTGCCGTTTACGGTCAGCGTGACCGTATAGTCACCCGGCAGGGCGAGGGCTCCTTGAGGATTGAGCGGCGTGTCATCATCCCAGACCGCGGCAATCGAATAGTGGTATTCCAGCGCCGGTGGCCGCGGATAACGCAGGTCCCACACAAAACGGTGCATGCCCGCCGACGTGGAAAGCTTGTCAGGCGTCCCAAGCCATCCCGGCTGGAAATAGCGATTGGCCTTGAGGTGTTCCATGGTGTGTTCGCTGTTGAAACGGCGGACCACGTCGCCTTCCGTGTCCTTGATGGTGAGCGTGACGGGGCCGTTGGCAGCGTCCTTGAGCCAGTAGTCAATAACCGCGCCGGCAGGCGGATTTTGTCCCAGCGGCGTGGATGGTGGCGGTGGCGTGTCCCTGTTTTCATCGCGGCGCAGGCGCCAGGTCTTCTTGGGCCGGAAAAGATAAGCCGGCTTTTCATTAATGGCCGGCCCGACTTCGCGCAACGGTGCCAGATCGTCCAGCACCCAGATACCGCGGCCCTGCGTTGCGGCGATGAGGTCGCCGTCATGGACCTGCAGGTCACGCACCCAGGTGGTCGGAAAATTCAATGACAGCGGCTGCCATTTCGCCCCGTCATTGAATGAGACATACACGCTGCGGTTGGTCCCTGCATACAACAGACCGCGGCGCACCGGGTCGGCCCGGACAACACTGACGTATTCATTTGCGGGCATGCCGCTGTCAATTTTTGTCCAGGTTTTGCCGCCATCCTCCGTCTTCAGGATCAAAGGCGAAAACCGGTCGAGCCGGTGAAGGTCAACGGCGACATAGGCGACATCCGTAGAGTATGCCGAAGGCGATATGGTTGATATCTTGCCCCACAGGGGTACGGTACCCGGAGTGACATTTTTCCAGTGCGCGCCGCCATCGGTCGTTAACTGGATTTGGCCGTCATCGGTACCGGCCCAGATGACATCCTGGTTCACGGGTGAGGGGGCAATGCAGTAGATAACGCCGTATCCGGCGGCCTTTGCCTGTTGCAGCGTCGGATTGAGGTGGTCCTTTGCGCCCTGTTTCCTGCCGCTCAGATCGGGGCTGACAATCCGCCAGTGATTGCCGTCGTCGGTTGATTTGAACAATACCTGCGCGCCGAAATAAAGGGCATGGTCGCCGATCTGCGAAAAGACGAGAGGCGAGATCCAGGTGTAGCGGTATTTTACAGTTGTCGGGCGGTCGCCGTAGCTGGATACAGGCCAGGGAGACACATCGGCGACCTGGCGCGTGGACTCATAGAATCGGGAGAGATGGCCGCCGAGACCGCTTCCGAACACCAGGTCGGGATCGCCGGGTTTGGGAACCATGTAATCTCGTTCGTCCCCGCCTACCGGGTGCCAGTCCCGCTCTTCGATCACCCCGTAGGGCCCGCGGCTGGAGATATCCACTGTCCCGCTGTCCTGTTGGCCGCTGTAGATGTGATAGGGAAACCGGTTATCGACGGCAATATGGTAAAACTGGCCGGTGGGCTGGTTGTACCAGCTGGACCATGATTTGCCGCCGTCGACAGAGATCGATGCGCCCTGGTCGGCGCCCGTGATCATGTGCGTGGGATCGTCGGGATTCACCCACAGGAAGTGATAGTCATCGCCGCCCGGCGCGCCTTTAACGATACTGAAATGGCGGCCGCCATCCTTTGAGTAGTGGATGGATCGGCCCACGACATAAAGGGCATTGGGATCTTTCGGATCGACAGTGATCCTGCAAAAGTAATTGTTGGTCAGCTCGG
>CAZNWR010000302.1:0-3071 GCA_964576645.1 uncultured Enterobacteriaceae bacterium | reverse complement strand
TTGCAGTCCTGAAATGGGCCGCTGACAACGACTACGGCCACCGCGGCTTCCTGCAGGTTGGAGGTGTGGTGGTCGTCTACGAAGCCCTGGCACAGGTGCCCAGTCTCGAACAACATTACGGCGAGCGGCTTGACGAAGTGCTGGGCCGGCAGGAAGCACTCGATTTCTTGAAGTTTGCCCTTCAGGTATCCGCCATCGGACTGCGTGAGGGGAGATCGGAAAAAATCATCCGCGACGAAATCAAGGCGGAGATTTTCGAGTGTTTTCAGTCGGTGCGTCAGGGAATTCTCGACCTTTGTGCCGATCATGCCGCCAGTGTGTTCGAACTGGCGGATGCAGTGCGCGACGCCATGCTGCGTGCCGGCGAACCGGGCAGCGATGAAATTCTTGTGGCGACCGCCTCCCGGGCAAAGCGCTGGGAAAGCCGTGCGGACGACTTGCTGAACCGGGTTCGCGACGCGAGCCGCCGTGCCGGTGATGGAGCGGTTCTCAGGTCCCTGGTGGAAGATGCCGACGACGTGGCCGATGCCCTGGAGGATGCCGCCTTTCTCCTTACTCTCACCTTCAGGGACCCGGTCCCGGAGCAGGTTCGTGAACCGCTGCTGTCGCTGGCTGATTTACTGGTGGAAGGAGCACAGGAATACGTTGCCTGCATTGAAACGGGGCGTCACCTGGAACGGGGCGGTGAACGCGAAGATCGGCAGGACTTTCTGGAAAACATCGATCGCATGGTATCGGTGGAACATCGGACGGATGCCGCCGAACGGCGCCTGCTGGCTGCCCTGGCGTCGGATCCCGGTAACGGCGTTCAGGTACTGCTGCTGTCCAGGCTTGCCCAAACCTTTGAAGAGGGGGCGGATGCCCTGGCCCGCTGCGCGGTACAGCTCAAGAACCAGCTTCTGGAGGATGTGCTTAGCCGATGACGGCGGTGCCACCGAGTACCTGGGAGATCGTGCGCCTGGCGGGGCACGGTCCGAACGAGACCGGGCCCGGTCCCGACAGACTGGGAGGCAAGGGCTTCAATCTCATGCGCCTGGTGCGGGCCGGTATCCGCGTACCACGGGGATTTGTCCTGGACACCGGGTGCTATGCCGCCTGGTGCGGTAACGGCGGATCGCTTCCGGAGGAGATATCAGCAGGACTGCAGGCGCAGATCCGCACTCTCGAACAGGAAAGCCGGCGCGGCTTCGGCAGCCGGCGCGCACCACTGCTGGTCTCGGTTCGCTCTGGCGCGCCGGTGTCCATGCCCGGCATGATGGAAACCTTGCTGAACGTCGGACTCAACGAAGACACCCTGTCCGGGCTGGTGCGCCATACCGGCAACCCGCGCCTGGCCTGGGACTCCTATCGCAGACTGATCCAGGGCTTTGCACGGACGGTCGCGGGAAAGGGGGGCGCCGCCATGGAAGCGGCGGCGCAGGCCCGCATGCGCGCAGCCGGATTGGCCTCGGAGCGGGAAATGGACAGCGCGTTGCTGCGGGCTCTCTCCGCTGAATTCCTGGAAATCTACAAGTCGGAAACGGGCGAAGAGTTTCCCCGGGAGCCGCTTCAGCAGATCGGGCTGGCCATAAACGCGGTATTTCGCTCGTGGATGAGTCCGCGAGCGGTGAAATACCGAAAGCTGAACGGAGTAAGCGATTCGCTCGGAACCGCCTGCGTCGTGCAGGCGATGGTGTTCGGCAACGCCTGTGGCCGCTCCGGCTCGGGAGTGGGTTTTACGCGCAACCCGGCCACCGGCGCGGATGAGCTGTATCTGGATTTCATGCCCAATGCGCAGGGGGAAGACGTCGTTTCGGGCAAATTCCCGGTGCAGGATGCCGCCGCCCTGCAGAGGATCATGCCAACGGTCTACCGTGAACTGGAAATGATCCGCCGGCAGCTTGAGGTCGAATTCCGGGATATGCAGGATTTCGAATTTACGGTCGAGAGCGGCGAGTTGTTCCTGCTGCAAACGCGTGACGGTAAACGTACGCCTTGGGCCGCTCTGGTAATTGCGGGCGATTTGGTTCGTGCGGGCATGATCGATCAGCAGGAATACGCAAGGCGTTTAAGCGCTATCGACCCCGCTGGCCTGGAGCGCAAGAGATTGAAGGCGGGCGCCGGGGTCGCCCCTTGTGCCCTGGGGACGCCGGCGGGCACGGGCGCGGCCGTGGGTGTTGCGGCCCTGGATGAGGCGGCCGCGATACGTTTTTCGAAGCAGCGCCTGCCCGTCATCCTGGTGCGTGCCGATCCCGCAACGGAAGATATCGGGGCCATGTCGGTAGCGTCGGGAATTGTGACCGGCAGCGGCGGCCGTACGTCCCATGCCGCAGTGGTGGCGCGCCAGCTTGGTTTGGCGTGCGTGGTCGGCTGCCGCACGCTGAAAATCGATCTTGACCGGCGCCTGGTTCGCTTCGAGGGTGGCGTGCTTTACGAAGGGGACTACCTGTCGGTCGATGCGGATACGGGTGCGGTATATCCCGGCAGACTGGAATGGGAAACTTTGCGCCCGGCGCCGGAGCTGTACGCGACGTTGACCGACGCCGGTTAGTGCGCTGATCTCGCTGCTACGCTGGAGAACCTTCGGATAGGGGATCCCCGGGCGTTCTCCCAATGTGCCGGCGGAATTCGGGCGGGAAGTCAGGAGACCGCCGGCGCGGCTTCCTTGTCTTCCACCTCGACCGTGAGTTCGTTGTCCTGCTCGGATACCAGGACGTGTCCGCCGCCCACCAGCCTGCCGAAAAGTAGTTCTTCGGCCAGCAGTTTCTTGATCTTCTCCTGGATCAGGCGCGCCATGGGGCGTGCGCCCATAACCTTGTCGTAGCCGTGTTCGGCCAGCCATTCCCGGGCCGAGTCATCCACGTCCAGCAGAACCTTCTTTTCATCCAGTTGCGTCTGAAGCTCCACCAGGAACTTGTCAACCACGTTCAGGATAGTCCGGTGATCCAGCGGATTGAACTCGATGATGGCATCCAGGCGGTTGCGAAATTCCGGGCTGAACATCCGCTTGATGACCTCCATGGCGTCCGAACTGTGGTCCTGCGGCGTAAACCCCACTGACGGGCGGCTGATTCGGTCCGCCCCGGCATTGG
>CAZNWR010000301.1:0-3081 GCA_964576645.1 uncultured Enterobacteriaceae bacterium | reverse complement strand
GGATATCCAGCGCATCGAGGTTATCGAGGGTCCCGGCGGGACGTTGTGGGGCGCCAACGCCGTGAACGGGGTCATCAACATCATCACCAAGTCGTCCCGGCAGACGCTGGGCGGCTATGTGCAGGCCGGCGGGGGTAATGAAGAGCAAGGCTTCGGCGGATTCCGTTACGGTGGACGTATCGGCAAAGACGCCACCCTGCGTGCCTACGTCAAGTACTTCAACCGCGGTTCATATCATAAGTCGGCGGGCGGCTCCGCCCACGACGGCTGGAGCATGGGCCAGGGCGGGTTTCGCATGGACTGGTCCCCCGGTTCACCGGACAAGGTCACGCTGCAGGGGGACGTCTACAAGGGCGGCGAGTCGGGAACATTCCCCGCCGGCTTCACCCTGGGCACGCTGCCGGGGCCTGCCTTCATGAGTCATAGCGACGTGCTCGGCGGCAACCTGCTGGGCCACTGGACACGGCAACTGGACGGCGGTGCCAGCATCAACGTGCGGGCTTATTATGACCATACTTACCGGCAGATACCGGATACCTACAGCGAGAGTCGGGATACCTTTGACCTGGATTTTCAGCATCACTTTCACTTTGCGACTCGCAATGATGTGGTGTGGGGGGTAGAGGTTCGCTTTACCGGTGACCATGTAAAGAATTCTTCATATGCGGCATTCATTCCGGCCAGCCGGACCGACAAGACCTTCAGCGGGTTTTTCCAGGACAAGTATGACTTGTGGCAACACAAGCTGTTTGTCACGCTGGGGTCGAAGTTCGAGCATAACGATTACACCGGAGTGGAGATCCAGCCGAACGTGCGCCTGACCTGGTTGCCGAGCGCCCACCAGACCTTGTGGGCGGCGGTGTCCCGGGCGGTACGGGTGCCGGCGCGTCTGGACGCGGACCTGACTTTCACCTCCCCGGTGGGGGCGATCCCACTGGCACCGGGGATCTCCGCGCCCATCTACGCCATAGTCAAAGGCAGCCACCGGTTCAAATCCGAACAGCTCATTGCCTACGAGGGGGGGTACCGGGTTCAGCCACTGGACAACCTGACCTTTGATGCGTCCCTGTTTTACAACCAGTACCATCGGCTGCAGACCCAGGAACTGGGCACGCCGCAGGTCGTGGGCGCCCCGCCGTCTCTCTACATCATACTGCCCTACACCCTGGAGAACGGCATGAAGGGCGAATCCTACGGCGGTACCGTAGATGCCGACTGGCGGCCGATCTCCCGGTGGCGGCTGGAGTTCCAGTATTCCTACTTCAACCTGCAGTTGCACACCAGGCCGGGCAGCACCGACAACAACGCTCACAAGCTGGAGGGCAACAGCCCGAGAAACCAGTTCGCGCTGCACTCTTACCTGGACTTTCCCCATGAGGTCAGCTTGTTTACCGGCGTGCGTCACGTAGACAACCTGCCGAGTCTGGGCGTGCCGAGCTACACCGCCGTGGATGCGAGCCTGAGCTGGCGGCCGGTGAATCGCCTGCGCCTGTCCATAACTGGCCGGAACCTCACCGACCGGCGACATCTGGAGTTCGGTGCCAACGGCATGGGAACCCTGGTGGAGCGCAGCGTGTACGGAACCGTGACGTGGCGATTTTAGGACGGCGTATCGGCTCCGTGTGCGGCGCGACGGTTGCCGCAATTGCCAGGCTCGCCCGTGAATTGAGGGTACGCAGCCTGGCGCCGCGGCTTACAGTCCGGGTCCGTTGCCGGGCGCGGGTTTTCCTGTGTCTGGCGGGGCTCTTCTGTGTAAACGTCTGTCTCGCGCAGCCCGATGCCGCCGCGGAAAGCGCCATCAAGGCAGCGTTTCTGTACAAGTTCAGCGATTACATCCAGTGGCCTCCGCAGGTGCTTTCCGATCCCCATGCGCCGATAGTGTTCGGCGTGCTGGATGCAGACCAGGTGGCCGCCAATCTGCGCCAGGTCGTGGCCGGACACCAGGTCAACGGGCATCCTGTCATCGTGCGTACACTGCAGCCTGGCGATTCCCCGTCGGGGATCCAGGTGTTATTCGTAGGGCATTCGGATGGGAACGCTGCCAGTGGCGCGTTGCTGGCATCCACGGATCTTCCCGTGCTTACCGTCACTGACTCGAGCGACTGGAAAGGCTCCGTCAGCATCATCAATTTTGTGGTTGTCGACGACAAGGTGCGCTTTGACGTTTCCCTGAAGTCGGCGACGCGCAGCAAGCTCAAGATCAGCACGCGATTGTTGTCGGTCGCCCGGCACGTAATAACGGATTCGTAATGAAACCCGAACTGCGCTTTCGCTCCATTCGGCACAAGCTGTCGGCTGTCGTGCTGGTGACCACCGTGTGTGCGCTGCTCGTCGCCGGCGGCGCACTGGCCATATACGATGCACGTTCCTACCGCGCCAACTGGGTCAGCGATCTTACTACGCAGGCGGAACTCATTGCGCGTACGACCGCGGCGCCGCTGCAGTTCGACGTTGCAAAGGATGCCCGGGACAATCTGAAACTTCTGCAGCTCAAGCCGCACGTTGCTGCGGCTGCGGTTTACGACGCGCATGGCAAAATATTCGCTACCTATGCACGTTCCGCGGCGGCGCGCAGTTTTCCGAAGTTGCCGGGAGTTGACAGCGTAAAGTTCGCCGGCGACAGCATCGTGATATTCAGGCGTATTGTGCAGAATGGAGAGATCCTTGGGACGGTCTACCTGCGCGCGGATTACGAAATCTACAAGAGAGTCTGGGGCTACCTGGGAATAATCGGCGCCGTGATACTTGGGTCACTGCTGGTGTCGGGGTTAATTTTCGTCTGGCTGCAATCGGCGATGACCAAGCCGATACTTTCCATTGCCGGTATCGCACGGGATTTGGTTACGGAACGTACCTTCTCAAAACGAGCGGAAAGGATGAGCGATGACGAAGTCGGCATGCTTGCGGATGCATTCAATGACCTGCTGGACGAGATCGAACATCGCACGCATGAATTGGAGGCTTCAAACAGGGAACTGGAAAACAAGGGTAGCAAGCTGCAACAGGCTTCTGACGAAGTGATGCGTCTCAATGCCGAGCTGGAGCAGCGTGTGGCGGAGAGGACGGCGCAGCTGGAAGTGA
>CAZNWR010000300.1:0-3087 GCA_964576645.1 uncultured Enterobacteriaceae bacterium | reverse complement strand
GACGTTCTTCATCCATTACCAGCAACGACGCATTCCCGCCCACCGCCGCCGTATTCACGCTGCAGGTCTGCTCGGTGGCGAAGCGGGGCAGATAGTGCGGCCCGCCGGCCTTGGGCCCGGTGCCGGACAAACCGCGGCCGCCGAAAGGCTGCACGCCCACCACCGCGCCGATCATGTTCCGGTTCACGTAGACGTTGCCCGCCCGCACCCGCTGCTGAATATAGTCGGCGGTGTCCTGGATGCGGGAGTGCACCCCCAGGGTCAAACCGTAGCCGGTGGCGTTAATGGATTCGATGACCTCATCGAGTCTGTCGGACCGGTAGCGGATCACGTGCAGCACAGGACCGAATACTTCACGTTCCAGGCGGTCAAGACGATCCAGTTCCAGCACCGCCGGCGCAATGAAATAGCCGTACTCCATGCCCGGCACGCGCGCGCATTGGTGCAGCAACCGGCCCTCCGCGCGCGCCGCGTCGATGTGGGCAGTGACCGCGTCCATGGCCTCGCGGTCGATGAGCGGACCCACGTCGGTGGACAAGGCCATGGGGTCGCCGATCACCAGCTCGTCCATGGCGCCGGCCAGCAACTCCAGGCAACGCCCGGCGATTTCCTCCTGCAGGAACAGCACTCTCAGGGCGGAGCAGCGCTGCCCGGCGCTGTTGAACGCGGAGACGATGGCATCGTGCGCCAGTTGTTCGGGCAGCGCGGAACTGTCGGCGATCAGCGCATTCTGCCCGCCGGTCTCCGCGACCAGGGTCGCCAGCGGTCCGTCTCTCGCCGCCAGGGCACGGTTAATGGCGAGGCCCGTTTCCGTGCCGCCGGTGAACGCCACGCCCGCCAGGCGCGGGTCCCGCAACAGCGTGGCGCCCAGGCCCGGCCCGTCGCCCGGCAGGAACCCCAGCACCGGCGCCGGCACACCGGCCTCAAACAGCAATTGCGCAGCCAGCGCGCCGGTGAGAGAAGCCTGTTCCGCGGGTTTGGCGATCACGGCGTTGCCGGCCGCGAGCGCCGCCGCCACCTGGCCGGTAAAGATGGCCACCGGGAAATTCCACGGACTGATGCAGAGAAACACACCGCGTCCCTGCAACTGCAGGGTATTGGCTTCGCCGGTGGGTCCCGGCAGCTTCATCGGCTCAGCAAACAGCTTCCGGCACTGTGCCGCGTAATAGCGCAGAAAATCCACCGCTTCCCGTACTTCGTTGTGACTGTCCTGCAGCGTCTTGCCGCATTCGCGCACGCAGCGGGCCATCAACGCCGGGTGATGTTGTTCAAAAAGATCGGCGGCCCGTTCCAGGATGCGCGCGCGCTCCGATGCAGCGGTCCGATTCCAGTCGAACCAGGCCTCGTGCGCCGCTGCCAGCGCGTCTTTCGCCGCCGCGGGGGAGGCATAAGCGACGCTGCCGACGGCGCGGTCGCGCCGTGCCGGATCGGCAACCCCTTGCTCCATGCCGTCATTGCGAAGTTTTCCATTGACGATTGCCGCGGCGTGCCAGGGTCCGGTGGCGGCCGACTGCACCGCGCCGGTCAACGATGCCAGCTCCCGTTCATCGCTGAAATTGATCCCGGCGGAATTCACCCGTTCCGGAAGATAAAGATCGGCGGGCTTCGGTATCGCGGGATGGCGCAGGCGCCCGCCGAGCGCCTCCACCTGCAACACCGGATCCGCCACCAGGCTATCCTTGTCCACCGCATCGTCCACCACCAGGTTGACGAACGACGTGTTTGCCCCGTTCTCCAGCAGCCGTCGCACCAGGTAGGGGAGAAGATGCCGGTGGGCACCCACCGGTGCGTAAACGCGGCAGGGCACATGCAAACCGTCCTCGGCAATCACCGTAGCGTAGAGATCGGCGCCCATGCCGTGCAGCCGTTGGAACTCGTAGCCGCGCCCGCCGGCGAGATGATAGATCCACGCCACCGTATGGGCATTGTGGGTGGCAAACTGCGGATACAGGTGTGGACAGTTCTCCAGCAGGATGCGCGCGCACGCCAGGTAGGAAACGTCGGTGTTGCATTTGCGGGTGAAGACGGGATAGTCGCGCAGTCCCTGTTCCTGGGCGCGTTTGATCTCCGTATCCCAGTAGGCCCCCTTCACCAGCCGTACCGGTATCGGGCAGGGTCCGGTTGCGGCGAGCTGTTCCAGCCATTCCAGTACCGGGGCCGCGCGCTTCTGGTAGGCCTGCACCGCAATGCCCGGCCCGCTCCAGTGTTCCGATGAAAAGTCGCGCCAGGTCCGTTCAAAAACATCCAGGGTCAGCTCCAGCCGGTCGGCTTCCTCGGCGTCCACCGTCAGCGGGACACCCGCATCACGCGCCAGTTCGCACAACCGGCCCAGGCGCGAACAGAGTTCATCCAGCGCGCGCCGATGCTGGGCAAACTCGAATCTGGGGCACAGGGCGGACAGCTTCACTGAAATACTGGGACGGTCGGCCGGCGCCGACCCATCATCCCGGGCGGATTGCAACCGGCCGATAGCCCGGGCGTATGACTCTTCGTAGGCACGGGCATCCGCGGCGGTCAGCGCCGCTTCGCCCAGCATGTCAAAGGAATAACGCCAGTTGGCATTGTCACCGCTGCGCAAGCGCTTCAGCGCCTCGCCGATGTCGCGGCCCATGACGAACTGGCGCGCCATGATACCCATGGCCGCGCGCAGGGCGCTCCTGAGCACCGGTTCCTCCATGCGCGCAGACAGCCCGGCAAGGTACTGCGCCGGATTGCGCGCCGCCTGTTCTCCCACTTCCAGCAGCCGGCCGGTCAGCATGAGCGCCCAGGTGGACGCGTTGACGAACAGGGAGTCGCTTGTCCCCAGATGCCGCCGCCAGTCGGCCGAGGTCAGCTTGTCGGCGATGAGGCGATCGGCCGTGTCCGGATCGGGAATGCGCAGCAGCGATTCCGCCAGGCACATGAGGACGATGCCTTCCTGGGAAGACAGGTCGTAATGAGCGAGAAAGGCGCGCAACCCGCCCTGATCCTTCTGTGCCGCGCGCAGCGAATCCACCAGCCGGCTTGCCGTTGCGCTGACCTGCGCGGCCAGAGCCGGGTCGGACCGGGCGCCGGGGAGCAGGGACTGTACACGCTCCGGTTCGTCTG
>CAZNWR010000299.1:0-3120 GCA_964576645.1 uncultured Enterobacteriaceae bacterium | reverse complement strand
CGCCGAGCCGGGCATAGATATAGGCGCACACGGTCAGCAACGCGAAGCCCAGCATTACCCGCGCATACTGTTGGTGGAACTGCAGAAAGGATTCCAGCGCAAACAACAGGAAAAAGAACAGCGCCACGAAGCAGTACAGGGCCGGCAGACCGATCTCCCGCAGCTTCCCCGGCGCCCGCCACGCATTCCAGCGCAGGATCAGGTGTCCCTGCGTAATGTTCATCAGTTCCGCGGGGCGGCTGGTGGGTGCGCTGGAAATACTCCTGCGCTTTTCGATCAGATTTTCCAGGCGCTGAAATTCGCGTTTTTCCAAGTTTGCATACCCTCCAATCCGTCGGCAACCCCGCACAGGCCCGGCCGGTATCGTGTCGTCAGTGTATTCAATTATCAGGCTGCCATTGCAGCGGCGGTTCATCCAGCAGCGCCAGTTGCTCGCGCAGGGAAAGAATGTGGTCCTCCCAGTAACGCTGGGTGTTGAACCAGGGGAAAGCGCGCGGAAAGGCCGGATCATGCCAGCGCGCGGCGATCCAGCCAGCGTAGTGAATGAGCCTCAGGGTGCGCAACGCTTCCACCAGGTGCAACTCGCGCGGGTCGAACTCGCGGAAATCGCAGTATCCCGCCAGCACGTCGTGCAGCCCGCTGGTCATCTCCGCCCGCTCACCGGACAGGAACATCCAGAGATCCTGTACCGCCGGCCCGCTGCGCGCATCATCGAAGTCCACCAGCATCGGACCATCACCCCCCATGAGAACGTTACCGAGGTGGCAGTCCCCGTGCAATCGGATGGTTTGCACGGCGCCGGCCCGCTCAAAACAGCGCCGCAGGCCGTCCAGGATGGGCGCGCGCAGCGAATCGTAGACCGGCACCAGGTCCGGCGGAATGAATCCCTGTTCCAACAGAAAAGCGCCGGGGGCGACGGCATACGATTCGATGTCAAGCAGCGGCCGCTCCCGAAACGGGCGCACGGCGCCCACGTTGTGCAGGCGTGCGACGCAGCGCCCGAGCTGCATCAGGTGTTCGGGATCATCCGGCTCCGGCGGACGCCCGCCGATCTTCCGGTACACCGCCAGTCGGAACGAATCGGCGCAAAACAATGTCTTCCCCTGGCTATCCGGCAACGGTGCCACCACCGGGATCTCGTGTTCGGCCAGTTCCGCCGTGAAAGCATGCTCCTCCAGGATGCAGTCGTCGCTCCACCGGTGCGGACGGTAGAACTTGGCGATCACCGGCGGACTGTCTTCGATACCCACCTGGTAGACACGGTTCTCGAAACTGTTGAGGGCGTTGATGCGCCCGTCGCAGCGCATGCCGGTCGTTTCCACCGCGTCCAGGATCTGGTCCGGCCCCAGATCGTGGAATGCCGCCTGCGCTTCATCCATCCGGGGATTGTACCCAATCGCCGCCAAAATACCGGGACAGTCTACCTATCTCCAATACTGGCCATTTGGACTGCCCGGTCCATTGAGACAGGTATACTGTCCCCCGAATTGGACCGATCATGAGAATCTCATGCGCGTTGACCTGCATTGTCATTCCACGGCTTCCGACGGCATGTTGTCGCCGTCCGAACTGCTGCACAGCGCATGGGCCGCCGGCGTGGACCTGCTGTCCATTACCGATCACGACACCCTGGCCGCCTATGCCGGCGGACTGACGCCGCCGTCGGACCTCAGACTGGTGCCCGGCATCGAATTCTCCAGCCAGTGGCGCGGTACCGGCATTCATATCGTCGGCCTCAACGTCGACCCGCGCTCCGAGGTCCTGGCCGACGGCGTTGCGCGGCAGCGCGAGCGCCGGATGGAGCGCGCCGGCCGCATCGCGGAACGGCTCAAGCGGGTGCGTCTCCCCGACGTTCTGCCGCGGGTGTTGGAGCTGACCCATGGCGCGGCGCCCGGGCGGCCGCATTTTGCGCGCTGCCTGGTGGAAATTGGCGCGGTCAAGGACCCCAACCAGGCCTTCCGCAAATACCTGGGGGCGGGAAAACCGGCCTACGTGTCACCGCGCTGGGCGCCGCCGGAGGAAATCGTGGGATGGATCCGTGCGGCGGGAGGCATTGCGATCATGGCCCATCCCGGCAAATACCGCCTCACCCGAACCCGCCTGCGCGCCCTGCTGGACGATTTTCGCGCGGCCGGCGGTCACGGACTGGAAGTGGTCTGCGGTTACCAGTCGGAAGCGCTGACCCGCGATCTGGCCGGACTGTGCGCAGCCACGGATTTACTGGCTTCCTGCGGATCCGATTTTCACGAGACCGCCCCGGGCCGCGCGCCGCTGGGCGGCGCCTGCACGCTGCCGGCCGGCTGCCGCCCGGTGTGGGAGAACTGGTAAGGACCCCGGCGGCGTAACAAAACGGGTCTGCCGCGCATCCAAGTGGCGCGAGATCAATGACCGGCGGCCGCCATAACGGCGCGCCAGTTCGGTCCGAGCAGGATCCGCCGGCCGTCCCGGACGTTCCGGGACTTAGCGGAGAATGAATCATGAAGAGATTAGTTGCAGTTTTAGCAATGTCACTGGTGGCCGGAACCGCACTGGGAGCCGGATTCCAGGATTGGGTCAATGTGGTTCACATGGCGGACACCAACGGAGACAGCATGGTCAGTCACCAGGAAGTGATGGACTTCCATGATGCCGACGCGCCCGGGTTTCAGCCGTTCATGATCGACCACTGGAAGGAACTCGACACCAACGGCGATGGCATGGTCAGCATGGATGAAATCAAGGCTGCCATGAGGAAGCTGAACATGACCGACAAGGACATGCTCAAGGCTTTCTTTGAAAAACAGGGATTCCAGCCGCCTCGCGGCAACTGAACAATTCGGGCAACCCGTGTTGATGCCGGCGGCTGCAGGCTGCCGGCGTTCCCTTGCCCCTGGCCGCGGCGTTGACGCCCGAGTGTATTTTCACAATACCGGGCGCGCCCGGCGGCATGTACTATCACGGCATGGAATCCAGCATCCCCACGCGTGCATAACGGCCGTCCGCACAGCCGCTGTCCCGGCGGTGCCGCCGGCGACGGCGCGTTGTAACGCCAGGTATTCCCGGCAATGTCGAATTCAACGCGGCTTCAGATCACCAACAGCATTTCCATCCCGCTTCAGGAAATTGAAATCACGGGGATCC
>CAZNWR010000298.1:0-3147 GCA_964576645.1 uncultured Enterobacteriaceae bacterium | reverse complement strand
CCGGCATTCTGGCGCAGTTGCCGCTGGTCGTTCTGATCCAGCCGGTGCTGGTCAGGTGGACCCTGCCGAAGGAGAATATACCCCCGGCCCCGGCGGCATAAAACAAGGGTATAAAAGCCGGTTTATAATCATGTATCCAGGGGTCGGAGCATGCGTTCCGACCCCTTTGTTCGAATTCTGCTGATAAGTTGAAAGAAAATGAAGGCGGTCCCAGGCTTGCGCCAATTAATGCTGTTCATGTTGCTGCTGTTCTGGCAGATGATCCCCGCAGTTGTACATGGCGCGCCCGCCGCATCCACGCCGGACTTTAACTACGACAAGCTGGTGACGGACGTATTCTGGCACGCGCTGTATCCGGGCGGCGGCTGGACCCTGTATTGCGGTTATCACTTCGACACGGATCGGATGACGGCCGATGGCAAGGTCGTGAGCGTTGGGCATATCTACCCGACGAGTTGGATGCTGAAATTCCTGGGCTGCCACAGTCGTCTGCAGTGCCACCGGAAGGACGGCGACGGGTTCGATCACATGGAGGCCGACCTGCATAACCTGTACCCGGTATGGGAGGACCTGGACGTTTACCGTGACGGCGCGTCCTTCGGCATGGTGCCAGGGGGCGCGCGCCGCGTTTCAGACTGCGATATCAAGTGGCGCGCCGGTGTCCTGCAACCCCGGCCCATCGCCCGCGGCAACATCGCGCGTGCCATGCTGTACATGCACACCACTTACCACTTGCCGTTGGCGCCGGCGGAATTGAAGCTCATGAAGAAGTGGAATCACGAGGATCCGCCCAGCGAGCAGGAACGGGATCGCAACGCCGCCATCGAACGTATCCAGGGCCGGCGCAACCCGTTTATCGATAAGCCATCGCTGGCTGATCACCTCTGATCATCATTGCTCTCCGGTGCTGCCGGACGGTGGAACCGGCGCCAGCAAACTATCCCGTCATGCTGGACAACGGAGCCGGCGGAGGCAGCTCCGGCATCCAGTACATTCAATGTGCGCCGCAGGCGCACTTTATCTACTGGATTCTGGCTTTCGCCAGAATGACGAAGGGCGAGGGGCTCAGCCCGGCACGCGTCCCAGCAGCAGCGAGAACCAGGCGTTATCAGGCTGGAAATGTCGAACCAGCTGGAAGCCGGCACCAGTCAGCAATGTCTCCAGTGTTTCCGCCTGAAATTTGTGGCTGAGTTCCGTGAGAATGCGATCGCCGGGAGCGAAATCCAATGTTTTCCCCAGGCTGCGCAGATGCACGCTCTGGCGGCGGCGCGACACCAGGTACATTTCGATGCGCGAGAGGGAATCGTTGTACTGCGCATGGTGGCGAAATCCGTCCACCTCGAAGTCCGCGTTCAGGCCCCGGTTCAATACCCGCAGCAGGTTGAGATTGAACTGCGCGGTCACGCCGCGGGCATCGTTGTAGGCGGCGCGGATCACGCCGGCGTCCTTGACCCGGTCCGCGCCCAGCAGAAAATAATCCCCCGGCCGCAGGATGTCGAATACCTCGGTTACGAAGCGGCGTGCCTGCTCCGGCGCGAAATTACCGATGGTGCTGCCCAGGAATATACACAGCCGGGTGCCCGAGCCGCGCGGCAGGTTGTCCAGTCCCGCGTGGTAATCACCCAGCAGCGGCTGAACCTCCAGCCACGGGTAGGCCGTTTCGAGTTCGGCGGCGGCCTGCTCCAGCGCCTCGCGGCAGACGTCGAAGGGCAGGTAGCGGCAGGGCCGGTTCAGTTGCTCATAGGCATCCAATAGGCGGCGTGTCTTGCGTGAACTGCCGCTGCCCAGCTCCAGGATTTCATCCGGATGGGAAGCGGCCAGGATGTCCGCCGCGTACCGGCGCAACAGCGCATCTTCCGTGCGCGTTGGGTAGTACTCGCCGGTGTCGCAGATGCGCTCGAACAACGCCGCGCCGTGATCGTCGTAGAAATATTTCGGCGGCAGCGAACGCGGTGATGACAGCAGTCCTTCGCGCGCGTCGTCTTCGAGGGTGGCAATTTCCCGGGCGGGCGGGACCGGCGTACAAGGAAACTTTGCACGGCCGGGTACGGCATTGATTCCGGCGTTGTCCATGGCGTGTCCTGACTGCGGATTAACCTGACCCACAGGCTAACATCGGGGGTCTATAATGCCAATCCACGTTTGTGACATTCTTATTGCATTGCGACGGATGCCCGCCATTAGCAGGCAGTTACCATGATTTCCGGCCTTGCGGAACGGCTTCACGGCGGAGCCACGGTCGTGACTGCCAGTCATCGCCTCGCACAGCGTCTCCTGTATCAATATGCGGAACTTCGGCTGGCCGCTGGTTCGCGCGCCTGGGAGACACCTGCAATCCTTTCCTGGGGCGCGTGGCTGCGGGAACTCTGGAGCATTTATTCGGGGCATGACCCTGCGCCGTTGCTGCTCAATGCCGCACAGCAACAGGCCTTGTGGCAGAAGATCATCCTTGAATCGGACTACGCGGAGCGCTTGCTGCATTCGGGCGCGGTTGCTATGCAGGCGGCCGGGGCGTGGGCACTGGTGCAGGAGTGGCGGCTGCCGGTTTTCGGGCGCGGGCTGTATTTGAATGACGATGCCCGCGCATTCACCGCGTGGGCCCGGGCTTATCGCGACCACTGCCGGGAACATGGCTGGATCGACGATGCCATGCTGGCCGGCGCGCTGGCGCGCGCCTTGCGCGGTGGGCGGATTTCCGTGGCCGGCGAAATCCTGTATGCCGGATTCGATGATTTGACGCCGCAACAGTCGGATCTGTTGACCGCCGTGTCCGCCTCCCCGGTGAACAGCTCCGATCGCCGGACAGCCGGGGCGGGCAGCGTGAGCCGGGCTTCGTTCGAAGATGCACACGCGGAAATCACCGCCGCGGCGAGCTGGGCCCGGAACCGGCTGGACCAGGATCCGGGCCTGACCCTCGGTCTCGTCGTGCCTGATCTCCAGGCCAGGCGGCGCGAAGTGGAGGCGGTCCTGGATGACGTGTTGTGCCCCGGGGCCCTGGTCCGAACGCCGGGTTCGGCGCAAAGACCCTGGAGCCTGGCGCCGGGCGTTCCGCTGGCGGAGTACGCGCCCATCGGCACCGCGATGGAGATCCTGTCGCTGGCGTGCGGACCGCGGCCGGTTGCGGCCGTGGCGGTGATGCTGGCCTCT
>CAZNWR010000297.1:2385-3165 GCA_964576645.1 uncultured Enterobacteriaceae bacterium | reverse complement strand
GGTGCCAATCTCGAGGAGGTGATCCGACGGACCCAGCGCCAGGCGCCGGCAGATCATGGACATTCCCGGTTCCCCTTGAACTGTGATCTTTCGGTCAGGCCATGGTCCTGGCCAGTGCAAAAATCTGTTCCGCATCCAGAATCTGATCGGTTGCTTCAAACAGTTTCGCAATACAGGCCCGGTGTACCGCCAGCTTCAGCGTCCCGAACCCGATTGCGCCCCAGACAATTTTACCGTGTCTTTCCATGCCCTTGTCCATCATGTCAGTGCCGCCCAGCCCCAAAGGGGGTGTGGCGTTGGCATCCGCCAGCATTTCAATGTTGGGATTGTCCCGCCAGGCGGCTTCATCCAGCAACTGAACCCCCGCTGCCCCGGTGGCGATGACGATGTTGGCTTCCTGCACCAGGGCCGCACGTTCCGCGTCGTCGGCGCCGCCGGCGGCCTCCAGGGTGACGCCGAAACGCTCGTTGATTTCGGCGCAGGCCTGTTCCGCCTTTTCCTTCTTCCTGGAGGACAACGTCACCCGCGCGCCCTCGCGGCTCAACATCACCGCCGCACGCCGGCCCACCGGACCGGTGCCCGCCAGGATAACGACTCTCTTGTCCTTCACCGTGCCGCTGGTCATGAGTTTCGCCACCAGGGCCGCGGCCGTGGTGTTGCTGCCATTGCTGTCCAGCATCACGGAAACCCGGAAATCGGCGAAAAAAACTTTCTGCACGGCCTTGAGCAGCGCCTCTCCGGCGGCCATGTCGCTGCCGCCGACGAACAGCGCGGTATTTT
>CAZNWR010000297.1:0-2375 GCA_964576645.1 uncultured Enterobacteriaceae bacterium | reverse complement strand
CTTCTCCTTGGGCGCGCGGGTAAAAATCGCGCCTTCCACCAGCGGCCGGACGTTATCGGGAGTACAGCCGCCGTGCCCGATAACGTGGTCCGCACCGCCGTCAAATCCGACAACGGTATCGAAAACAGCGGCATGAGGGTCGGTATCCAGTTGGAACAGCAACTTCTTCATTTTGCCTCCTGTGGAGATATTCGCCCTGCGCGCCCTCTGCCTGAACAGGACCTTTGATCGGCTCAAGTCTGCTATTGAAAACAGGCACTAAGGTAACCGAAGCGTCCACGGTGAACAACACGGCATAGTCAGCCCGGGACATAAACGACTATTATTTCCGGGGCGCTGCACGAGTGATTCAGGTAAGCGTTCGGAATTATGAAAGAAACGGCGTTCGCCGCGTGCCTGCGGCTCACGCTCCGTTACCCGGATACCGTAACGCCGGCGGGCGGGTGTATTACGTTTCGGAACAGCTATATCGCGACAACGGGGAGAAGCAGATGCTGAAGTCTCAATCCATGGACAAATTTCTCGACGACCTGGCGGCCAAAAAGTCGACGCCGGGAGGCGGCAGCGCCGCTGCAATCATGGGCGCCATGGGCGCCGCGCTGGTCAGCATGGTTGCGAATTTTACCGTGGGCAGGAAAAACTACGAAGACGTCGACGAGGAGATGCGCGATCTGGCGGCGCGATCCGAGTCGCTGCGCGAAAGCCTGCAATCCATGGTGCGCGCCGATGTGGAGGCGTTCGACGCGGTAATGTCGGCTTATGCCATGGCCAGGGAATCCGAGGAACAGCGCGAGTCGCGCTCGGCGTCCATCCAATCGGCGCTCATGCACGCCACGGATATACCCTTGCAATGCGCGCAACTGTGCCGGGACGTCATGGCGTTGAGCCGGCAGGTCGCGGAAAAGGGCAACCGAAACGTAATCAGCGATGCCGGTGTGGCAGTGCTCGCGGCCGAGGCCGCGTTGCGCAGCGCGGCTTTGAATGTCTATATCAACACCGGCAACATCAAGGACCGGGAGTTTGCCGCGGAGCGCGAACGGCGCCTGGAAAAGCTGCTGGACGGCGCGGAAACGGCCACCGAGGAAATCTACGCGCTGGTGAAAAGCAAGTTGTGAACAGGCTCCCGTCATTCCGGCGGACGCCGGGATCCAGAGACCAGAGTGTGCGCGTAGCGCACACATTGAATTGACTGGATTCCGGGTCTGCCGCCACCGGCTGAAGCCGGCTCTGTTGCCCGGAATGACGGGTCGTGGGTCATTCCGGCGGACGCCGGAATCCAGTGAATGAAGCGCGCCTTCGGCGCACATTGAATTTACTGGGTCCTGGAACTGCCGCCGCCGGTTGAAGCCGGTTCTGTGCCCGGAATGACGGGTCGTGGGTCATTCCGGCGGACGCCGGGATCCCTTGGTCGCCAGTCGGGATTTGCAGAAGGCGCATCAGTCAATGATGCGCATGGAAAAATCGATGGCCTGCACGTTCTTCGTCAGCGCGCCCATGGAGATGTAATCCACGCCGGTCGCGGCAATGGCCTTAAGCTGTTCCGCGCTTACTCCCCCGGAAACCTCCAGCTTGACGCGTCCGCGGGCGGCTGCAACGGCCCGGCGCATGCCGTCCAGATCAAAGTTGTCCAGCAAAACGCGATCGGCGCCCGCGGTGATGGCCTGTTCGAGCTGTTCCAGCGTTTCCACTTCCACTTCCACGAAGCACTGCGTGGATTTTGCCTGCGCCACCGCCGCGCGGATACCGCCTGCCGCCCGGATGTGATTCTCCTTGATCAGCACGGCGTCATACAGACCCATGCGATGGTTGCGGCCGCCGCCGCACAGCACCGCGTACTTCTGCGCGGTGCGAAGACCGGGCAGCGTTTTGCGGGTGTCCAGCAATTGCGTACCGGAACCTTCGAGCAGGCGCACGTAGCGGCGCGTGATGGTGGCGGTGCCGGAAAGCAACTGCAGGAAATTAAGCGCGGTGCGCTCGCCGGTCAGCAGCGCCCGCGCCGGGCCGTCAAGCGTGCAGACCACCGAATCCGGTCGAATGGCATCGCCGTCTGCAGCGTTCCACTGTACCCGCACCCCGGGATCCAGTTGCTTGAACACCGCGTCGAACCAGGCGCTGCCGCACAACACCGCCTGTTCCCGGCACAGGACCCGTGCCTGCGCCTGCTGTTGTTCGGGCAGGAGTTGCGCGGTGAGATCGCCGCTGCCGATGTCCTCGCTGAGCGCACACCGGACGGTGCTTGTGATGTCGGGGGGCAAATGCATTAAACGTGTCTAAATAGCTGCTTCAAAACCTGCTACCGGTAGCTTGGGGTGCCGCAACGCCAAAGACGAACGGCGAACGAATTCCTTCATTCAAACACAATCCTCAACCCCGCC
>CAZNWR010000296.1:0-3177 GCA_964576645.1 uncultured Enterobacteriaceae bacterium | reverse complement strand
CTCTTCTCGCCCATAAACGATGTCTGCCGATCTTCTATGGCGGACTGGCTGTGTCCGGCAAAGAACTGGCCCAGCCACGGGTGGGCATACACCTTGTCGTAAAAGATCTTGTGCACCCTTTGCAGAGTTGGAAGGCCACCGACAGCATCAAATAAAGTTTGTTTCATGTTGGCTGCCCTGTCGGTAGTGATTTCTGCGGATATTCAAAAGATCGCTGCATGACCGGAAAGCTGCATGCCATTTACTTCAGCGAAGCAATGAATTTCGCCAGGCTGTCTACGTCGGCATCCGAAAGCTGGCTGCCGCCGCGTGGCGGCATGACGCCGAACTTCCAGCCGAAGCTGCCGCCGGCCTTGATGTGCGCGGCAATGGTGGCGGCTGCCTTGGCATCACCCTTGTATTTCGCGCCAACATCTTTCCAGGCCGGACCGACCAGTTTGCTGTCGATCTTGTGGCAGGCGAGGCAGTTGCCCTTTCCTGCCAGGGCCAGCGCCTGATCCTTGGTGAGAGTAGCTGCATTTCCGGCCGGGGCCGGGGCCGCGGGTGCTTCCGCTTTGGCTATGGGGGCCATGGCTACCGGCGTAGCCGGTTTCGTTTCGCTGACAGGTTTGGCTGTTGTGGTTTCCGGGCGGGGCTCTGTAGATTGTTCATCCATGGCGGGTGCCGCCGGTTCGACTGCCTTGGGTGCAGCGGCCTGCGGGGTGGGTTGCGCGGCAACAGGCGCGGCTTCCCCACTGTTTTTGCTGCAAGCCGTTACGCTTAACAGAGTGGCTGCGGCAACTAATAAAAGTATCCTGGACATGGCCGTGCTCCTTGTGATTTGTTGGAACGCTTCCATTGTCAGCAGATGGGAACGGAATAGCAACTGCAACGTTGGCCGGGTTATCCCTGCCCCGTCCGCTTCCGCGTGTTGCGGAACTTCTATTTCTCCAGCGTCGCTTTCTCGATGAGCAACTTGTAGGCATAACCCGCGCCGAAATCCTGGTCGACATTGACCACGCCCCTGGCCGTCACGACATCGCCCACTTTGGTATCGTCCGTGGTGGTCACGAGAATGCTGTCCGTCCCGTCCGCTATGGAGCCGGAACCGTCGCGCAGGTGCACCCAGTTCTTGTCCATGATGTCTGCGTTGTATTTAATGACCCTGCCGCGAACTGCTACCGTTTTACCTTTCAGCTCATGTGCCTTGTTCACGATCTCCGCGACCGTCATGGCGTTCGCGCCGCTGGCTTTGGCAACGGGCGCCATACTCACCGTATCCGGTTGCCTGCGGGGATTGATGGAAAAAGAATCGCCCAACGAGGGTGGGCCTGCAGGGCTGTTAGCCGCGCCCGCCAGAGTGCCGAGCAGGATCTTCTTGAAATTCCGTTTCAGCGATTTGCTGTAGAAGTTCTGCATGACGATCGCGTTCTGGACCGTGACGGTATCGCCCTTCTTGACCGGCGCCTCGAGCACTGCCGCCCATTCTTCGCCGTCCTTGGTCGCAAGGTGCAGGTAAGTGAAATGATCGACGCTCTTTACCTCGAGGACTTTGCCTTTGACAACGACCGCGCCTGACGCAGGAGGCATATTGTCCCCGGCGGCCCAGGCCAGCGATGTGCCAAGGATCATGCAGATTGCCAATAGAAATTTCATGGTTGGATACACTTTCGATTGATTATGATTTTTGGATCCGGATCATGAGCAGGCTAGCCCACCCACTTGCGCGCATTCTGGAACATGCGCAACCACGCCCCATTCTCCTGCCAATCCGAGGGATGCCATGAGTTCTGCACGGCGCGGAACACGCGCTCGGGGTGCGGCATCATGATGGTGAAGCGGCCGTCCGGCGTGGTCAGGCCGGTGATGCCCTGCGGCGATCCGTTCGGGTTGAGCGGATAGGTTTCGGTGGGCTTACCGTAGTTGTCCACGTAGCGCAGCGCCACCAGCGGCTGTACGGCATTCAGCTTCGCGGCGCTACTGAAATCGGCATAGCCTTCGCCGTGCGCGACCACGATGGGCATACGGCTGCCGGCCATGCCGTCTAGCAGGATGGAGGGCGATTGCTGCACTTCCACCATTACGAAACGCGCCTCGAACTGCTCGGACTGGTTGCGCGCGAAATGCGCCCAGTTTTCCGCGCCGGGGATGATCTCGTGCAGATTGCTCATCATCTGGCAGCCGTTGCACACGCCCAGCGCAAAGGTATCGCTGCGCTGGAAGAAGGCCTCGAACTCGTCGCGCGCGCGGGGGTTGAACAGGATGGAGTTGGCCCAGCCCTCGCCCGCGCCCAGCACGTCGCCGTAGGAAAAGCCGCCGCAGGCCGCCACGCCCTTGAAATCGGCCAGCTTGACGCGGCCGCTGATGATGTCGCTCATGTGCACATCCACCGCGCGGAAGCCGGCACGGTCGAACGCGGCGGCCATTTCCACCTGGCCGTTCACGCCCTGCTCGCGCAGGATGGCGATGTTGGGACGCGACTTGAGCAGCGCCGGCGCGACCGGATTTTCATTTACGTCGTAAGTAAGTTTTACCTGCATGCCGGGATCGTTGGCATCAAGGGTGCTGTCATATTCCTGCTGCGCGCAGACCGGGTTGTCGCGCAGCTTCTGCATCTGCCAGGTGGTCTCGGACCAGGTGCGGCGCAACACGATGGCGTTCTCGCTGTATAACTGCTTGCCGCCACGGGTGATGGTGATAGTGCCGCCCGCATTGAGGGTGGCGACTTCATGCACCGAACTCAGGCCCGCTTCGTCGCAATGCACGAAAATTTCCGCCAGGTCGTCGCGGCGCACCTGCACCAGTGCGCCGAGTTCTTCGTTGAACAGGATGGCGAGATCGTCGCCGTGCAGTTCGTCCAGATTGATGTCCAGCCCGATATGCGAGGCAAACGACATCTCGCACAGCGAGGCCAGCATGCCGCCGTCCGAGCGGTCATGGTAGGCGAGCAGCCTGCCCTCGCGATTGAAACGCTGGATCAGTTTGAAGAAATCCCGCAGCTTGTTGGCATCGTCCACGTCGGGAGCGGCATTGCCGACCTGTTTGTACACCTGTGCCAGCGCCGATCCGCCGAGGCGGTTCTTGCCCTGCCCCAGGTCGAACAGCAGCACCACGGTATCGGTGTCCGCCACCAGTTGCGGGGTCAGTGTCCGGCGCACGTCGGGGCACGGCGCGAAGGCGGAGACGATCAGCGACAGC
>CAZNWR010000295.1:0-3221 GCA_964576645.1 uncultured Enterobacteriaceae bacterium | reverse complement strand
CGGCGATGAGGCGCGCAAAACACTCGCGAAATTCAGGCAGCCGTGAAGTCATGAAAGTTCCGAGGTCGATTGTCCAGGGTTCTGACGCCTGACATGTAATATCAGTTAAAAGTTAAAAGTGTAAAGTTGGGAGAATTCGAGATCCTTGCCGCCATACATAAAACTGAACGCGTCTCCATTGCTCTAATTTTCCACTTTTCGCTGTTCGCTTTTCGCTTTCCAGACGGGTGTTGTATTCTATCGCACCTTTCCCCGGACCATTGGAACTCTCGCACAATGACAGAAAAGCTCAATCGCTACAGCGCCCGCATCACCCAGCCCAAGTCGCAGGGTGCGTCCCAGGCCATGCTCTACGGCACGGGGCTGAGCGCGGCCGACATGCAAAAGCCGGAGGTGGGCATCGCCAGCGTCTGGTTCGAGGGCAACACCTGCAATATGCACCTGCTCGCGCTCGCCGAGAAGGTCAAGGAAGGTGTGCAGGCCGCCGAGATGGTGGGCATGCGCTTCAATACGGTGGGGGTCAGCGACGGCATTTCCATGGGAACCGAGGGCATGAGCTACTCGCTGCAATCGCGGGATCTCATCGCCGATTCCATCGAGACGGTGATGCGCGGCCAATGGTACGACGCCAACATTTCCATTCCCGGCTGCGACAAGAATATGCCCGGGTGCGTCATGGCCATGGCCCGGCTCAACCGGCCGGCGCTCATGATCTACGGCGGCACCATCCGGGCCGGTCACAGTCACGGCCGGAAGCTGGACATTATCTCCGCGTTCCAGAGCTATGGTGAATTTATCTCCGGAAAGATAGACGATGCGGCGCGCCTGGACGTGGTGCGCCACGCCTGCCCCGGCGCCGGCGCCTGCGGCGGCATGTACACGGCCAACACCATGGCCTCGGCCATCGAGGCGCTGGGAATGTCCCTGCCCTACAGTTCCTCCACGCCGGCGGTGGATCCGGCCAAGCTGGATGAGTGCCTGCGTGCGGGCGCCGCGATCCGCCGCCTGCTGGAAATGGATCTGAAGCCCCTGGACATCATGACCCGGGCTGCATTTGAGAACGCCATCGTACTGGTAATGGTGCTGGGTGGGTCCACCAACGCCGTACTGCACCTGATCGCCATGGCGCGCGCGGCCAACGTGGAATTGAGCATCGATGATTTCCAGCGGATCAGTGAACGCACCCCTTATCTCGCCGATCTGAAGCCCAGCGGGACCAATGTAATGGAGGACCTGCACAATGCCGGTGGCGTGCCCGCGGTGATGAAACTGCTGCTGGAAAACAACCTGCTGAACGGCGACTGCATGACCGTCACCGGCAGGACCGTGGCCGAGAACCTGGCCGACGCGCCGGGCCTGCAGGAAGGCCAGGCCGTTATCCGGCCCATGGACAATCCCATCAAGAAAACCGGCCATATCCGCATCCTGCGGGGCAACCTCGCCCCCGGCGGCGCGGTCGCCAAGATCACCGGCAAGGAAGGCGAGCGTTTCTCCGGACCGGCGCGCGTGTTCGATTCGGAAGAGGATATGCTGAAGGCACTGGAGGAAAAGCGCATACAGAAGGGCGACGTGGTGGTGATCCGCTTCGAAGGACCCAAGGGCGGGCCCGGCATGCCGGAAATGCTGACACCCACTTCGGCGATAGTCGGGGCGGGTCTCGGCGGAGACGTGGCCATGATCACGGACGGGCGTTTTTCCGGTGGCTCCCACGGCTTCATCATCGGCCACGTGGTGCCGGAGGCGCAGGAAGGCGGGCCTATCGCCCTGGTTCAGGACGGCGATCGCATTACCATCGATACGGCGGTCAACAGTATCGATCTCGAGGTGACTGCGGAGGATCTGGAAAAGCGGCGGGCGAACTGGACCATGCCGCCTTACAAGGCCGAACGCGGCACGTTGCGCAAGTACATTAAATGTGTCAGGTCAGCGTCCGAGGGCTGCGTCACGGACGAGTAGCTGTTTTCCCCCTCCCTTTGCCCCTCTCCCCCAAGGGGAGAGGGGTCAGCGGACACCCTAAAGGTACTGGATTCCGGCTTTCGCCGGAATGACCCGAGACTCTCGCCATAGCGGACCGGGTCAGCCCGGACGCGCGGCGCTCCGGAATCGACAGATTTAACGCGTCGCCTCGGTTGCCGCTTTACCTGCTTTTCTGATGATCACGAGCATCTCGTTGCCCTGCACCTCGAACAGATCAACATCCATTGGCAAACCCAATTCTTCCCGGCTCTGCAACAGCAGTTCCCATAGTGCAGCCGGATCCCAGCAATGAAAATGTATGCTGTGCCGTGTTTCCATCAGATGAGTTGCGTGGTCTTCGGCGTCCGGGCCGGACATGTCGCCAACCTGTGTTACCCATTCAAGATAATGCTGACGCCGGGAAACCTGGGGCCCGTGGCGCAGATCCATCAACAGATGGTCAAAAGTTGTCGCCGCCCGATTTAAATCAAACGTTTTATTCTTGTTGGGCACCGACAGGAAGATCACGCCCCCGGTGCGGACAACCCTGAGCCAGTTCTCCAGGGCCAGCAACGGGTCTTCCAGGTGTTCGAACACGTGGTTGGCAATAATGAAATCCTCTGACCCGTCAGCGATGGATGCGAGCTTTTCCCCATCGTCGATGACGTCGACCCGGGTAAAGACCGAGGACTTCAACCACCAGTAATGACTTTTAAGTACGCCCGGCTCCCGTTGATCGACATACCTGACTTTCACCGGAGGACAGACAGGCAGTGGATTATGCAACGCGCCTATTTCCAGGCCCTGCCCGTACAGATATTTACAGGAAACAATCCGTCGCCTTATGCCGGGATGAGTCGAAATGCGCGATAGTAGCTTGATAAGGCGCGGGTTTAGAACAAGCCACCGGAGTAGTCTCTTCATAGATAGCTACACGTGGTATGCACCGCGCCGTGAAGCGGGCTGAGCAGCGGTTGACCGCCAATCTTCGGTCGTCGTTGGCCGCGCTTGTGCCGGACGCAGAGCCGGGAATCCCGCCGCCGACAGGATCCCCTTCTCCGCCGGCGGGTCCTAGAGGTGCTCCAGCACGTTCTCCGCGGAACTCACCTTAAACTCGCCGGGTTTTTCCACGTAAAGCTGGGTGACCTTGCCGTCGTCCACAACCATGGCGAATCGCTGGCCCCGTTGGCCCATACCGAATCCGCTGGCATCCATTTCGAGACCAAGGGCGCGCGCATATTCGCCGTTGCCGTCCGCCAGCATCA
>CAZNWR010000294.1:0-3271 GCA_964576645.1 uncultured Enterobacteriaceae bacterium | reverse complement strand
CTGGTGCTGCTGGCCAACAAACAGGTCGGCTACACGGTTGCCCACGTCGCCACTTCGCTGCGCCGGGACCTGATCGAGTCACTGCTTTCCAGCCGCTGGGAGTATTACCTGCGCCAACCTGCGGGGTCCCTGGCCAACTCGGTTGCCACGGAGGCTTATCGCGCGTCCACCGGTTTTGAATATGGTGCCAACGTCATGGTGCTGGGGATCCAGGCGGTGGTCTATACCATCGTTGCCATGATGATTTCCTGGGAGGCGACATTGGCGACCATGGTCGCCGGCTTTCTGCTGCTGGCGGCGCTTCAACGACTCATCCGCACCGCGCGCCGCGCCGGAACCCGGCAGACGCGCCTGTTGCGATCGCTTCTCGCCTATCTCACCGACGTGCTCGGCTCGGTCAAACCGCTGAAAGCCATGGCCCGCGACAAGGTTGCCGATGCCATCCTGCATGAGCAAACCGGACAACTGGAACGCGCACTGCGCAAAGAGGTAATGAGCCGCGAAACCATGCGCGCCCTTCACGAACCGCTGCTGGCAACGCTGGCCGCCGGCGGTGTTTACGTGGCGCTGGTGTGGATGGGCCTTTCCCTGCCGGCGGTCATGATGCTCGTTTTCCTCCTGGCCAGAAACTTGAGCATCGTCACCAAGGCGCAACGCACTTACCAGCAGCTCAGCGCCCAGGAAAGCGCCTATTGGGCCCTGCGCCGCGCGGCGGCCGATGCACGGCGCGAGACGGAAACCCTGACCGGCACCCGGCCGCCGGTATTCAAGCAACAGGTCGGCGTCCAGGGACTGTGGTTCAACTACGGGCCGACCCGGGTATTTCAGGGACTGGATCTGGATTTTCCCATCGGTTCGTTCACGGTCCTCGCCGGCCCCTCGGGCATAGGTAAAAGCACCTTACTGGATCTCATATGCGGGCTGGTGCGCCCGGAGCGTGGTGAAGTCATGGTGGACGGCGTATCCCTGGACGAGCTGGACGTCCGGCGCTGGCGCCGCATGATCGGCTACGTTCCCCAGGATACCGTGCTGTTGCACGATACGGTGCTCAATAACATCCTGGTGGGCGAACCCGGGCTTACCCACGAGGACGCGGAGCGCGCCCTGCGCCAGGCCGGCGCCTGGGAATTCGTCAACGCATTGCCCCAGGGCGCGGACACGATTGTGGGAGAACGCGGCGGTGTGCTTTCCGGCGGGCAACGCCAGCGCGTGGCCATTGCCAGGGCCCTGGCCCACCGGCCCAGTCTACTGATCCTCGATGAGCCTACCAGCGCCCTGGATCCCGACAGTGAGCGGACTATCTGCGAGACACTGCGCGGCCTGGCGGGACAACTCACTATCATCGCGGCGAGCCATCAACCCGCCCTGGTGCAGGTGGCGGACCGGGTCGTTTCGCTGACCGGCGATGGCGCCGGCTTACGAGACAATTCGTTTGAGGAAACCGCCCTGAAGACGCCGGCGGCGCGATAAACCGAACGAAACACTAACCACCTCGCCGCCTGACTGCTCCACGAACCCGGTCCGGCCGGAAGACAGCCGCTGTCCTTAAGGAGATCGCGTTGCTACAACCGTTTTTTGTCTCCGCCGGCGTTGTTGCATTGGCGGAAATCGGCGACAAGACACAATTACTGGCTCTTGTCCTCGCGGCCCGATACAGGAAGCCGTTGCCGATAGTGCTCGGCGTATTGCTGGCCACCCTCGCGGATAATGCCTTTGCCGGCGGGATAGGCACTCTGCTGGCCAATGTTCTCAAGCCGGCGATCCTGAACTGGGCAATCGTGGTGTCATTTGTATTGATGGCGGGTTGGATTCTGATCCCGGACAAGCTGGACAAAGAAGAACTCGCTGTGCCCAAACACCCCATGAGTGTCCTGGGCACCACCCTCGTGACCTTTTTAATCGCCGAAATGGGTGACAAGACCCAGGTAGTGACCATTGCGCTGGCCGCGCGGTTTCACGATTTCCTTTGGGTGGTCGGTGGAACCACGCTTGGAATGATGATTGCCAACGTGCCGGTGATTTACCTGGGAAACCGCTTCGCCGATCGGTTGCCGGCCAAGACCCTACATATTATTGCCGCGATACTTTTTCTCATGCTTGGCGCATTGGCGCTTGAGCATGCCCTTGCAGGCACGCGCATCCCGACCTGATGCGGATGGAGCGACGGAATATCGGGGTCTCCTACGGACCGTTCTGGGTGAGGATATGGTGCCCGGGGCCGGACTCGAACCGGCACGGCGTTTCCGCCTAGGGATTTTCGTACCAACTACAGCTTTCGCTGCTGCGCTTACTTAAAACGCATTTGTGGTCTGGACTTTCTCTTTGCCATATCATCATTCACCAGTACGGGATCATGACTTAGGCAGGAGCCGTCAAGTCTCTACACTTTCACTGATGCACGAAGCTACGAAAGTATTTCGAAGCTCAACTCCGAGAAGCGGCTGAAGACCTCCTCGGCGATACCGCTTCTTTGCCTCAATTCCCACGCATTGACTCCCTCCTTCAGGAGCATGCTGCGCATCAGTGCTTAGCTCGGGATTGCCACCGCCTGATTATGCCGAGGTTCCCCCGAATTTGACTCCATTCACCAGGCCGTTTCCGATCCTGGTGCTCAAATTATTTAAGTCCCTTGTGTCTACCAATTCCACCACCCGGGCCGGGGGCAAACAGGCACAGCTATCTTAGCCACATTTATACGCAATTTGCAGATAGGCAGCCGCGCTTCGTATAAATCCGGGCTGAATCCGGCCTCATCGGCTGCCGGACCCTGCCTGGACACGTCCGCGTAATGGGGTCAGGATAGCGGCATATCGACCGCATTAATGGGATCCGAATGTGAGAATGGTACGCCGGCTTGCGATCATTCTTGTCGCAGCATTATTGCCGGTGCAGGCGCATGCGGCCTCTTCCCGTGCGAATGATGTTCATCTCGCCCTCTTCTACGGTCGGGGATGTCCCCATTGCGCAAAAATGCAGTCCTTCCTGGAGTGGCTGAAGTCGAAATATCCTCAACTCCAGGTCCACGAGTTCGAGATCTATTTCAACCGCCACAATGCGCGCCTTTTTGAACGCGTTGCGGAAGGCTACGGCGTGCCCATGGAGGGCGTGCCGACCGTGTTTATCGGCGACAGTGCCATTGGCGGTTTCTCTCCCGCAACTGCGGCCCTTATCAAGCAAAGGGTCGAGCAATGCAGCAAACGGGATTGCGGCTCACCGTTGGCGCACGCCGTCGGGGCGGCCTGGGAGCCACTCGCGGAAACACTCCACGGCC
>CAZNWR010000293.1:0-3279 GCA_964576645.1 uncultured Enterobacteriaceae bacterium | reverse complement strand
GGCCGAAATACTTGTGCAGCAGGTAGACCATGGCCCACAGGTGGCGGCCCTCCTCCACGTTGACCTGGAACAGGTTGCGCATGTCGTACAGGGACGGCGCGGTATCGCCGAGGAAGCGTTGCTGCTCCACTGAAGCCGGCTCGGTATCGCCCTGGATAACGACAAGACGGCGCAGCATGGCGCGATACTCGCCGGGCACTTCCTGCCATACCGGTTCACCCTTGTGGCGGCCGAAGGCGATTTTCCGATCCGGTTCCTGCGGCGCCAGCAGGATGCCCCAGCGGTATTCCGGCATGCGCACGTAACCGAATTGGGCCCAACCCTCGGGGTCGACGCTCACCGCCGTGCGCAGGTAGACGTCCACGTCCTGGTAGCCGCGCGGCCCGCAGGATTTCCACCATTCCAGGTAGCGCGGATACCACGCTTCCAGGGCGCGCTGCAGGCGGCGATCCCCGGCCAGCTCAACGTTGTTGGGAATGAGGGCGTCGTAGTCGATGTCAGTCATGATTCATACTCTCTTAAGGTCGAATTCCGGGCGCTGGCCGGTGCCGTACAGGGGCAGGGCGCCGCGTTCCCCTACCGCGTTGGGACGCTGGAACACCCAGTTCTGCCAGGCGCTCAGGCGCGCGAAGATCTTGGTTTCCATGGTTTCCGGTCCGGCGAAGCGCAGGTTGGCTTCCATGGCGCTGAGCGCATCCGGAGAAAAGCTGGCGCGTTCTTCCAGGAACAGGCGGATCTCATCATTCCAGTCGATATCGTCAGGGATGAAAGTCACCAGTCCCGCGTCCATGGCGTCCCGGGCATCCAGCGGCCGGTCCAGCATGCCGCGGGCGCCGTCGAGACTGGCCGGTTCGCCCAGGAAGCGGGTCTCCAGGCGCGACAGGCCGTTGCTCATGGGGAAGGTTCCGAAGTTGGATTCCGTAAGTCGGATGCGGGGCGGAGGAAGGGCGCCGTCTTCCGGCTCGCCGTCCAGCATGTAGCTGCGGTCCACCGCGAACAGGAATTCCGCCAGCAGGCCGCAGTAGCAGCTTCCCGGTTCCACCAGGGCCACCAGGCTGCGCGCGGTCAGTTCGATCCTTTTGAACGTGCGTTTGAGATAAAGCAGGATCTCGCGTACCAGCCAGTGCTCGGCATGGGTATGCAGGAACGCATCGTAGCCGGCGACATTTTCCATCCCGCCGCGGGTGCGAAATACCAGTGTCCCCAACTCCGGTTCGTTGAAGCGCAGGTGCAGCAGGGCATCGTCCAGGGCGCGCGCCAGCGCCAGCGGCCAGAAACCCGCACCTGTCTCCAGCGCCTGCTCCGGCGTTTCGGGCGCCGCCGCCGCCGGCGCCTCTATATGAATGTGTACCGCGCGGTTTGCGCGATCCATTTCCAACCGCACATGGGGATAGTTGATGGCATCGGCGCTGACAGTCCGCTCCAGCGGCGTCAGGGCGATTCCCGGTCCGCTTGGAGGCCGGTCCGACCCCTTGGCCATTTCCGCGGCGCGCGCCGCCACGGCGTCATCGAAACCGGAACGGGGCGCGATCTCGTCCACCAGCCGCCAATGCAGAGCACGCTCTCCCTTGACGCCTTCCTCCACGGTACAGAACACGTCGGCCAGGTCGCGGCGCACCCTGCGTTTGTCCACCAGCCGGGTCAAGCCGCCGGTGCCGGGCAGCACCGCCAGCAGCGGCACTTCCGGCAGGGACACCGCGGCGTTGCCGTCATCCATCAAAAGAATGTGATCCGTCGCCAGCGCCAGTTCATATCCGCCGCCGGCGGCAGTGCCGTTCAGCGCGCACAGGTAGCGTTGGCCCGAATACCTGCCGGCCTCTTCCATGGCGTTGCGGGTTTCGTTGGTGAACTTGCAGAAATTAACCTTGTGGCCGTGGCTGGCGCGGCCAAGCATGCGGATGTTGGCCCCGGCGCAGAAAGTGCCGGGCCTGCCGGAGGTCAGCACCACGACTTTCACCTCCGGGTGCTCGAAGCGCAGCCGCTGCACCGCGTCGTAGAGCTCGATATCCACGCCGATGTCGTAGGAGTTGAGCTTGAGTTCGTAATCCGAAAACGCAGGCCGGGTTTCGTCCACCCGCAGGACCAGGTGCGCGACGGCGCCGTCGGTATCCAACGACCAGTGCCGGTAGCGGCCCGGTTCAGTCTGGAAGTCCAGCATGGTGGGCTGGCTGGCGGACTTTCGTTCGTCAATGGCGGTATTATGCATTATATTGCAGTATGATGATTGTTATGTGATAATACGTGCATGATAATACCTATCCTGACCGTGATCCACCTTGAGGCGCCTCGGTAAGGATGAAGTCGTCATCCCGGGGCAAAGGAGAACGTCATCCCGGGAGCAAAGCGACCGGGACCCAGTCGGTTCGATGGGTCCGCGCAGCGGACACACTGTGCTTCAGCCGGCGGCGGCAGCCCCGGGATCCAGTGAGTTAATGTGTGCGCTTTGCGCACACTTTCGTTTTTTGGAAATGCCTGAAATAGCCACGCAACCTGAAGCTGATCTGATCCCCGCCCTGGGCGACAGGATCCGGCGCCTGCGCAAGCGCCACTCCTGGTCCCGCAAGTCCCTGGCACGGGCCTCGTCAGTGTCGGAGCGGCACCTGGCGCAACTGGAAGCGGGGCGCGGCAACATCTCCCTGGTGCTGCTGTCCCGCATTGCGGCCGCGCTGGAGGTGGCGCCCCATGAACTCCTGGATCCCGCTGTTGCTGGCAGCGAGGAACAGATTCTCATAGGCGAACTGGTGCGCCGCCTGTCGCCCGCCGATCAGGGCCGGGCCCTGGACAAGCTGCGCGAATGGTTTGAACCCGGCGCCGGAGTACGCGATCGACTGGCGCTGATCGGGTTCCGGGGCGCGGGCAAGTCGACCCTGGGCGCGGCGGCGGCGCGGCGGCTCGGCCTGCCGTTCGTTCGCGTCGGCCGGGAAATCGAACGCCTGGCCGGTATGGATACGTCCGAGATATTCTCATTGTCCGGGGAGGCGGGTTACCGGCGCCTCGAGGAACGCGCGCTGCGGCTGATCCTGCGCGATCATCATCGTTGCGTGATTGAAACCGGCGGCAGCCTGGCGACCAACCCGGAATTACTGGAGCTGTTGCTTAATTCATGCCGCGTCGTCTGGATCGCCGCGCGCCCGGAAGATCATATGCAGCGGGTGTTGGACCAGGGAGATTTCCGGCCCATGGCCGACAATGACGACGCCATGTCGGATCTGCGCGAGATTTTGAATTCACGCCTGCCGTACTACCAGCGGGCGCACGCCGCGCTGCAAACCTCCGGCC
>CAZNWR010000292.1:0-3301 GCA_964576645.1 uncultured Enterobacteriaceae bacterium | reverse complement strand
GGACGGCGTTTCTCCAGGAACGCGGCCACACCTTCGCGGCCTTCCTCCGTGGCGCGGATACGGGCGATGCCTTCCGACGTGGCGCGGACCATTTCATCTGAAAACGGCTCCTCGCTGACCCGGAACAGCATCTGCTTGGCGGCGCGCACCGCGGCCGGACCGCTTTTCAAAAGCTCGGTGACAAGTTTCTCCAGGGCCGTGTCCAGGTGCTCTTTCGTCACCACTTCGCTCACCATGCCCAACTCCCGGGCGCGAACGGCGTCGAAACGCTCCGCCGTGAGAAAGTAACGCCTGGCCGCGCGCGCACCGATGGCGCGCACCGCGTACGGGCTGATGGCGGAGGGGATCAACCCCAGGCGCGCTTCGCTGAAGGCAAACACGGCGTTGGTCTCGGCCACGACCATGTCGCAGCAGCACGCCAGTCCCGATCCGCCGCCCAGCGCCGCTCCCTGCACCAGCGCAATCGTTGCCTGTGGCAGAAAGTTCAGGGTTTTGAGCATGTGCGCCATGGCTTCGGCGTCGCGCACATTGTCGTCATAGCTGTAGGTGGACATGCGTTTCATCCATTCCAGGTCGGCGCCGGCGCAGAAGTTCGGGCCTTCTGCGCGCAACACGAGCACCCGTATGGACTCATCGTTTGCCACTTCCTCGAACGACTGGGTGAGCGCGGAAATGAGATGTTCGTCGAACGCGTTGTGCTTGCGCGGCCGGTTCAGGGTTAAAGTGGCGACACCGCGCTGGTCCGCCTGAAAAGTAAGGTGCTGTTCGCTCATGATCACATCCTGAAAATGCCGAAATGACTTTCCGCCATGGGCGCGTTCAGGGCGGCGGAGATGCCCAGCCCCAGTGCCCGGCGTGTGTCGGCGGGATCGAGTATGCCGTCGTCCCACAGTCTCGCACTGGCGTAATAGGGATGGCCCTGGGTTTCATATTGTTCCCTTATGGGTGCCTTGAATGCCTCTTCCTCATCGCTGCTCCAGCGGCCGCCCCTGGCTTCGATGTTCTCGCGCCGCACCTGGCCCAGCACGTTGGCCGCCTGCTCGCCGCCCATGACCGAGATGCGTGCATTGGGCCAGGTCCACAGAAACCGTGGAGAGTAGGCGCGGCCGCACATGCCGTAGTTGCCGGCGCCGAAGCTGCCGCCGATGATGACCGTGAACTTGGGCACGCGGGTGGTGGCGACCGCGGTTACCATCTTGGCACCATCCTTGGCGATGCCGCCCGCCTCGTACTTGCGGCCCACCATGAAGCCGGTGATGTTCTGCAGGAAGACCAGGGGAATGCCGCGCTGATCGCACAACTCGACGAAGTGGGCGCCCTTCAGGGCGGATTCGGAAAACAGGATGCCGTTGTTGGCGAGAATGCCCACCGGGTAACCATGAATATGGGCGAAGCCGCATACCAGCGTGGTGCCGTACAGTTGCTTGAATTCATCGAACTCGCTGCCGTCCGCGATGCGCGCGATGACTTCGCGGGCGTCGTAGGGTTTGCGTGGATCAGCGTTGACCACGCCGTAAAGCTCGTCCGCCGGATAAAGGGGCTCGACACTGTCGCGCACTTCCACCGGAATGCGCTTGATGCGGTTGAGGTTGGCGACGATGGTCCGCACCAGTGACAGGGCATGGGCGTCGTCCACCGCATAGTGATCGGCCACGCCGGACGTGCGTGCATGAATGTCGGCGCCGCCCAGCTCCTCGGCCGTTACCACCTCCCCGGTGGCCGCTTTCACCAGCGGCGGTCCGCCCAGAAAGATCGTTCCCTGGTTCTTCACGATAATGGCTTCGTCCGACATGGCCGGCACGTAGGCGCCGCCCGCGGTGCAGGAACCCATCACCGCGGCGATCTGGGGAATGCCCCGTGCCGACATGTTTGCCTGGTTGTAAAAGATGCGACCGAAGTGGTCGCGATCGGGAAAGACCTGGTCCTGTTCCGGCAGGAACGCGCCGCCGGAGTCGACCAGGTAAATGCAGGGCAGGCGGTTGGTTTCGGCGATCTCCTGGGCGCGCACGTGTTTCTTGACGGTCAGCGGAAGGTAGCTGCCGCCCTTGACGGTGGCGTCGTTGGCGACGATGACGCATTCGCGTCCGCTAACCCGGCCGATGCCAGTGAGGACCCCGGCGGCGGGCACGTCATCGTCATACATTCCCCACGCCGCAAACTGGGAAAACTCCAGGAACGCCGATCCCGGGTCCAGCAGTTTCCGTATTCGATCCCTGGGCAGCAGCTTGCCGCGCGCCAGGTGCTTTTCCCGGGCCTTGTCCCCGCCGCCGCGGCCGATGACCTCCACCTTGGCGCGCAGGTCGGCAACCAGCGCCAACATGGCTTCGGCGTTGGCCTTGAAGAGGTCCGACTTCGGGTCGATGGTTGATTTTATTACGGCCATATTGTCTCTTCGTCGTCATTCCGGCCGAAGGCCGGAATCCAGTGGATAAAGTGCGCCTTTGGCGCACCTCACATTAACTGGGCTCTGGAACTGCCCCCGCCGGCTAAAGTCGGTTGCGTAAGTGTCCGCTTCGCGGACTTCCCGAATCGACTGGTTCCTGTTCGCTGACGCTCCCGGGATGAAGTTGTTCCAGGATGACAGTGGGGTTTTCATGCCGTTTCCCTGAACAACTCCCTCCCAATCAGCATCCTTCTGATCTCACTCGTGCCCGCGCCAATCTCGTACAGCTTCGCGTCGCGCAGCAGCCGGCCGGTGGGAAACTCGTTGATGTAGCCGTTGCCGCCCAGGGACTGGATGGCTTCCAGCGCCACCTGGGTCGCCTTCTCAGCGGAGTAGAGAATGGCGCCGGCGGCGTCCTTGCGCGTTGTCTCGCCGCGATCGCAGGCCTTGGCCACGGCATAAACATAGGCGCGGCAGGCGTTCAGCGTCGTGTACATATCCGCCAGCTTGCCCTGCATGAGCTGGAATTCGCCAATGGGCTGGTCGAACTGTTTGCGCTCGTGCACGTAGGGAACAACCACATCGAGGCAGGCCTGCATGATCCCCAGTGGCCCGCCCGCCAGCACCAGCCGCTCATAATCCAGACCGCTCATAAGGATCTTCACGCCCTCGTTTTCCCGGCCCAATATGTTTTCCTCGGGGATCTCGCAATCCTGGAATACCAGTTCACAGGTGTTGGACCCGCGCATGCCCAGCTTGTCCAGTTTCTGCGCGGTGCTGAAACCCCTGAAACCTTTTTCCACCAGGAACGCGGTGATGCCTTTCGGCCCGGCACCGGCGTCCGTTTTGGCATAGACCACCAGCGTGTCGGCATCGGGTCCGTTGGTGATCCACATTTTGCTGCCGTTGAGCAGGTAG
>CAZNWR010000291.1:0-3373 GCA_964576645.1 uncultured Enterobacteriaceae bacterium | reverse complement strand
GGTTCGGACCATTACCGGGGATCCGGACATGTATTTTAAGGATCGTGTCGATGCCGGCCTGCAACTGGCGGCACGGCTGTTGAAATTCAATGGGCAGGACGGCGTGGTATTTGCGTTGCCGCGCGGCGGCGTCATTCTCGGCGCGGAGGTGGCGCGCCGTCTGGGGATGCCCCTGGATCTCATCACGGCGCGCAAAATAGGCCATCCCTTGAGTCCGGAATATGCCATCGCCGCGGTCACGGAGACGGGGGACCTTGCCACCAATCCCGCTGAAATACGGCGCGTGGATCAATCCTGGTTTCAGCGCGCCACCCTGGAGCAGCAGCAGGAGGCGCACCGGCGCTATCGCAAATACCTGGGAGACCGTCCCCGGGTTCCGGTAACCGGAAAGCTGGCTATCCTGGTGGACGACGGGATCGCCACGGGATTGACCATGGAGGCGGCGATCATACAGGCGCGCAAGCACGAGCCGGGCCGGCTGGTAGTGGCAGTACCGGTAGTGCCCGGCGATACGGCCGCCAGGCTTCGGCGCCTGGTGGACGAGGTGGTGGCGGTGGATATTCCGGTCCGTTACCTGGGTGCGGTGGGCGCTTACTACGAAGATTTCCAGCAGGTGAGCGATGAGGATGTAACTCGGGTGCTGGCGGAGTTTTACCAGGAGGGCGAAGCAGCTTGGCAGCGGACATCGAGTCGGGCGTAACGATTCGCCTGGACGGGGCGAACCATGCCGGCCAACTGGCAGTGCCGGCCGAGGCCGCTGGCGTGGTCGTATTTGCCCATGGCAGCGGGAGCAGCCGGCTGTCTCCGCGAAACCGCTTTGTCGCCGATTACCTCCACGGCGAAGGTATCGCTACCCTGCTGTTCGATTTGCTGACCGAGGCGGAGGATCGCGATTACGAAACGCGCTTTGACATCGATCTGCTTACCCATCGGCTCCTGGGCGCGACTCACTGGCTGACACAGCAGGCTGGCGCCGGCGCTCTGCCCATCGGCTACTTCGGCGCGAGCACCGGTTCCGCCGCCGCCCTGAAGGCGGCGGCGGACAATGCGGCAATCAAGGCGGTGGTTTCGCGCGGCGGGCGACCGGATCTCGCCATTGACGCACTACCGCGGGTACAAGCGCCGACGCTGTTGATCGTGGGCGGCAACGATGACGTGGTTATCGGACTGAATCGCCGGGCCTATGAACAGATCATGGGGGTAAAGGTCCTGGAAATCGTGCCGGGAGCCACGCACCTGTTCGAGGAGCCAGGCACCCTCGAACAGGTGGCACACCTGGCCGCGGACTGGTTCAGCAGATACCTGGGCGGTGGCGCCCGAATCTCCTAAGGAGGATTTCATGCAGCGATCTCCGAATATCACCTTTCACGGCATTGACCATTCCCCGACGCTGGACCAGCATATTCGCGAGAAGATTTCGAAGCTGGAGGAGTTTCATCCGCGCATCACCGGCTGCACCGTCTCAGTGGAAAAGCCGCACAGGCATCACCAGCAGGGGAATCAGTTCAACGTGCGCCTCGTCGTGAACATCCCCGGCAGCCAGGTGGTGGTAAACCACGACCACAGCGAAGATATCTATGTGGCACTCCGGGATGCCTTCAATGCGGCCGGAAGACGTATAGAGGACCAGATCCGCCGCCAGCGCGGAGACGTCAAACTTCACGAATAACCCGGGACCATCCAGGTGGTCTCCCTCGCCCTTGAGGGAGAGGGCCGGGGAGAGGGGGATCCATGCCCGTCCATAACGCCACCGTCGCCGCCATCTTCGAGGAAATCGCCGAACTGCTCGAAGTGCGGGGGGCCAATCCGTTCCGGGTGCGCGCCTATCGCAACGCCGCGCGCAGCATCGGGGCCTTGGGACGGGACCTGAAAACCCTGCGGAACCAGGGTGAAGATCTGACAGAACTCTCAGGTATTGGCGACGATCTCGCCGCTAAGATCGCTGAAATACTGGAAACAGGAACGTGTCAGCTCCTGCAAAGGCTGCGTACGGAGGTACCGCCGGCCGTCACCGAGTTGCTGAAGATCCCGGGGCTCGGGCCGGTGCGGGTAAAGGCCCTGTGGCACGACCTGGATGTGCAGACGCCGGCCCAGTTGGTGCGCGCGGCCAGGGACGGCCGTATCCGCAAGCTGGCGGGGTTTGGTCCCAAGACCGAGGCGCACATTCTGGAAGCGGTCTCCCACCATCTGTCCCATGCACGGCGCTTCAAGCTCGCCGAGGCCGCTGAGTACGCTGAAGCTTTTGTCGGGTACCTGCGCAAAATCCAGGGTGTGGACGAGGCCGTCATCGCCGGTAGCTTCCGGCGCATGCGCGAGACCGTGGGCGACATCGATATCCTGGTGGCCGCCGCCGATGGCGGAGGGGTAATGAAGCATTTCACCCGCTACGATGAAGTTAAGGAGGTGCTCGCCAGGGGCCCCAAGCGCGGCACTGTCGTGCTCGAGTCGGGTCTGCAGGTGGACCTGCGCATCATACCCAAACAAAGCTGGGGTGCGGCGCTGGTGTATTTTACCGGCTCCAAAGCCCATAACATTGCCATCCGCCGCCTCGCCCAGGACAGGCATCTGAAGATCAACGAATACGGCGTGTATCGGGGTAAGAGATCCGTGGCGGGCATCGACGAGCCTTCTGTGTACAGGGCCATAGGCATGGACTGGATCCCGCCGGAACTGCGCGAGGATCGGGGAGAAATCGAGGCTGCCGTTTCGGGTAAGCTGCCTGCGCTCATCGAACTGAAGGATCTGAAAGGGGATCTGCACGCCCATTCCAAGGCAAGTGATGGGCATGACAGTGTCCTGGATATGGGGCGCGCCGCGAAAGCGGCAGGCCTTAAATACCTGGCCATTACCGATCACTCACAGCGCCTGACCGTGGCTCACGGTCTGGATCCGGCGCGTCTGGCCCGGCAGGGAGCGGAAATCGGCAAGGCCAACGCAGAGTTGGAAGGCATCACCTTGCTCCGGGGCATGGAGGTGGACATTCTGGAAGACGGCAGCCTCGACCTGCCCGACTCGGTGCTGACGGATCTGGATATCGTAGTGGCCGCGGTGCACAGCAAATTCAACCTGTCCCGCGCTAAGCAGACCCGGCGCATCATGACCGCCCTGGAAAATCCCGTTGTATCAATACTGGCGCATCCCCTCGGGCGTCTCATCGACCACCGCGATCCTTACGACGTGGACATGCAGCAAATCATCCGCTGTGCCCGCGATAATCGCGTGGCGCTGGAGCTTAACGCTCACCCTGAACGGCTCGATCTGCTGGATACGTGGTGTCATGTGGCAAAGCAGGAAGGTGCGCTGGTTTCCATCGACTCCGACGCCCACGGCACCGGCCAGTACGTCGCCGCCGCCCAGCGAACCGGCTTCCCAC
>CAZNWR010000290.1:0-3408 GCA_964576645.1 uncultured Enterobacteriaceae bacterium | reverse complement strand
GGTATGGCCTATCGCGCGCAGCGTGCGAGCACGAAGGCCGTGCCCGCTGGCAGGACCCGTCCGCCACCTGCCTCCGACTTTCATGAATAGTCCGGGCCAGGCACCAGATCGACCATGAACCTCAGGCACCGGCTATTTTTCAGTACCCTGGCATTTCTGACATGCCTCTGTGGCGTGGCGCGCGCCGACACCGGGCGCATGACACTCACGGTGGATCTTTCCAATGCCGCCCGCGGACTGCTGCACGCGAAAATGACGATCCCGGTGCACCCGGGGCCGCTGACCCTGCTCTACCCCAAGTACATTCCCGGCGAACACGGTCCCACCGGTCCCGTCACCAATCTTTCCGGTCTCTATTTCCAGGCCAACGGAAAAGTGCTGCCGTGGAAGCGCGACCGGGTGGACATGTTCACCTTTCACCTGCGAATACCCAGGGGCGTCAGCGAACTCCATGCCGCATTCGATTTTCTCGCCCCGGTGAACGCGGGGAAATTCACCGGCGGCGTTTCCACCACGCCCAACCTCGCCGTGCTGAGCTGGAATCAACTGGTGCTTTATCCCGCCGGGCCGCCCGCGGCAGCCATCCAGGTGCAGCCGTCGATCATCCTGCCCGCCGGCTGGCAGTTTGCTACCGCCCTGGAACAGGTCCAGCGCAACATGGAGACCATCCATTTCGCACCGGTGTCCCTCGAGACGCTGGTGGACTCGCCGGTGCTGACCGGCCGTTATTTCCGGCGCTTTGATCTCACCCCTATGGGCGGCGTCAGGCACACGCTTGACGTGGCGGCCGATGACCCTGACGCCCTGGATGCCGACCCATCGGAGATTGCGCATTACAAACGATTGATACTGGAAGCCCACGCCCTGTTCGGCTCGCGCCATTACCACCATTACGATTTCCTGCTCACCCTCAGCAGTAACACCGCGCACTTCGGCCTGGAGCATCATCAGTCCAGCGACGATCGCACTTATGAGCGTTACTTTCTCGACCCGGCGGCGAAAGTCGCCGCGGTGGGCCTGCTGCCCCACGAGTTCGTCCATTCCTGGAACGGCAAGTACCGCCGCCCCGCCGATCTGGCCACGCCCGATTATGAAAAGCCGATGCAGACCGATCTGCTGTGGGTGTACGAAGGACTGACCAGTTATCTCGGCAATGTGCTGACGGCACGCAGCGGCCTGTGGACGCCGCATCAGTACCGCCAGTTCCTGGCCTACACCGCGGCGGACATGAGCCACCGGCCGGGGCGCGAGTGGCGTCCCCTGTCGGACACCACCGTCGCCGCGCAGCTTCTCTACCGGGCGCCGGAGGCCTGGCGAAGCTGGCGCCGCGGTACCGACTTCTATTCGGAAGGCGTGCTCATCTGGCTGGACGTGGATACCAAGATCCGCCAGCTCACCCACGGCAACCGCTCCCTGGATGACTTCTGCAAGGCGTTCTACGGCATGGACAACGGCAAGGTGGCCGTATACACCTATACCTTCGACAACATAGTCCAGGCGCTGAACCGGATCGCGCCGTTCGACTGGACCGCCTTTCTCAAGGATCGCCTGGACCGCACCGGTCACGGCGCGCCGCTGGAGGGCATCACCCGCGGCGGCTGGCGGCTGGTCTACACCGACCAACCGACGCAATACCAGAAGGACTACGACAAGCTGCACAAGGTCGTGGACGTCATGGATTCCGTCGGCCTGCTCCTGGACAAGCATGGCAAGGTGCTCGATGCCCTGTGGAACGGCCCCGCCTTCAAGGCGGGCATCACACCCGGCATGAAGCTGGTGGCGGTCAACGGTCGCAAGTTCGACTTCGGCGAGGCCGAACGGCTGACCGACGCCATCAGCGCCGCGGCGAAGGACCCCAGGCAGGGCATTGCCCTGCTCATGGAGGGCGAGGACTTCTACGTCGGCTACACCATCAACTATCACGGCGGCAACCGCTACCCGCACCTGGTGCGCGACGAGGGCAATCCGGACCGGTTGAGCCGCATTATCGAGCCGCGGACCCGATAGGCCTGTATCAGGCGTTCAGAAGTGTGATTCACAAAGCCATCGGCGTTGCGGTATCTGTTTTCCGGACACGCTGTAAATACGTCCATGTACGCTCGATCGTCGCGTCCCTGCGGCTCACGGTCCGGAAACCAGATACCGCAACGTAGCTTGGTTCCGCATAAGGATGGATTTCTAAAGCAGGGATCGGAGCAGGCACTCCGACCCCTTAGACTCTACACAGCGACCATAGCAAAATTCGGCTCAACTCTTCAGGCCGGCTGCTGCTGCGTAATGCAGTGGATGCCGCCGCCGCCCACGGCGACGTTGTGAATGTCCACCTGCACAACTTCGCGATCCGGGAACAAGCGGCTGATGGTTTCATAGGCCTGCGCATCTCCGGGAATGCCGTAGCTGGCCATGACGATACCGCCGTTGGCAATGTAAAAATTAATGAAGGACATGCAGTAGAAATCGCCCTCCGCCTCAGCCTCGTGCGCCTCATCGATGGTGACGATCTGCAGTGGCCGGCCGGCGGCATCCGTAGCGCCTTGCAACGCCTTGAGATTTTCCTGGAGCAGGGCGTAGCGGTCGTTGGCGGGATCCGGGCAAATTTCCACCAATACCACGCCCGGCCGGATGAAGCAGGCGTGACCGTCCACGTGACCGTCAGTTGCCTGATCGGTGGGATCCCCCGGGATCCACAGCACTTTCTTTGCCCCCAGCGCATGACACAGTTCGCGCTCGGCCTCAGCCTTGGTTAAACCCGGATTGCGATTGCCGTTCAGAATGCAGCTTTCCGAGGTCAGCACGGTCCCTTCACCGTCCACGTTGATGCCGCCGCCTTCCATGAACAACGGTGAACTGAAAGTCGGTATGCCCAGGTACTCGGCGATGCGGTGTCCCATGGCCGCATCGCGGCCGAAACGTTCAAACTTGCGGCCCCAGGCGTTGAAATGAAAAATCGACGCGGCCAGATCCCCCTTATCGTTCTTCACAAAATTCGGTCCCGAATCGCGGGTCCAGGAGTCATCCAGATCCATGGGCAGAATGTCGACCGCCCCCTCACACTGCGCAGCGGCATTGTCGACATGGTCCGGCGGCACCAGCAGGATGACCGGTTCGAATCGCGCCACGGCGCGGGCCACGGCCGCGTAGGTACTCTGGGTATCGGCGAGCTTGTCGCCCCAGAGTTCAGCTCGCGTCGGCCAGGCCATCCAGCAGCGCGCATGCGGCGCCCATTCCGGCGGCATGAGGTAGCCGGCCTCCAGGGGCGTCTTCAGCGGCGGAAGAAACCGGCCAGGCATGGCTCAATTCTGCAGTAACGGACCATACAGATCCGGACGCCGATCCCGGAACACGCCCCAGGCCATGCGCATGGCCCGAACTTCATCCAGATCGAATTCGGCGGCAATGACGGACTCG
>CAZNWR010000289.1:1218-3480 GCA_964576645.1 uncultured Enterobacteriaceae bacterium | reverse complement strand
TGGTGGCTGCCCGGTGATTTCTCCCTTGCGCTACGGCAGCGACAACAGCGAAGTCTGCCTGGAATCAACCAAATTCGGCGCCCCGATCTGGATAGTGGTTGCTCCGCAGGCCGGCACCACGGCGCCGGCCGCGCTCGCGGGCGCGGTGGTGCAGGCCGTGGCCGAAGCGCTGGCTGGTCTGCTTTTGGTGGATATGGTGCACCCGGGTTATCCGGTCATGCTCGGGCCGTGGCCGTTCATCTCTGACCTGCGTACCGGTGCGTTCACCGGTGGTAGCGGCGAGGCCGCCCTAGCCAGTGCGGCAGCGGTGCAGATGATCAATCATTATGGCTTGGCCAGTTCCGTTGGCGCCGGCATGACTGATGCCAAATTGCCGGACAACCAGGCCGGTTTCGAGAAGGGCATTGCGGTGACCCTGGCGGCTCATGCCGGCTGCAACAATGTTTCGGAGTCCGCAGGCATGTTGGGTGATCTTATGGCGGGATCGCTGGAGGCGCTGGTTATCGACAATGACATGCTGGGTTCGGTGCTGCGCACCGTGCGCGGCATTGAGGTCAATGATGAAACGCTGTCTCTTGAAGCCATTTCGGACGTGGTGCATGGAGAGGGGCATTACCTGCGGCATCCGCAAACACTGCGACTGATGCGCAGCGAATACGAATATCCGCAATTGTCCGATCGCTCCATGCCGGGTCAATGGGAAACGGACGGCTCGCCCGACATCCGGCAACGGGCAGGCGAGCGGGTGCGGACAGTTCTTGCGTCCCATTATCCCGCGTACATCGACCCTGCCACAGATCGGAAGATCCGCGATCGGTTTCCTATAGAGCTGCCCCGGGAAGCCATGATTCCCGGCAATGGAAGGTGGTAAACGTTCATGAGCACGCGCATGGCAACAGGTCGATCACGCGCGGGCGGCCGCGAAGCCCACCTGCGCCGCCGCGCCACCGCCGGCGGAAGCCAGGCGGTCTGGCCCGGAATGTCCGGCGGCGCGTACAAGCCCCTGAGCGAAACGGATATTCAGCGGATTCACGCCACGGCGCTCGACCTGCTGGAAAACCTGGGCATCGGTCAACCGATCCCGGAAATCCTCCATTACGCCCTGCCCAAAGGCTGCACGCTGGGCGAGGACGGCCGGCTGCGCTTTCCGCGGGCACTGATTGAGGATCTGGTGGATATCAATGCCAAGTCGTACGTGGCCTACGCACCCGATCCGCAGTTCGATCACGAAGTCGGCGGCGACCGAGTCTATTTCACCACGGCCGGGGAAGCAGTCAGTATTTTTGAGTACGCCAGCCAAAGCTTCCGTCCGACGCGCCTGGTCGACCTATATGATGCAGCCCGGCTGGCCGACACCTTGCAACATATTCAACAGTTCGGCCAGCCGTTCATCGCTGCCGAGTACAGCCACGATGTTTATGTGCACGATATCAATATTGCCTACGCGGAACTGGCGGCCAGCCGTAAGCATTTTGCGCTTGGGATTGCCGTGGTCAAACACATCGAGCCAATTATCGACCTGTTCGATACCTATCTGGGCCAAGAAGGCGGTTTTCTGAAGCGCCCGTTCTGTACGTTTGGCGGTTGCCCCATCGTGTCACCGCTGCGCTTTGGCAAAGACAATGCGGAGGTGTTGGTCAAACTGGCGGAACTTGGCCTGGTCGGCGACGTGGCGATCGCGCCACAGGCGGGTGCAACCTCACCGGCCGCGCTGGCCGGCACTCTGGCACAGGCATTTGCCGAAACCCTGGCCTGCATGGCAGTGGTCAACCTGGTCCGGCCCGGTGCCGCGATCAATTTCGGCATGTGGCCTTTCATATCCGATCTCAGGACCGGTTCCTTCACCGGCGGCAGCGGCGAGGAAGCGCTAATCATGGCTGCGACGGCCCAGTTGGCCAATTATTATGGATTCATCACCAGCACCGCTTGCGGGATGACCGACGCCAAAACCATGGATGCGCAGGCGGGTTATGAAAAAGCCATTAGCGCGACTGCCCTGGCCCTGGCCGGCAGTAACCTGATTTCGGCCTACCCGGGCACAGTAGGCAGCCTGATCGGCCAGTCCTTCGAAGGCATGGTGATCGATAACGATATGCTGGGTAATGTGCTGCGGCTGATGCGTGGCATCGAAGTGACCGAAGAAGCCTTATCCTACGATGTCATCTACGATGCCGTGCGCGGCAGCGGGCATTACCTGGACAAGCCGCAAACCCTTGAACTGATGCGGACCGAATACCTGTACCCGGAAATTGCCGACCGCAG
>CAZNWR010000289.1:0-1208 GCA_964576645.1 uncultured Enterobacteriaceae bacterium | reverse complement strand
CGCCTGGAGAATGGGAAGCCGGCGGGCGCGAAAACATCTACCAATTGGCGCATGAGCGGGTAAAGCAAATACTCTCAATCCACTATCCCGAACGGATAGCGCCGCCCGCAGACGCGCGCATCCGTGAAAAATTCCCGATCCGCCTGGAACCGGCCGACATGCGTCCCGGTAACGGGCGCTGGTAACCGTTATGAAACCTGGAAGAGCAAGAACATGAACAAGGAATACGAAGGCAAAGAAATTATCCTGTCGACACTGCCCGACGACGAACTGGTAGAGCAAATGCACGATGATCTCTACGAAGGTCTGGCCGATGAAATTGCCGAGGCTACCCGGATTCTGCTGGACCGCGGCTGGAGCGCCAAACGGGTGCTGGAAGAAGCCCTGGTTGCAGGCATGATTATCGTCGGTGTCGATTTCCGCGACGGCACCCTGTTTGTTCCTGAAGTGTTGCAATCCGCCAACGCGATGAAAGCCGGCATGGCTGTCCTCAAACCCATCCTTGCAGATACCGGAGCCAAACCCGTTGGCACCGTGGTCGTGGGGACTGTCAGGGGAGACATTCACGACATCGGCAAAAACCTGGTCGGGATGATGATGGAAGGCGCGGGTTTCGAGGTCATTGACCTGGGCATCAACGTTGAAGCGGCCACCTACATCGAAGCGATCGAGAAGCACCGCGCGAATATCCTGGCCATGTCCGCGCTGCTGACCACCACCATGCCCTATATGAAAACAGTGATTGATACCATGAAGGAACGGGGTATTCGCAATGATTACATTGTGATCGTGGGCGGGGCTCCCTTGAACGAGGAGTTCGGCAAGACCATTGGCGCGGATGCCTTTTGCCGCGATGCGGCGACCGCCGTCGAAGTCGCCAAGCAACTGATGACCCAATCAGCGTGAAATATGGCGGCTGGGACAGCCAAGCCGGTTTTAGTCATCGCCTGCGGCGCCATTGCCCGGGAACTGGTGCGGATCAAACGCGTCAACGGCTGGGAGCATGTGCACTTTCAATGTCTACCGCCGCAATTACATAACCGGCCTGAGCGAATTACAGCAGCGGTCGAGGGCGCCATCGCAAAGGCCAGGGATCATTACCAGGATATATTCGTGGCCTACGGGGACTGCGGCACCGGCGGCGCGCTGGAAAAAATGCTGAAGAAACACCAACTCGAGCGCCTGCCGGGAGCACACTGTTACGAGTT
>CAZNWR010000288.1:0-3485 GCA_964576645.1 uncultured Enterobacteriaceae bacterium | reverse complement strand
TGACAGACACGCTGTAAATACATCCATGTACGCTCGACCGCCGCGTCCCGGCGGCTCACGGTCTGTCCCCTGGATGCAGCAACGCCGTTGATTTCAGAATTCGGAGCGCCTGTCTAGCCCGTGACCATTTGATGATCCCGCCCAGTCCCGCGCTGGCGTGCCGCACCGCCGGACTTTCGTATCATCCCGTACTTTCCAGTTCACGTTGATCTATCATTGTCCAACGGGCGGTTCTTTATGCCATTCAAGCTAACGGTCAACGGCAAACAGGTCAATGTAGCGGCGGACGCCGAAATGCCGCTGCTTTGGGTGCTGCGTGAGAAACTCGGTCTGACGGGTACAAAGTTCGGGTGCGGCATAGGCGATTGCGGGGCGTGCGCGGTGCACGTGGACGGCAAGGCAGTGCGCAGTTGCATTGTCCCCGTGCAATCCGTGGAAGGAGCCCGGATCACCACTATTGAGGGCCTGGGCGAGGGGCGGCTTCATGCAGTCCAGCGCGCGTGGATCGCGCAACAGGTTCCCCAGTGCGGTTATTGCCAGTCAGGCATGATCATGGCCGTTGCGGCACTTCTGCAGGTGAATCCCCAGCCGACGGACTCGGAACTGGGCGACGCTGTAACCAACATCTGCCGATGCGGCACCTACGTCCGCATTCGCGCGGCGGTCGCCGCACTGAAGCAGGTAAAGCAGGGACCGGCGACTTGAGTAAGCTGACCAGGCGGACGTTTCTGGCGGGGGGCGCGGCACTTGGCGGTGGCCTTCTGGTGGCATACGTTGCGACCCCCAACCGCCTCGCCATTCACGGACGGCCCGATCCCGGCTGCCGGTTTTTGACGACCTGGATAGAAATCGCGGAAGACGGGCGGATCACTGTCCTGGTTCCACACGTGGAAATGGGACAGGGCGTACACACGGCACTGGCGATGATGGCGGCGGACGAACTGGACGCGGACTGGAGCCAGGTGCGGGTGCGCCAGGCGCCGGCGGAGGATGCCTATGCCATTGGTGAGATGGTGCGCGGCTTTGTGCTCGGCAACGTGCCGTTCCCCCGCGCGCTGGAGGGCCGGCTGGATTATGCGGCATTCAAGATCGCCGACTTGATGGATGTACAAACTACCGGCGGCAGTGCCAGCGTACGCTTTACCGGGGAGCTGGGTATGCGCAGAGCCGGCGCGGCGGCAAGAATGATGCTCATCCGGGCCGCCGCCGCCTCGTGGGATGTAGCTGCTTCCACATGCCGCACAAGCAACAGCCGGGTATTTCACGATGCTACCGGCAGAGCGGTTGAATACGGTGCTCTGGCGGCGCGCGCCGCTGCCACTGCGCCGCCGCGGGCGCCGGTGCTCAAGCAACGCGCCGAACATACGATTTGCGGGAAGAGCATCGCCCGATTTGATCTCCCCGGGCTGGTGGACGGTTCCACGTTGTACGCAATGGATTTCACCCTGCCCGGAATGCTTTATGCCGCCATCCGGCATGCACCGGTATTCGGCGGTAATGTCGTGTCATATGACGATACTGAAATCGTCAAGCGACCGGGGATCCATAAGATCGTCAAGCTGCACAGGGCCATTGCCGTCACCGCGGATAGTTACTGGCGCGCGCATGGGGCGTTGGCGGCTTTGCCGGTCGAGTTCGACAATGGGCCGCATGCAGGATTCAGCAGCATCAAGCTGGATTCCGACTTTCAACGTGCATTGCGGACCAAACACCCGAGCAACGATTTTTCCAGCGGCCGTCCCCGCGCGGTTCTTGAGCACGCCGAGAGCGTACATGAAACGGTATACAGGGCTCCGTTTCTTGCTCATGCAGCCATGGAGCCGCTGAACTGTACCGCCCATTACCGGGACGGACGTCTCGAAATCTGGGCGGGCACCCAGGACCCGCTCGCGGCCCGGGCGGCGGCGGCGGATGCCTGCGGCTTCAAGCAGTCGCAGGTCACTGTACATCCCATGCCGCTGGGCGGCGCTTTCGGCCGGCGCCTGCCCAACGGCCTTGATTTTGTTCGCGAGGCCGCCACGTTGGCCGTGGCGGTATCCCGCCCGGTCAAATTGATCTGGTCCAGGGAGCAGGATATCCAGCACGACCGGTACAGGCCGGCCACATACAGCCGTTTTCGAGCGGTGCTTGGCCCCGATGGATATCCGTCGGTTTGGGACAATGTGTTCACGGATATGGGCTTCAACGAAGGCAGAACCGCTGCGCTGCCGCCCTACGCCATCCCCAATCTGCAAATCGGCAGGGTTGCCTGCGAATCACCCGTGCCCCTGGGTTACTGGCGCAGTGTTGAACATTCCTACCAGGGCTTTTTTATAGAATCCTTCGTGGATGAACTGGCCTGTAGTGCGGGCCGCGACCCGCTGCAGTTCCGCTTGGATCTGCTTCGAAAAAAGCCCCGTTACCAGGCTGTTTTGCGCAAGGCCGCGGACATGATCGGCTGGGGCCGTGTGCCGGGCTTTGGCCGTGGCATGGGGATAGCCGTCAAAGAATGTTTCCAGACAATCGTTGCCGAGGCGGCGGAAGTCGGCGTTGACGACGCCGGAGTTCTGTCCGTGTACAGGATCTGTGCGGCGGTCGATGCCGGTGAGATTGTCAATCCTCAGATTGCGCGGGCGCAGGTGGAGGGCGGGATCGTGTTCGGCCTGTCCGCCGCCCTGTATGGAAAGATTACGATAGATCAGGGCCGGGTGGTGCAGAGCAACTTTCCCAATTACCCGATGATCCGGTTGAAAGATGCTCCCGAAATCGAAGTTCAGTTCGTGCAAAGCGATCAACCGCCGGGGGGAATGGGGGAGGTCGGGGTGCCGACTGTCGCTCCGGCCGTGGCAAATGCGGTATACGCTGCAACGGGTGCTCGCGTGCGCTCTCTTCCCCTGGTCGACCTCGATTTACATGGACGCAGGGCGGGATCCGGCGCATGTGATGCATAAACCTTAGTCCGTCCCGTACATCCCTGTACGGTCGCTCGCAGCAGTGCTGCTCGCCCCTGCGGCTCACGCTCCGTCATCCGGCTGCCGTAACGCTCCTGGCCGTGCGTATCAGATGCCGGGAGATCCACCTACCGGGCCGGATCTTGGTAAATTTTCAGCTTTTGGGCTAGGATTCCGGTCCTTTTCAGGTCCGGGTGCGATTCATGAGGCTCAGCGGCAGTGAATTCAGGCAGTGGGACAGGAGAGCGGTAACGCTGCTCGGTATGTCCGGCGTCGGCAAGACCCGGCTTGCACGTACCCTGCGCCGTGACGATTGGTTTCATTATTCCGGGGATTACCGCATCGGCACGCGTTATCTGGATGAAGAGATCCTTGACGACGTGAAGCGGCAGGCCATGACCAACCCTTTGTTGAGGGAATTGTTGCGATCCGATTCCATTCACATAGCCAATAACCTCACGGTGGACAATCTCAAGCCCTTATCGACGTTCCTGGGAAAGGTCGGCGATCCCGACAAGGGTGGAATCGGCCTGCGGGAATTCAAACGCCGACAGG
>CAZNWR010000287.1:0-3489 GCA_964576645.1 uncultured Enterobacteriaceae bacterium | reverse complement strand
CGCCATCTTCGCGGTGGCGATGGTCAAGGAGCAGCGCGAGATGGTGCAGAAGACGGCCGCCAGGATCGATCCCCTGACCGCGATTTCACCATGTTCCGCTACCTGGGAAACAAACCGGTATCCCGCCTCTTCCATTGCATGCCGAAACGGTTCAAGTTGCAGCTTCTGGCGCACGCTGAGCTGCAAGCTGTGCTGGCGCAGATAATCCTGCGGGAGCAAGCGATGCATGGCCGTGGAAACGGGCACCACCAGAACGCCGCGATGCAGCTCTCCAAGCCGCCCCAGCACCGACAGCCGCTCGGAAACGATATCCTGATAGGGGGAAAACTGGTCATAGGGCAGGGTTTCCCAATCGGGAAAGCTAAGGACGGGGAAATCATCCGGCTCGTTCCGGTAGAACCGCAACTCGTCCGCCAACTGTTCCGCGCTATTGGGGTCCGGGGACAGGACCAGCAGCGGCCCGGGAGAGGCGGTCGCGGCGCCCGCCATGGCCAGCGCCCGGGTGCTGCCATATAGTTGAGTCCAGTAACGTCTTTCGCCGGCACGACGCGGCAATTCCGGATGCAGGGGACTGATGTCGGCACCCTGGGGAGGAATACTTTCAGCCGTGCTCATTTCGATTGGTCTGCGGCCCGCTGCTGCATCAGCGCCGCCGTTACCTCGGCTTCAATGTCGCGCAGTGCCTGCAACGGATCGTCGGCCCGGATCACGGGCCGGCCGATCACCAGGTAACTGCTGCCGGCGCGTATTGCCTGCGCCGGCGAGGCCACGCGATCCTGATCATCCGAGGCAATACCCGCCGGCCGGATCCCCGGAGTAACGAGAACCGGCGCCGATCCGAACTCGCGCCGCAACATTTCCGTCTCCAGCGCCGAACAAACCAAGCCATCAACGCCGGCATCAAGGGCAAGCTTGCCCAGGCGCCGCACCTGGGTTGCGACGTCGTCGGTCACTCCCACGTCCAGCAGGCCCCCGGCGGACATGCTGGTCAATACGGTTACCCCCGCCAACAGGGGACGCCGCGGAAATTCTTTTACTGCTTCCGCCGCGGCCGTCAACATTTCCCGCCCGCCGCAGGCGTGAAGCGTCAGCATCCAGACCCTGAGCGAAGCGGCGGCCTTGCAGGCCCGGTATACCGTGTTGGGAATATCGTGAAATTTAAGATCCAGAAACACGTCAAAACCCCGCTCGACCAGCCACTCAACCATGGCCGGCCCGGACCGGGTAAACAGTTCCTTACCGACCTTCAACCGGCAGTGCCCGGGATCCAGCCGATCGGCAATGCCTTGAGCCTGCGCACGGTCCGGAACGTCCAGCGCCACAATTATTCTGGGATCACTCACCTTCGACACCGTGAACGGGCTTTACCGAGCTCCATTTCTTGCAACTGGGACACTGCCAGTGCAGTAATTTTGCGTCGAAGCCGCAGCGCGTGCACCTGTAGACGGAGCGGCGCTCGACCAGGTTTTCAAACAGATCACGAATCGTCGTAAGACTGTCACGGATCCCACCCTCCGACTTGTCCATGGCATATTCAATGAGACGTTCAACACCACGGACCGTCGGCCGCTTTTTCAACTTGTCCGAAAGAAAGCGCACGGCCTCATCCTGACCTTCCAAATCCAATGTAAGATCAGTCAGCAACAGCAGCGAAGTGATACCACCATAGGTATCAACTACCCGCGCCAGATAGGTTCTGAATTCTTCAAGCTTGCCCATTTCCCGGTAACAAAGATAAAGCGGTGTCAGTGCCTCGGGGAGGTAATCAGGATCCTGCCGCTCAATGCGTTTCAGCGCCTTAATCGCACCTTTGATATTGCCCGCCTTGCGCGCCAACTCGCCTTCGAGCAGGCTCACCCGCACACACCCGGGGTCGATGTTCAGCGCCTTCTTCAAATGTTCTCTGGCCTGTGTTTCATTTCCGGCATCCAGGCTCTCGCACGCGAGTTCGCAGTAGAACTGTGCAATCACGGGATCCATGTTTTCAGCGGAAGTCGCCTCCAGGCGACGTGCAATGACTACGGCGTTTGGCCAGTCTTTCTCCTGTTGGTATATGTCGAGGAGCTGGCGGAATGCCTGCGACGTATAGGCGCCGGTCTCCACAAGCTCCATGAACAGACCTTCGGCACGGTCGAGAAGCCCGGAGCGCATATAGTCGATTCCCAGTTCCAGCAACGCAAGCGCACGCTGATCGCGGTTAAGTGTCGGCCTGGCTATCAGGTTCTGGTGAATACGGATGGCACGATCGACCTCACCCCGGCGGCGAAACAGGTTTCCCAATGCGAGATGGGTCTCAACGGTTTCACTGTCCACCTCCGCTATTCTGATAAATACCTCTATGGCCTTGTCCGGCTGTTCATTAAGTACGTAGTTCAATCCGCGAAAGTATTCCGGACTCAGTCCCGGGCCGCCCGGGCGCCGCGCCGAAGTCCGGCTCCGATGGGCGGCCCACCAGCCGGATGCCGCCGCCAGCGGCAGCAGAAGCCACAGCAGATACATCCAGTGTTGAAACATCAGGGCGTGTCCCTGAGCGGGATAACTCTCAGGTTATTGAGTTCTCGTTCAGTCACCTTCACCTGCCTGGCAAGCCTGGCGTTCTCCCTCTTCAGTCTCACAATGGCCGGCAGGCTTGCAAGCATCCCGAGTGCGCTGCCAAGCGCCAGACTTATGAACATCCAAAGTGAAAACGGGAGATCGATTGCGCCGGCATAGTAGTCCAGGGTCACGAACTGGTCGTTGCGCACGTGGAAAAGAAGCCCCAGCGCAAGGAACACGAGTATTGCGCCCAGCGTAATAAGTCGCGACATGATCACCATCGAAAGTTGCCGTGTGACGGTCATTCTAAATAGATGTTCCGAATTGCGCGATACCCGAGGTTGCCGTCCGGACAGCATGAGAGCGCAACGCCGCATAAGCTTCGGTTGGCACAGCGGATCGCGGGCGTTGGGTGGGTCTGTGCAGCGGCATGAGCAGAGCGCGCGATACACGGATCTATAAAGCGCACGGAGCTGATCCGAGCGGTACACGAATGTACGGCGAGATTAAGCGGAGCGAATACCCCGCATCCCGGCCAAACCGTCCAAGCGGCCGTGCGCCTGAAGGAGGTTACACTTGGCGGGCGAAAGGGTTTGCCGCAAGCGGCCTGTGGTTTTCCCGGGCCTCATCCACGCGTTCGCGCAGCTGCTTGCCGGGTTTGAAGTGGGGCACGTATTTCGCGGGCAGGGAAACGGGCTCACCGGACTTGGGATTACGCCCCACGCGCGGTGGACGATAATGCAGCGAGAAGCTCCCGAACCCCCTTATCTCGATGCGTTCCCCGTTGGACAGTGTCTGCGCCATGTACTCCAGGATCGTCTTAACCGCCAGCTCTACGTCTTTATATGCAAGCTGTGCCTGCCGTCTGGCCAGCGACTCTATAAGTTCGGACTTGGTCATTTTCGCGCTCTCTCGAGTTCGATTTCGGAAACACGTGCAGATTACGACTCAAGC
>CAZNWR010000286.1:0-3510 GCA_964576645.1 uncultured Enterobacteriaceae bacterium | reverse complement strand
CGGACCGTGAGCCGCAGGGACGCGGCGATCGAGCGTACATGGATGTATTCACAGCGTGTCCGGAACCCAGGGGCCGCAACGCCGCCAATTCCAGAATTCCGAACGTCTATCTAGGGCCTGACCGGCGCTTCTTCCTCGTACTTGGGCCAGATATTGATCAACGCCTTGACCAGCGTCGCCAAGGGAATCGCGAAGAACACACCCCAGAATCCCCACATACCGCCGAAAACCAGGATGGCCGCGACGATGGCGACAGGGTGGATGTTAACCACGTCGGAAAACAGGATCGGCACAAGCAGGTTGCCGTCGAAAAAGTGAAGCAACAGGTAGGCACCGATCAGCCAGATAAAATCCCAACTCAGCCCCCACTGGAAATATCCCACCACGGCCACCGGTATGGTCACTATGGCGGCGCCGATGAACGGCACCAGTACCGATAGACCGACGGCGATAGCCAGAAGCGGTGCGTAGTTCAGGTCAAGGACTCTGAATATGATGTAGGCTGCCGAGCCGATAATGAGGATCTCATATACCTTGCCGCGGATATAGTTGCCGAACTGCGCGTCGAGTTCCTCCCACAAGTGCCCGAAAAGGCGTCGATCGGTAGGTAGAAACCGCCTTACCCAGGCCAGCACCATGTCCTTGTCCTTGAGCAGGAAAAAAACCATCAGCGGCACCAGCACCAGGTAAATGATCAGGGCGACGACGGCGGGAATGGAGGCCAGTGATATGGACAGCAGGCTGTGGCTCAGACCCGTCATGTCGTTGCGCAGGGTCATGAAGATCTGGCGCACGGTTTCGGCGGAGATCATGTCCGGGTATTGCTGCGGCAGATGCAGCAACGCATCCTGTCCCCGGTTGATCATTGCCGGAATCTCATGCACCAACTGGGTGGCCTGATGCAGGATGATGGGCAGCAGAATGACAAGGGCAAACGCGACAAACAGGACAAACAGCGCAAAAATCACCGACACGGCGGCGAGCCGCGGCATCCGCCTGCTCAGCCTGGCTACCGGCACCTCCAGTACATATGCAAACACCACCGCGGCCAGCAGCGGCGCGAGCATGTGGCCGAACAAGAAGATGGCCACAATCCCGAGCACCAGCATGACCGCCAGCACCGCCGCTTCCGGATGCGTGAAGTAACGTTTGAACCAGGAGCTGAAAAATTCGAACATGAGAAGGCGGCGGCGCGGAAATTTCCGGGCGCATCATAGCATCGAACCGAATACGCCGGCGTTGGACACGCCCCGGAAGAGTAAAAGTCAGGGGTACACCGGGGGGACAACACCCCTGACAATAAGGCCGGGAGCAGCAGACCTTGGGTTTATCTCATCAGGTCCAATGCCGGCCCGTCACCAGACGGCCTCGAATGGGTCACTGCAGCTTACGTGCCACAAAGTGAACGTATACAAATCAACAAGTTACGCTTCCATTAGACGGGACGCACAGCGAACGATGCACCTTCCTGGCGCAATCCGGCCCGCATATCGTGCGCGCCGGGCAGGGGCGCCGTGAGCCGGCCTGACCTGGCACAACTGGCAGCGCGCATCAAGGCCTGGGGCTACCAACTGGGATTCCAGCAGGTGGGCATCACCGGCACGGACCTGGCCGGCGACGAGCGACGGTTGCAGGATTGGCTTGCCCAGGGCATGCACGGTGAGATGGATTACATGAAAAAGCACGGAAGCAAGCGAAGCCATCCGGATTCGTTGGTGCCCGGCACCGTGCGCGTCATTTCCGCACGCATGAATTACCTGGATGCAGACGCCGAGGCACCTGTAGGTGTACTGAACGATCCCGGCAAAGCCTATGTTTCCCGCTATGCGCTGGGACGTGACTATCACAAGCTGCTGCGCAAGCGCCTGCAGAAGCTCGCCCGGCGCGTGGAGAAACTGGCGGGCAGCTTCGGCTACCGGGCGTTCACCGACAGCGCGCCGGTCCTGGAGAAGGCGCTGGCAAGAAATGCCGGGCTGGGCTGGATCGGCAAACACGCCAACCTTATCCACCCCAAAGCCGGTTCATGGTTTTTCATCGGGGAACTTTATACGGACCTGCCGCTGCCGGTGGATGCGCCGTTTGTGCGCAGCCATTGCGGCACCTGCCGCGCCTGTATCGATGTTTGTCCCACCGGCGCCATTGTCGCGCCTTACCGCGTCGATGCCCGCCGTTGCATTTCCTACCTGACCATCGAACTGCACGGCCCCATACCGGAACCGCTGCGGCCCCTGATCGGCAACCGCATTTTCGGCTGCGACGACTGCCAACTGGTGTGTCCCTGGAACCGCTTTGCCGATCGCAGTGCGGAGAAGGACTTCAAGACCCGAAACGAACTCGACAAGACCGGACTGCTGGATCTGTTCCAGTGGAATGAACAGGAGTTCCTGCGCAAAACGGAAGGCAGCGCCATCCGCCGCATCGGCCATCTGCGTTGGCTTCGCAATATCGCCGTGGCACTCGGCAACGCGCCGATGTCGGCGCGGATCCGTTCAGCACTGCAGACACGCGTGGACCATCCATCAGAACTGGTGCGCGAGCACGTACGATGGGCGCTGGCGCGCCGGCAGCGGCCCACCCCACCATTGTCCGGCCCGGATTCTTTGTGATAGCAGCGTGCTCTGGATCATTCGTGCACTTTGAACAGCATAGCGGACGGGTCCTGCCAGCCGGCTCGCCCTTCGTGCTCGCAAGCGGCGCTTGCGGAGGCCATACCCGCTGTCACTCGTTCGGATGCGTTCTTGCTATTCATGAATAATCCGGACTGGACCGTAATGGCAGGCGTATCATGATGACACCGACCACATTCCTTTTCCGCTATGCGCTTGATACATCTCTCATCGGCACGCCCCCTGATGATCTCCTTCAACGGTTATTTCCGTAAATGTCTCTGAGCGACGAACAGCACGGCGTCCTCAAAGGTATGATCGCCGGTGCGGTCATCACCTTGGTGGTGATTGTCGGGGCGATCTTCATACCCGTCTCCAGCCTGCCTCCCTACGCTTTTGCGGGGCAACGCATCGCCTTTGCGTTGAAGATGGATGTTGTCATCGCCCTGTGGCTCGCCGTCTCCGTGGGCCTGCTTGCCCGGCACCGTTTTTTCACACCCGAGGATATCGACGGCAGTGGGCTGACACCCGGAACCGGCAAGGCGCACATTCTCCAGGCCAACCTTCAGAACACCCTGGAACAGAGCGTCCTGGCGGTATTGACCCACCTGATGTGGGCGGTGGTGATGCCCCTTGACGCGATCTCCGTCATACGCGCCGCCGTGATCCTGTTCCTTCTGGGGCGGATGTTTTTCCTGCGCGGCTACGGGCGCGGCGCGTCGTCCCGGGCATTGGGGTTCACACTGACCTTCTACCCGTCCATCCTGATGCTTCTTATCATCGCCGGCACGCTGATTTTCGGCCGGGTCCTCTAAATAGCGGTTCCAAAGCCTGATTCGAATGGCTCAGGGCGTTGCGGTATCCGGGTGACGGACCGTGAGCCGCAGGGACGCGGCGATCGAGC
>CAZNWR010000285.1:256-3521 GCA_964576645.1 uncultured Enterobacteriaceae bacterium | reverse complement strand
TCGTAGCGGGGCACGCGCGAGCGCAACAGCTCGAGGGCCGCCGAAAGCATCGGCGATGTTTGCGACGGCCGGTGGAATTCGATGGCCTGGGCGGCGGACAGCAGCTCTATGGCCACGATGCCCAGTACGTTGTCCACCATGTCGCCGAGCCGGCGCGCCGCGAAGGTGGCCATGGACACGTGGTCTTCCTGGTTGGCGGAGGTGGGCAGGCTGTCGACGCTGGCCGGGTGTGCATAAGTCTTGTTTTCCGAGGCCAGAGCGGCCGCGCTTACCTGCGCGATCATGAATCCCGAATTCAGCCCGGGGTTGTCCACCAGAAACGCGGGCAGGCCGCTCAGGTCCGGATCCACCAGGTTCGCCACCCGCCGTTCCGACATGGCACCGATTTCCGATACGACGATGGCCAGCAGGTCCGCCGCCATGGCCACCGGTTCGGCGTGGAAATTGCCGCCGGAGATGGCGTCACCCGTCTCCGGAAAGATAAGTGGATTGTCGGTGACGGCGTTGGCCTCGATCTCCAGAATGCCCGCGGCATGGCGCATGTTGTCCAATACCGCGCCCATGACCTGCGGCTGGCAGCGGAGCGAGTAGGGGTCCTGGACTTTTTCGCAGTCGATATGGGACGCGCGGATCTCACTGTCCTGTAACAGCGCCCGGTAGACGGCCGCCACTTCGGCCTGTCCCTTGTGGCCGCGCAGTTCCTGGATACGCGCATCGAATGGCCTGTCGCTGCCCTTCATGGCGTCCACGCTCATGGCGCCGGCGAGTACGGCGGCGGCGAACACGGACTCCATGGCAAACAGGTTGTGCAGCGCCAGCGCGGTGGAAACCTGTGTGCCATTCACCAGGGCCAGGCCTTCCTTGGGTCCCAGCACCACCGGTTCCAGTTCCGCAGCGCGCAGGCCTTCACGGGCATCCATGATTTTTCCGGCGTGCCGCACGCGGCCCATACCCATAAGCGGCAGGCTCATGTGCGCCAGCGGCGCGAGGTCCCCGGACGCGCCAACGGATCCCTTGGAGGGAATGCACGGGTAGACCTGGTGGTTGATGAGGTGCAGCAGCATCTCCACCGTGTGCGGTTTCACGCCTGAGTAGCCGCGCGCCAGGCTCAGCACCTTCAGCACCAGGACCAGGCGCACCACGTCGTCGTCCAGCAGCTCACCGGTGCCGCAGGCGTGGGACAGCAGCAGGTTTTTCTGCAACTGTTCCAGCTCATGCGTGGGGATCTTGGTATTTGCCAGTTTGCCGAACCCGGTGTTGACGCCGTACACGGTCCGATTCGAGTGGGCCAACTTGTCCAGTGCCGCGCTGCCGGTCTCGATGGTCCGCCAGTCTTCCGGATCCAGCTGCGCGATCACGGGAGCGGCATTGATCCGGCGCAGCAGATCCAGGGACGCGGCACCCGCCTTCAGATTGATCGGGGATTCGTCCATCACTTAATTCCCAGCATGGGCATCTTCAGGCCTTCGGAATGTTCCCTGGCGCACTCGATGGCGGATTCATAACCCGCATCCGCGTGCCGGATGACGCCGCTGGCGGGATCATTCCACAACACGCGGGCGATGCGCTCATCGGCGCTCTCTGTGCCGTCGCACACGATCACGAGTCCCGCATGGATCGCGTAACCCATGCCTACGCCGCCGCCGTGGTGGATGGATACCCAGGTGGCGCCGCTGGCGGTGTTTACCAGCGCATTGAGCAACGGCCAGTCGGCCATGGCATCGGAGCCGTCGCGCATGGCTTCGGTTTCGCGGTTGGGACTGGCCACCGATCCGGAATCCAGGTGGTCGCGGCCGATGACCACCGGCGCCGACAGCTCGCCGCTGCGAACCATTTCGTTGAACGCCAGCCCGATACGGTCGCGCTGGCCCAGGCCCACCCAGCAGATGCGAGCCGGCAGTCCCTGGAAATGAATGCGATCCCGGGCCATGTCCAGCCAGTTATGCAGGTGTCTGTCCTCCGGGATCAGTTCTTTTACCTTTTGATCAGTCTTGTAGATGTCTTCCGGATCGCCGGACAGGGCCACCCAGCGGAACGGCCCGACGCCGCGGCAGAACAGCGGCCGGATATAGGCGGGCACGAAACCGGGGAAGTCGAATGCGTTGGTGACGCCTTCGTCTTTGGCGATCTGGCGGATGTTGTTGCCGTAATCGAAAGTGGGCACGCCCCGGGCTTGGAACCCCAGCATGCAGCGCACATGCGCGGCGATGGACGGTTTCGCCGCTGCCGCCACCGCCGCCGGATCGGATTGGCGCATGTCCTGCCATTGCTCCACCGTCCAGCCCGCGGGCAGGTAGCCGTTCATGGGATCGTGGGCGGAGGTCTGATCGGTGAGCGCGTCGGGCCGGATGCCGCGCTCCAGCATCTGCGGCAGGACTTCGCAGGCATTACCCAGCAGACCCACCGACACGGCATCACCTGCCGCTTTTGCCTGCTCGATGATGGCCATGGCCTCGTCCAGATCTTTGGCCTTGCGGTCCAGGTAGCCGGTCTTGAGCCGCATATCGATGCGGCTCTCCTGGCATTCGATGGCCAGCATGCCGGCACCGGCCATGGTGGCCGCCAGGGGTTGCGCGCCGCCCATGCCGCCCAGTCCCGCGGTAAGGATCCATTTGCCTTTCAGGTCGCCGCCATAGTGCTGGCGGCCCATTTCGGCGAAGGTTTCATAAGTTCCCTGCACGATGCCCTGGCTGCCGATGTAGATCCAGGAGCCGGCGGTCATCTGCCCGAACATGATGAGACCCTTGCGATCCAGCTCGTTGAAGTGCTCCCAGGTGGCCCAGTGCGGCACCAGGTTGGAGTTGGCGATGAGCACCCGCGGCGCACGCTCCTGGGTCTTGAGGACACCCACGGGTTTGCCCGACTGGATCAGCAGCGTTTCGTTCTTCTCCAGTTGGCGCAGGGTTTCGACAATGCGGTCGAAGCATTCCCAGTTGCGCGCCGCCTTGCCGATGCCGCCGTAGACGATGAGTTGTTCCGGGTGCTCGGCCACTTCCGGGTCCAGGTTGTTCATGAGCATGCGCAGCGGCGCCTCGGTGAGCCAGGATTTCGCCGAGATGCTTGCGCCTCGCGGCGCACGCACAGTGCGCGCGGATTTATTTGTTGCCTGTTTATTCATGATGCACCTTCAAGTCATTGGAATGACACCCTCTCCCCGGCCCTCTCCCGCAAGCGGGAGAGGGAGAGCAAATAGAGTCCACCTCCGTAAGCGGAGAGGGAGAGCAAATAGAGTCCACCTCCGTAAGCGGAGAGGGAGAGCAAATAG
>CAZNWR010000285.1:0-156 GCA_964576645.1 uncultured Enterobacteriaceae bacterium | reverse complement strand
AGCCCACCTCCCGTAAGCGGAGAGGGGGAGCAAATAGAGTCCACCTCCGTAAGCGGAGAGGGGGCGCAAATAGAGCCCACCTCCCGTAAGCGGAGAGAGAAAGCAAATAGAGTCCACCTCCGTAAGCGGAGAGGAAGAGCAAATAGAGTCCACCTC
>CAZNWR010000284.1:0-3547 GCA_964576645.1 uncultured Enterobacteriaceae bacterium | reverse complement strand
CCGCGAAGCGGACGTCTTTAATTTACTGGATTCCGGCCATTCGGCCGGAATGACGAGCTAAGTGAGTCGGTGGGCGGGAATGCGTCGTTGCTGGTAATGGATGAAGAACGTCATCCTGGAACGACAGAGCCGGCGCCAGCCGGCGGCGGCAGTTCCAGGACCCAGTGAATTCAATGCGTCCGCGAAGCGGACGTCTTTAATTTACTGGATTCCGGCCATTCGGCCGGAATGACGGGGTAAGTCAGCCGGCAGCGGCAGTTCCAAGATGAAGTTATTTTTCTTCCAGGTATCGCTTGGCGTCCAGGGCCGCCATGCAGCCGCTGCCCGCTGACGTGACTGCCTGGCGGTAAACCGGGTCAGCCACGTCGCCGGCGGCGAACACGCCTTTCACGCTGGTGAGGGTGGCATAGCCTTCCGCCCCGCCCTTCACCTTGATATAGCCTCCCTGCATGTCCAGTTGCCCGTCGAAAATGCCGGTGTTGGGAGTATGGCCGATGGCGATGAACAGGCCGTGCACCGCCAGGTCCTTGGTCGCGGAATCCTTGACGTTGCGAATCCTCACCCCGGTCACGCCGCTTTGATCCCCCAGCACTTCGTCCAGGACATGATCCCATTCGATGGTGACGTTGCCGTTGGCGCCGCTGCGTTCAATAAGCCGGTCGCTCATGATCTTTTCCGCGCGGAACTGGTCGCGCCGGTGAATAACGGTCACGTGGGATGCCAGGTCGGCCAGGTACAGCGCCTCTTCCACGGCGGTGTTGCCGCCGCCGACCACGGCCACCGGTTTGCCCTTGTAGAAAAAGCCGTCGCAAGTGGCGCAGGCGGACACACCCCTGCCCCGGTAGCTCTGCTCCGAGGGGAGGCCGAGATATTTCGCCGAAGCGCCGGTGGCGATAATGAGGGCGTCGCAGGTGTACTCGGCGCTGTCTCCCTTGAGCAGCAGCGGCCTGCGGGACAGATCCGCGGTGTGTATATGATCCTGGATCAGGCGCGTGTCGAAGCGCTCCGCATGGCGCTTCATGCGCTCCATCAGTTCCGGTCCCTGAACGCCCTGATCGTCACCGGGCCAGTTGTCCACGTCGGTGGTGGTCGTCATCTGGCCGCCCACCTCGATGCCGGTGACGAGCGCGGGAGCAAGCCCCGCCCGCGCCGCATACACGGCTGCCGTGTAACCCGCGGGACCGGACCCCAGTATCAACAGTCTGTTGTGTTCCGCCTGCATGTTAATTCTTCTCCGTTTCTGTTTGCGCGTGGGCGGCATCCGCCAGAGAGCGGATGAATGGTTCGAAGCCGGCGCGGCCTTCCCGTTCCCATTTGTCCAGGCCGGCGCTGCCGACAATGGCTATATCGGGGCCGCCACGGAGCTTTTCCAGGTCCGCCGCGCTGCGGATCCCGAACCCCAGGCCCAGCGGCAGCGGGGTAGCGCGGCGGCAGCGCGCCAGATAAGGATGAAGGTCCCGGCCCAGGTCGGTGGCGCGACCCGTCACGCCCTTGCGCGCGACGCAGTAGACGAACCCGGATGCGTCCTTGGCGATTGCCCGCAAACGCGCGTCGCCGTTGGTGGGCGTCATCAGGTGGATGAAGTCCAGGTCCCGCCCGCGCCCCGCGGCTTTTAAATCCAGCGCCAGTTCCGGCGGCAGGTCCGCGACGATCATGCCGCGCGCCCCCGCGTCCGCCAGCCGCGCGCAGAACTGCGCGTGCCCCATTTTGAAAACCGTATTGTAATAACCCATGAACAGCAGCGGAAAATCGAAGGCCGTGGCAGCCCGGCCCATTAAAGAGAAATAGTCATCGCGGTGAATGCCGTTGGCCAGCGCGCCCTGGTTGGCCCTGATGAACAAGGGACCGTCGGCGATGGGTTCGCTGAACGGGTATTGCAGCTCCACCAGGTCGACGCCAGCCTGCTGCATGGCTTCCAGCATCTGCCAGTTGTCCTCCAGCGACGGATAGCCCACCACCAGGTGCGTCATGAGCAGCATCGAACGCTGCTTCAGCTTTGCGTCAAGATACTTTGCCAATGTCATCAAGAAGCAACCTCTCGCAAAGACGCCAAGACGCCAAGGGCGCCAAGAAACTGAATTCTGTTTTTCTTCTTGTTATTCACCTGGTTTTCTTTGCGGCTTTGCGGCTTTGCGTCTTGGCGAGAACCATTATTTCCTGGTCGTACGGTTAACTTTTGACTCGAGGAAGCGATGCCAGCGCTCGTCGCCCAAAGCATCCGCAATCGTGAAGATATCCTTGTCGCCGCGGCCGGAAAGATTGATCAGCACCACGTCATCCTTGTCCATGTCCGCGCATTCCCGCAGCGCGCCGGCGATGGCATGGGCACTCTCCAGGGCAGGGATCAGACCTTCGCTTTTCACCGTGGTCCGGAACGCCTCCACCACTTCCGCATCGGTCGCCGCCTCGAACCGCACCCGCCCGCGGCTGTGCAGCCAGGCCAGGATCGGCCCGACACCGATATAGTCCAGGCCCGCGGCGATGGAATGGGTATCGCGCATCTGGCCTTCCTCATCCTGCATGAAATAGGTTTTGTAACCCTGCGCCACGCCCAGCGTGGCCTGGCCACCGGCGATGCGCGCGGCGTGACGGCCGCTGTCCAGCCCCTGGCCCCCCGCTTCGACGCCTACCAGCTCCACCTCGGCATCGTCCAGGAATCCGGAAAAAATGCCGCTGGCGTTGGAGCCGCCGCCCACGCAGGCATAGACGCGCGCCGGCAGTTTGCCGGCCGCTTTCAGGATCTGGCGGCGCGCCTCCACGCCGATGATGGACTGGAACCAGGTGACCATGAGAGGAAACGGATGGGGACCGCACACGGTTCCCAGCACATAGTGGGTGTCGTCCATGTTTTCGGACCAGTCGCGCAGGGCCGCGTTGATGGCGTCCTTGAGCGTCCGGGTGCCGTCTTCCACCGGGACGACCGAGGCGCCCAACTGCTCCATCCAGAACACGTTGGGCCGTTGCCGCTCCACATCCTCGGCGCCCATGTATATGGTGCATTGGAAGCCCATGCGCGCCGCCATGGTGGCAGTGGCTACGCCGTGCTGGCCGGCGCCGGTTTCCGCGATCACCCGCTTTTTGCCCATGCGCCGGACCAGCAGGCCCTGGCCCATGACATTGTTGGCCTTGTGCGCGCCGGTGTGATTCAGATCCTCGCGCTTGATGTAGATACGGGCGCCGCCCGCCGTTTTCGCCAGGTTTTCGCACGGTGTGACCGGCGTCGGCCGGCACGAATAACTGGACATGAGATCCTGATATTCGCGCCAGAATGACGGATCGCGGCTGACCTGGTCGAACGCCTCCGCGAGTTCGGCCATGGTTTCGTGGAGCACTTCGGGAATAAACGCGCCCCCGAAGTCGCCGAACACGCCGGCGTGTTCGCGCGAAATTTCGAAAAGTTGTTCAAACAGAGACATTCAGGTGATCATCAATTTCAGCGGCCGCCTATTATCAAGGGGATCGTCGGCATTATCCACGACGCCGCGCGGGGGATGCGGTATCCGGGTGCCGGACCGTGAGCCGCAGGGACGCGGCGATCGAGCGTACA
>CAZNWR010000283.1:0-3552 GCA_964576645.1 uncultured Enterobacteriaceae bacterium | reverse complement strand
GATGCCGTTTTGCACCACTTCCTGGGGCAGCCGCGGTTCGGCCACGCTCACGCGGTTCTGTACCTGTACCGCCGCGATGTCCGGGTCGGTTCCGCTCTCGAACGTGAGGGTGATGTTTACCGATCCGTTGGAGCGTGAGGTGGAATCGAAATAAAGCAGGTTGTCGATGCCGGTAAGCTGCTGCTCGATTACCGAGGTGACAGTCTTTTCCAGCACTTCTGCGCTGGCTCCGGGGTAGGAGGCATTGATGCTGACCTGTGGCGGCGCGATGGGCGGATAGGCGGAAACCGGCAGGTTGAAAATGGCAGCGGTGCCGGCCAGGGTGATGAGGATAGCCACCACCCAGGCGAATACGGGCCGGTCAATGAAAAATTTAGGCATGGCCGTAGCGGAAAGGCCGGGGGATCAGGACTTGCTGGAACCGGAGCGGGCCGTCGGCGCGTTGACCGGTGTGGCCTCCGCCGAGGCCCCGGGCCGGACCTTTTGCAGTCCCTCGACGATGACCCGGTCGCCGTCATTCAGATCGCCGGTGACGATCCAGTCGGTACGGGTCATGCCGTGGGTTTCCACCTTCCGCCTTTCCACTTTGCCGTCGCCGTTCACCACCAGTACATAAGCGCCCTGTTCATCGCGGGCCACGGCGGCCTGGGGCAGGAGGAAGGCATGCTTCATACGACCCAGTGTCAGGCGCACGTTTACGAACATGCCCGGCAACAGGCGGTGATCGGGATTCGGGACGATGGCTCGCATTGAAACGGTGCCGGTGTTGGGGTCCACGTTGACGTCGGAAAAGTCCAGCGTGCCCGGATGCGGGTAGGGTGTACCGTCCGGCATGACGACCTGCACGGTCGCCTTCCGGTGCGCCGTCCCCAGCGGATCGTCACCGCTTTCCTCCTGAATCTTCTGGAATTCGGTTACCGACTGGCCGAAGTCCACGTAGATGGGGTCGATCTGTTCGACCGTGGTCAGCGGCGTTGCCTCGCCCTCACCGACCAGTGCGCCCTCGGTAACCAGGGCGCGTCCGGCGCGCCCGGAAATGGGCGCTTTCACTTCAGCATATCCCAGGTTGATTTTCGCGTGGTCCACGTTGGCCTCCGCTTCCTTCACGTCGGCCGCCGTTGAACGTTCGTTGGCGACAGCCGTATCCAGATCCTGCTTGGACAGAAGGTTTCTTTTGTCGAGGTCGCGGTAGCGCCTGGCGATGACTTCCGCGTTCTTGGCGTCGGCGCGGGCCTTGGCCAGCGCCGCATCCGCCGCGCGCAATTGTGACTCCAGGGGAGCCGGGTCGATTTGAAACAATACTTGCCCCTGTTTGACGTCCGTGCCTTCCGTATAGATGCGTTGCTCAATAATCCCGGCAACCCGCGCGCGTACCTGCGCTATGCGCGTGGACGCAAGACGGCCCACCATTTGCCGGGTCAGGGGCACGGACTGCATGTGGGCGCTGACAACCGCCACCTGCGGCGGGTGGGATTTTTGCGCGGAGGCACTTTGATCCGGCGATTTGTTGCAACCGGCCAGCAGCAGAACCGTCGCACCAAGCACAACCAGGCGCGAATAAACTGAAGTCATGGATGAGTCTCTATTATGGTTTTCCGTTTTCGGGGGATCTATTTAAACGTGGTTCACGCAAAGCCGGTCCACGGGATTCTTGCGGCCCTGTGCATGCACAACGCGGCACGCGGTCGGTACACAGAATAGTTCCCGGCGGCCGGCTTGCACACGGGAACATGAATGCATGGTTGTTTCCAATGTGTAAATTGTACCATCCCGCAGGCCGCCGGCAGGCCTCATCCGCCTCATCCCCGCTATGGGCGGAGGATCGCGGCGCGGCGTGAACTGGTAGACTCCACGGCGATGAATAGGCTGTCACCCACACAGGTGATCGAGCAAGGCGTATTCGCCCACCAGGCGGGACGGCTTGAGGAGGCTTTGCGCCTGTACCGGGAAGCATTGCGATCGGCGCCCGGCGATGCTGAGGCCAACAGCCTGTGCGGGCTGGCGCTGTCGCACCTGGGCCGATACCGGGAGGCCGAGCCGTTGCTGGTAAAGGCTGTGGAGCTGGAGCCTGGACAGGCGGGTTTCCGCGTCAATCTGGCTGAACTCCTCGAAGCGACCGGCCGACCCACGGACGCGGTCCATCACTTGAGACAGGCCGTGTCCACCGGGGCCGCGCCGTCACCGGTGTGGGAGAGACTCGCCGCGATTCTGACGCGCCAGGGCAACTGGGTGGAACTTGCGGCACTGAGTGCAGCCTGGACGCGCGCCTTTCCCGCAGCCGCAAGCGCTTGGCACAGTCTGTCCCGCGCGGAATTCGAGCAAGGTCGGTACCGGTCGGCACAGGAAGCGTTTCGCCACGTTGTCGGCGCATCCGCGGATCGCGCCGCCGATCTGATCGCCTACGGCGGTATTGCCATGCATGCCATGGATCTGGAAGCGGCGGCACGAGCCCTGACAGAGGCCGAGGCGCTGGATCCCGATAACCCGGAGATGCTGGCTGCCCGCGGTCTGTTATTGACCTATTACGGGCATTTTGACGAGGCGGAGCGATATTGCCGCCGTTGTCTCGAACGCAACCCGGGATTCGTGCCCGTCTATGCCACGCTGAGCCGTTTGATCGGCGGCGCGTTTTCCGACGCGGAAATGCGTTTGCTCTCGCGCCTGTCGACGCAGGAGGGACTGTCACTGGATCACCGGATTTCCGCGGCTTTTGTGTTGGGACATGGATACGACGCTCGAAACGAGGTGAATTCGGCATTTCGAAGTTACCAATACGCGCATGACCTCAGCATTGAACGGAATCTGAGGGAAGCCCGATCCTATGATCGCGCAGGTGTCGAAAAGCGCGTGCAGGAACTGATTGCGCGGCCGCCTTGCCCGAACGGCAGCGCGCCGGTGCCGGCGCATTCGCGGCCGACACCCGTATTTATAGTCGGGATGCCGAGGTCCGGTACCACATTGATCGAGAGCGTATTATCCGCGCATTCCCGGGTGCAGGCCTGCGGCGAAAGACCGCGAATGCAGTCAATTCTGCGCGCCTGGCTGGACATGCCCTTGGAAACCGTCCGTTCCGGACCGGACCCACGCCTGCTGGAGCAGTGGCGGGAAGCGTACTTCTCGGACCTGAACTTGACGGAGAACGCCGGTCTCGTAACCGACAAGAATCCGCTCAATTACGAGGCCGCCGCGCTGATCTCTCTATTGTTTCCCGATGCGATTATCATTCACGTGCGCCGCAATCCGGTGGATACGTCCATGTCGATTTTCCGCAATGAATTTTCCAAGTTCTGGACCTTCGCGGACAGGCTGGAGGACGTCGGTCATTTCTACGGCCAGTACGCGCGGCTGGCGTCCCACTGGCAGGACGTTCTCGGCCGGCGTTTCGTGACCATTCAATATGAGGAGTTTGCCGCGGATTTTGAGGCATCAGCCCGCGCGCTGGTGTCCAGCTGCGGCCTCGACTGGGAGCAGCAGTGCCTGGACTTCCAGTCCTCGCCGCGACCCATTGCAACTTTCAGTGCGGTTCAGGCACGCGGGCCGGTCGTGCCGAAG
>CAZNWR010000282.1:0-3567 GCA_964576645.1 uncultured Enterobacteriaceae bacterium | reverse complement strand
AGCCGCGGCGGCTTGCCAGCGTGACGGTCACTAAAGGCAACTCCAGGTCCGCGGCGGAACGCACCGTGTCTCCGGCAAGTACGCCCAGCCCTCCCGCGGAGGTGGGCACGTCGCTGCGCAGCGCTATTTCCATGGTGAAATAGGCAATGCGCTCTGAACGAATGAATTCGGATGCCACTGGACCTTCCTTCGGGGCCGGAATACACGCTCCGGCCTCTTCCAATTATATTTCCGACCGCTTATTTCAAACTAATGTTCCCTAGCTGCCACTGACCCGGATCAAGCCTGACGCAAATCGGGCGAATTCAGGCGCCGGAGTCCCCTTCCTGGGCGCGCGGATCCAGCAGGGTCACGGCCTGGGTGGTCTTGGGCACCGCGACAAACGGCGCCTTCTCTGATACCGGGACCGGCGCCTGCAGGCGCATGCGCACAATGGTAAAACCCGCCAGGAAAAGATGAATGGAGCCGGTGAAGACGAAAACCCCCATGCTGCCCAATCCCTCCATGAGCAATGCTGCAAAATAGGGTCCCGCGACTGCGCCGATCCCGAACAGGGTGAGCAGGCCGCTGCTGGTCTCCACGAACGAGTCAGCCGGCGCCTGGTCGTTGGCATGGGCAACACATAGCGCATACAGCGGCAGTGCGCTGGCGCCGAAGTAAAACGCCAATATGAGCAACAACTTCTCGCCGGTGTCATTATTCCCCGCCACCAATGTCGCCGCCGCCACCGTGGCGGACAAACATACCAGGGCGATGACCTTGCGCCGGTCCGCGTGATCCGACCAGCGGCCGAGCGGCCACTGGGTAATCGCGCTGCCGAGTACGGCAATGCCGATAAACAGCCCGATCTGAAAAGTGGAAAGACCGCGCCAATGCGCGTACAGGGGTGCCATCGACCAGAACGCGCCGTTGGCTGCTCCGACGCAAAGGCAGCCCACGGCGCCCACCGGAGAAGTCTGGTAAAGGTGCCAAAACCGGAACGTGCTGCGGGGCGCCGGTGCCGGTGCGCTGCGGCTGGAAAACGCCACCGGCGAAACCGCCAGGCAGATACCGATGGCGACCAGGGCGAACGGCAACGCCGTAGCAGGATTGGTCCACGAGAAGATCAGCTTGCCGCCGATAACCGCAACCCAGGTTGTGATTGTATAAGCGGCCAGCACCCGACCGCGCGTACCGCTGTCCGCATGGTGATTGAGCCAGCTCTCAACGGTCATAAACAGTCCGGCAAAACAAAACCCCACGGCCAAGCGCAACACCAGCCAGAATGCAACCTGTACCACCATCTCATGCAACAGGAACGCAGCCGCGGCCAGGGAAGCCAGTCCGGAGAAAACCCTGATATGGCCCACTTTGTGGATGAGTGCTGGAATGAATATGCAGCCGGCCACGAACCCCAGGTAAAAGGCGGTTCCCAACAGGCCGATGGACTGGGTGGAGAAGCCTTCCATCCCGGCCCGCACCGGCACCAGCACACCCTGCAGGCCGTCGCCCAGTTCCATCAACGCGACAGCGATGAGCAGGTGAATAACCGGCCGCAGGCGCAGTTCCACTGCTTAATTGTCCGCCGTTGCCGCGTCCACGGCGTGCGCCAGCGCCTGTAAAGCCGGCGCCACCGTGACCTGATAGAGGGGGGCCTGTTCCAGTTGTTTCAAAGCCGGCGGCCGGCGCTCATATTCAGCTGCCGCACGCTCCCGTATGAGCTGCAGAGATTCAGCCTGTTCCAGCGGTTTCCCGGCGCGCATCACGGGCCGTATCAAAGGTTCGCCCTCCTGCTCATCATTGTGCAGCGTCAGGATGTCCCCGCGCAGGCGTCCGCCGGCATCATAGCGGCGATATACCTGCTTGCGGCCGGGCTGTCGCCGGGCAGAAAGTCGTTCTGAACACCCACGATGATCAGTGCGTCGCCCCTGCCCAAACGGACCGCGGTACTCTTACGATGTACGGAACTCATCAGTCAACTGATTCCAGAATTGTCTTCAAATGCGCGGCCAGTTCCGAGGCTGCCCGGCGAACATCATTTGCCGGCTGGTAAGGAATCGTCCATTGCAACTCGTCCGCTTGAAGCGGCTCGCGTGTTTGCAGCTGGTGAGTCAATACGTCCGCATTGGCCTCGGAAGCGTCAAGCCCCCGGTTCGTACGCTCCTGGACACGCCGCCGCATCACCCTCTCGCCCGCGGGAAAATCAAGAATACGGAACGGGCTATTCAGTTCGGCGGCCAACTCACGCATCGTATCCCGCTGCGCGCGCTTCAGGAAGGTGGCGTCAACGATCACGGGATAACCGGCTTCGATGACCGTTTGCGCCAACGCCCGCAGGCGATGGTAAGTGCGACCGGTCGCATCCGCGGCATACAATCCGGCGTCGACGGCGGATCCCGTACGCGCCAGGGGCTTGAGTCCGAACAGGCGTTTGCGCTCCAGATCGGAACGGATCCTGACAGCCCCGGTGGCTTCAAGCAGAGACTGGGTTACAGTGGTCTTGCCGCTTCCGGAAGGACCATGGGTAATGAACAGTCCCGCGGTGGACTTGTGTGATTGCGCGCGCGCGAGCGCTATGTGGCGGCGATACCGGTCTTGCAGTTCCGCTCTACTGCCGTCGTCAACGTCGGGCTGACCGGCGCGCAGGGCCTCCACCTTGGCCCGTACCAGCGAGCGGTAAACAACATAATAGCGCAGTACACCCAGGCCCTCGTAATCGCCGCTGATTTCCAGGTAATGATTCAGGAATCGCCGCGCCAGATCCTCCCGCTTGCGGAACTCAAAATCCATCACCAGGAATGCCGCTTCGTTCATTACGTCGATCCAGCGCAATGCTTCGTTGAACTCCAAACAGTCGAAAATAGTGATTTCGCCGTCTACCAACGCCATGTTGTCCAGGTGCAGATCACCATGGCATTCGCGTATGTAACCGCGGTGCTTTCGCTCCCGCATCACCGATTCCAGCGCGGTACTCTGCCGCGCGGTCCATGCCTGCAGTTCGGTCAACCCGGACTGGTCCACGGGCAGGACCCCAAGCTGGCGGAAATTCTCCAGGGCCGGATCACGGATGGACGCCGGCGTTCCCCATACTGAGCTTTCCGGAGCAATCGCCACCGCCGCGTGAAAATCCGCCACCTGGCGCGCAATGTCGTCCACCTGCGCGCCGGACAAATCGCCCCGTGCCAGCACGCCGCCGAGCAGCGCATCGGCGCCAAACCGGCGCATTTTTACGGCATATTCAATGACAGTGCCCTTCCCTCCCAGTACCGGGTGGGACCGGCTGCCGGTGATGGGCAGCACGGCCAGGTAAAGTTGCGGCGCCAGACGCCGGTTCAAGCGCAACTCCTCTTCGCAGTAGTAGCGCCTGGACTCCAGGGACTTGAAGTCGAGAAAGCCCAGATCGACCGCCTTCTTTACCTTGTAGGCGTAATGTCCGGCCAGAAAGATGTGCGAGATGTGCGTCTCGATGTGTTCGACATGCTTGATTTCCGCACCGAACAACGCCGGTGAAAGCATTGCATTTATGAGTTGGTCCTGCACGGCAAGATTATTCCGATTGAACTGCAACACCAATTGATGGACAAATGC
>CAZNWR010000281.1:0-3584 GCA_964576645.1 uncultured Enterobacteriaceae bacterium | reverse complement strand
CAAGCCGTACAAGATCGGCGACGAGGTGTTCATGCTTCTCACGCTCATGGACAGCAAGGAAAAGCTGCCGGTGGCGGGCCGGGTGGTGTGGATCACGCCGCGTGGCGCCCAGGGCAACAAAACTGCCGGTATCGGCGTTCAATTCAGCGAACTGGACAAGGGGGCGACCCGCAGCAAGATCGAAACGCAGCTGGCGGGCGCACTGAAGTCGGATCGACCGACGCATACGATTTAAGTTAAAAGTATAAAGTTAAAAGTTGAATGAAATGATGCACGGGCGGAGCGTACGCTCTGCCTGTTGGGCCGGCTTCCAACTTTTATCTTTTAACTTTTACCTTTTAACTTTCACACTTGGTTCTCGTAGATTCACACTGCCATATCCCGCTGGTTGAGGGAAACGCCGACCAGATCATCGCCGATGCGCTATCCGCCGGCATCGGGCACATGCTGTGTGTGGCCGTGGAGCTCGACGGGGTACCGGACATCCTGCAACTTGCGGCGCGGCATGACTGCGTGTCGGCGTCCGTCGGTGTCCACCCCAACGCCGAAGTGGCGGTCGAACCGGACGTGGAAACCCTGGTGGGGGCGGCCGCGGACCCAAGGGTGGTCGCCATCGGAGAAACCGGGCTGGACTACTACCGCAGCCAGGGCGACCTGGAGTGGCAGCGGCAGCGCTTCCGGGTCCACATCCGCGCGGCCAGAACCGCAAAAAAGCCGCTCATCATTCATTCGCGCCAGGCGAAACAGGACGTCCTGTCGATCCTGGCGGAAGAGGGAGCCGATGAGGTGGGCGGGGTCATGCACTGCTTTGTCGACGACTGGGATACGGCGTGCCGGGCCATGGATCTGAACTTCCTGATCTCGTTCTCCGGCATCGTGACTTTCAAGAACGCCCAGCCGCTTCAGGACGTGGCCCGGCAGGTTCCCCTGGACCGTATGCTGGTGGAAACCGACTCGCCCTACCTGGCCCCCGTGCCGTACCGAGGCAAGCAGAACGAGCCCGCCCTGGTCCGGTACGTCGCAGAGCAGATCGCCGGCCTGCAGCGCTGTACCGTTGAATCGGTGGCTGAAACCACCACGGACAACTTCTTCCGCGTGTTCAGGGACGCCGCGCGGGCGCCGGCTTCTGCCTGAGCTGGTTTTCGACTATTGGTAATCTTTCGCCAAGGCGCCAAGCACGCCAAGATCGCTAGTATGCTGACTCGGGAAAGGATTGCGTAACCAATCTTCCCCTCTCCTGCTAGCGGGAGAGGAGGCTTGGAATTCGGCAAGGCCCTTACCGGGCGCCGTCCCAGGGGAACGGGCTCCTTATCCTCTACTTTCTTGGCGCCTTTGCGTCTTTGCGAGAAATATTATCTGTTTAATTATATGCTTGAGCAGATAACCTCAAGTGCTTTATCAAGCTTGTCCCTGGTAATGTAGAAGTGCGGTGACAAGCGCACGTTGCCGCCGCGGCAGGCACACAGGATATCGGCCGCCTGCAGTTTGCGATGCACCTCGACGCTGTCTTCCTGAACCGGGCGGAAGCTGACGATCCCCGCATATCTGCCGGCGGCGGCGGGGGTGACCAGTTCCACGCCGGCCATGGCGCCCAGATTGTCCAGCAGGTAGCGGCTGTTCTCCAGTATCCGGTCCGCCACCGCGTCCTGACCGGCTTCTTCCAGCAGTGACAGGCTGGCGGTAAGCGCGTGGATGCCGAGCATATTGGGACTGCCGCATTCGAAGCGGCGGGCGGAGGCGGCCGGGCGCCATTCCAGGGCGTCGTAGTCGCCGGCATTATGCGCCATGTGCCAGCCGAACTGGCGCAGTTCCAGATCACGGCGCACCTCGCCCCGGCAGTAGAACAGGGCGATGCCTTCCGGGCCCAGCAGCCATTTGTGAGCGTCCGCCATGGCGAAATCCACCTGCAGCTCCGCCACGTCCAGGCGCAGGGCGCCGAGACTCTGAATGGCGTCAACGCAGAACAGAATGCCGCGCTCGCGGCAGAAGCTTCCCAGGCGTTTCAGATCGAGCCGGATCCCGCTGGCATACTGAACGGAACTCACGGCCAGCACCCGGGTGCGATCATCGCACGCCGCCATCAGCGCGGCCTCCGCATCATCGACCCAGAGGTTTTCCCGGCGCAGGGACACGCCCCATTTGCGTTGCGCCTCCCACGGCATGCGGTTGGAAGGGAACTCCTGATCGGTGCTGACCACGTTGTCGCCCCAGCGCCAGTCCAGCCCGCAGGCCACCACCGACAAGGCTTCAGAGGTATTCTTGAGCAGCGCGACATCATCGGCCGAGGGCGCATTGATGTACCGGGCCAATTGCTCCCTGAGCGCCTGCTCGGCGCGCCGCCATTCCGGGTAGCGGCTGGCCCCCAGCCGGACATTTTCATCGGCAAAGCGCTGAACCGCCTCGGCCGTGCGCGCCGGCCAGGGAGAAACCGCGGCGTGATTCAGGTAGATGAGCCCGTCCGCCTGTGGAAATTCACGCGCAATCCATGAAGCGTCCGGCATGAGAAGCTCCCGCCATTGTCTCGCGGAATCATACCCCATATAGTCTGCCGCTTTGCCCGATACAGCCGGCCGGCCCAATCCCAATGACCGAAACGTACAAACCTGCCTGTCCCGCCCGTCACCGGGATCTGAATATCCGTGGACTGCGTTGCCGCCTGCACGAGTGGGGGCCGGTGGACGCCGAACCCGTCCTGCTGCTGCACGGCTGGGCGGACACCGGTATGAGCTTTCAGTTTCTCGCCGATGTCATGGCCGGCCAGTGGCGTCTGCTGGCGCCGGACTGGCGGGGCTTCGGCGACAGTGATCGCTGCCCCGGCGGCTACTGGTTCCCGGACTACCTGGCTGATCTGGATTCCCTGCTGGACCAGGTTTTGCCCGGAGCGCCGGCGCGCCTGGTGGGTCACAGCATGGGCGGTAACGTGGCATGGCTGTTCGCCGGAGTGAGATCCGAACGCGTATCGCACGTGGCGAGCCTGGACGCGTTCGGTCCCCACGACACACAACCCTCCGAGGCCCCGGCACGCTACCGCGCGTGGCTGGACCAGTTGCGGGATCCCGCGGCATTTTCTTGCTATGACGACCTGGAGGCGCTTTGCCAGCGGGTGCGATCGCTGGCGCCCATGCTTTCCGAGAGCCGGGCCCGGTTCATTGCGGAACAATGGGGACGCGCCGCGGACAACGGCACAATCACCTTGCGCCACGATCCCGCGCACAAGCACGTGAATCCGGTTCTGTACCGGCGTGCCGAGGCCTGTGCCTGTTGGAAGGAAATCAGCGCCAGGACCCTGATGGTGCTGGGATCGCGCTCCCGGTTTTACAAACGATATTTCGAGGACGGGTTGCGGGATGTGGTGCGCGAATGTCTGCCCGATCTGCAGGAAGTGGAAGTGGATGCGGGGCACATGCTGCACATGGAAGCGCCGGAGCCGCTGGCCGCCATCCTGGACGATTTTCTGCGGAGCTGAATAGACGTTCCGAATTCAGAAACCAACGGGTTGCGGTATCCGGGTGCCGGACACGCTGTGAAGACATCCCTGTACGCTCGATCGCCGCGTCCCTGCGGCTCACGGTCCGGCACCCGGA
>CAZNWR010000280.1:0-3646 GCA_964576645.1 uncultured Enterobacteriaceae bacterium | reverse complement strand
GAGCCTACAGGGACGTATTTAACAAGCGTGTCTTCCGGGGACCTGCCCGGCATCCGCCCGACAGACGCAACCCGCCCGCATCGAAATTGAAAAGAGGGAGCAGAGCGCCCAGCTCATTCGGCAGCATCCCACTGGGCCAGGATGTGTTAAGCCTCCGGCTCAACGCCGGGAGTCCCTGCCTTATTCGACCAACCATTAAAATGTAAACTCTTCCCCATGCCAAACACGCCTTCCTCGCCAGGCCCGGTCCGCGAACGTCCCCTGTTCGTCTATGACGGCGACTGCGGCGTCTGCCGGGAATGGGTGAACTACTGGCAAGCCCTGACGCAGGGCCGATTTGAATTCCAACCCTACCAGCAGGCGGCCGCGCAATTCCCGCAGATCCCAGGCGAGGAATTTGAACGGGCCGTCCAGCTTATCCAACCGGACGGCAAAGTCAGCAGCGGCGCCGAGGCGACGTTCATGCTGTACCGCGGGATCCCCGGACACGCGGTTCTGCCGTGGCTTTACCGCCGCGTGCCCGGCTTCAGCGCCGCCAGCGAGGCGGGCTACCGCTTTTTATCGCGGCGCCGCGGGCTGCTCTCGGCCGTAACGCACCTGTTCTGGGGCCGCAACTTCCGGCCGGTCAGCTATAACCTGACCAGTTGGATTTTTCTGCGCCTGCTGGGCCTCATCTACCTGGCGGCGTTTGTGTCCCTGGGAGTTCAAATCACCGGGCTGGTGGGCAGCCAGGGCATCCTCCCCGCAGCCAGCTTCCTCAACGCCCTGCAGCAGCACCTGGGCCACGCCGCCTGGTGGCGGGCGCCCAGCCTGTTCTGGTTCAATGCCGGCGACGGCGTACTGCGCGGCGCCTGCATTGCCGGGGCGATCGCGTCCGTACTGGTGGTGCTCAATCAATTCACGCGCACGTCGCTGGTACTTTGCTACGTCCTGTATCTGTCGCTGTACATTGCCGGACAGGTATTTCTCTCCTACCAGTGGGACGCGCTGCTGCTGGAAGCCGGGGTACTCGGCATCCTGCTGACAAGCGGTTCCCGTATCGCCGTCTGGCTGTACCGCTGGCTGGTATTCCGCTTCATATTCATGGGCGGCATGGTAAAGATCCTGAGCGGCGATCCCACCTGGGACCATCTCACCGCCCTGAACTACCACTTCCATACCCAACCCCTGCCCACGCCCGCAGCCTGGTACGCGGACCACCTGCCGCAATGGGTGCTGTCGGGCGGCGTCGCGGGCACGTTTATTACCGAGCTGCTGATACCATTCCTGATATTCATGCCGAGACGTTTTCGCATGATCGCCGGTTGCTGGATCGTCTGTTTTCAATCTCTGATCGTCCTGACCGGCAACTATAATTTCTTCAACCTGCTGACCATCAGCATGTGCTTGTTGCTGTTCGATGACGCCGCCATCAGCTGGTGCGTGCCGCGGCGACTGGGCAACTGGATAAGTGCACGCCGGCGCGTCCCGGGGCGGGTCGCCACGGTACTGGTTGCCGCGTGCGCCTGCGTCATCATCTATTCCAGTACGGAGGTCACGGCGCGGGTCATCAGCGGCCGGCACGCTTCACCCCTGTCCTGGATCTCCCGGTTTCTTCAGCCGTGCGAGTGCATTAATACCTACGGCCCGTTTGCGGTCATGACGACCAAGCGCAATGAAATTGAAATTCAGGGAAGCATGGATGGACGAAATTGGAAAACCTACGAATTCAAGTACAAGCCGGACAATGTCTCACGCCGCCCCGAGTGGATCATCCCGCACCAGCCGCGGCTGGACTGGCAGATGTGGTTCGCCGCGCTGCAAAACCCCCGCGACCTTGTCTGGTTCCACAACCTGCTGGCGCGGCTGCTGCTGGACAGCAAGCCGGTACTGGGGTTGTTTCGGCACAACCCGTTTCCCAAGCGGCCGCCGGTTTTCGTGCGCGCCCTGTATTACCGGTACCGGTTCACCACGGCGGCGCAACGGGCGCGCACGGGCCACTGGTGGACACGGCGGCTGTTGGGTACCTATTTCCCGCCGGTTCGCCTCAAGACCTACCCGGCCCCGCATTCCGGGCCTTAACGATCTACCTGTTCCCAAAAGCGATGCAACCGGCCGAGGGCGTTGCGGTATCCGGGTGCCGGACACCGCAGGGCTGCTCGCTTTGGCATTCGGGATGTTTATCTCGTGCGGATTATTCGTGCATGGCAACGCAACTGTCCGGACGGGTGGCATGGTGTACGGGTTTTCGCGCGCAGCTTGCGAGTACGAAACCCGTGCGCCCTGACAGGACCCGTCCGCCACCCAGGTCGAAGTTCACTAATAATCCAGAGTACGGCGTTGCGGTATCCGGGTGCCGGACACCGCAACCCTTTTAACTTCAGCATTCGAATAATCCGTGTCAAGACAGGTAATTACCTGATAATTCGGCCCACGGGGCTATTCTTGCGCGTCCGAGACATGTACCATTTGCCGGTTGATTCCCGGGGAATACACTGTTCCGGGCGCTGGGGAAACATATCGCCCGGGGGGATCAGGCGCGCGCCGCCAGCGGCGCCGCGATTGCTGTCAAGCCACCTAATTCACAGTTCCAGGATTCACATATGAAACGTTTATTGATTGTATTAACAGCCTTGGCCATAACGTCCGCGACAATTGGCGCGAACGCCGCCACGGAGGTGCAACCCAAGACTGAGAAGCAGAAGCTGAGTTACGCCGTCGGTGTGCTTTTCGCCCGCAACATCGGAATCGAAGCACAGCTTGACAAGGAAGCGTTCCTGCAAGGGGTTCGCGACGTGTTGGACAAAGCGAAGTTCAAGATGAGCGTGCCCGAAATGCAGGCGGTCATGAAACGCTACCGGGACAAGGAACTCCAGGCGCGCAAGGCCGAGGCGGACAAGAACGAGGCGGCGGGCAAGAAATTTCTGGCGGAAAACGCCAAGAAGAAAGGCGTGGTCACCCTGCCGAGCGGCGTCGAATACAAGGTCATCAAGAGCGGTACCGGACCCAAACCGACGCTCGACGACACCGTGGTCGCCAATTACGAAGGCAGGCTGTTGAACGGGAAGATATTCGACAGCTCCTACAAGCGCGGGCAGCCCGCCACCATCCCGCTCAGCAGGGTTATCAAGGGTTGGCAGGAAGTGCTGCCCAAAATGTCGGTGGGGTCGAAGTGGGAAGTATACATACCCGCCGCAATGGCCTACGGCGACCGCGAGGCCGGGGGAGTAATCGGCCCGGACTCCACCCTGATCTTCAAGATCGAACTGCTCGGCATCAAGCAGGCGCAGGGAAAACAGGATAAGGGGCAGGACTGATTGGTAGGGGGTCGGAGCACGCGCTCCGACCCCGGCTCCCTTGCGGATAACCCGCCCGGGCCGGGACTTCTCGATGATCAAAGTTGCCAGAACGTCGGATCTCGACCCGATGTGCTTCGAGGTGACCGTTGAGGAACACGCCGACCGCACCCGGCACATGGTCACGCTGTCGCACCATGATTACCGGCGCCTGTCCGGGCCGGGCTGCACACCCGAGTGTTGCGTACACGCAGCGATGCAGTTTCTGCTGGAGCGCGAACCCAAGGAATCCATCCTGGCGCGTTTTGACGTCTCGGTCATCAGTCGCTACTTCCCGGAGTTTGAGGCGTCCCTGGCCGGATACCTGTAGG
>CAZNWR010000279.1:0-3654 GCA_964576645.1 uncultured Enterobacteriaceae bacterium | reverse complement strand
AATGTGGATCTGAAGGCGTTTACGGAACGTTTCTATCACAAGGTGACCGGCGGCCACCTGCAACCGGTGCTGGATACGCTCGTTTACTTGAAGCATGAAACGGACGTGTGGTTCGAAATCACCACTCTTTTGATCCCGGGCGAAAACGATTCCGCCCAGGAAATCGACGCCATGACGGGCTGGATAGTGGACAAGCTCGGGCCCGATGTGCCGATCCATTTCACCGCGTTTCACCCGGACTGGAAAATGCGCGATAAGGGCAATACACCGTCCGCGACCCTGACCCGCGCCCGTGACGTGGCGCTGCGGAACGGACTGCACTTTGTTTACACCGGCAACGTGCATGACGTGGACGGGGGCAGCACCTATTGCCGCGAATGCGGTGCGCTGCTGATTGCGCGTGACTGGTATGTTCTGAAGGACTGGCGTTTGTCTGAACAGGGGAGCTGCGTGCAGTGTGGTGAACCCTGCCCGGGGATTTTCGAGGGGAAGCCGGGCGCCTGGGGTGCCCGGCGTTTGCCGGTGCGGCTGACGCGCCAACCGCGCCCGGCAACGGCGCCGTTGCCTTGAAAATCCGCGGGCTGCACGCTAGTATGCGCCTCCGTTGTTGCGGGGTGGAGCAGTCTGGCAGCTCGTCGGGCTCATAACCCGAAGGTCGCAGGTTCAAATCCTGCCCCCGCTACCACTTTCCCATAACCGACCCTCCGAGAGCAGCTGGCATCGAATTGCGCCCTTCGGGTTATGAGCCCACCCCGGCGCTGTGCGCCGGCCGGACTCGGTCTGTCAATTGAGGGCTCAGGTCGCAGGTTCAAATCCTGCCCCCGCTACCACTTTCCCATAACCGACCCTCCGAGAGCAGCTGGCATCGAATTGCGCCCTTCGGGTTATGAGCCCACCCCGGCGCTGTGCGCCGGCCGGACTCGGTCTGTCAATTGAGGGCTCAGGTCGCAGGTTCAAATCCTGCCCCCGCTACGACTTTCCCATAACCGGCCTTCCGGTCTCTCCTCAGTCGCGTTCCATTTTTCGGAGCAGGGCCAGCACACCGGTCAACAACTGGGCCGGAGATGGCGGGCAGCCCGGTATTTGCACGTCTACCGGAATGACATTTTTTACCGCTCCGCAGCAGGCATAGGAAACGCCGAACTCACCGCCGTTGCACGCGCAGTCGCCGGCCGCGATGACCACCTTGGGATCCGGGCAGGCCTCCCAGCTGCGCCGCAGCGCGGCCTCCATATTCCGCGATACCGGGCCGGTGACCAGCAGGCAGTCGGCATGGCGCGGCGACGCCACGAAGTGAACGCCGAAACGTTCAAGATCGTAGTAGGGGTTGTTGAGGGCATGAACCTCCAGTTCACAGCCATTGCAGGATCCGGCGTCCACGTGGCGGATGGCAAGGCTGCCCGCAAAGCGCCTGTCCAACGCCCGCTTAACCTCAATTCCGAGCCTTTCAGCGTTGTTTGCATCCGGTGCCGCCTCCGTCACCACGCCGGTGCGCAGAATCCTGTCGAACAGTCTCAGCATGGCGGCATGGGCGGGCCGGGGCGAAGGCGGTGGGTGACGGTCACAGATCCGTCCCCGAATACGAACCGTTCACCGACTTATTGCATACGGGAAAATCGGGAACGATGTTGCCATCTATAAGTCGTTCCAGCGCGGGCCAGTTAAGCCAACTCGGATCACGCGGGAAAAAACGCGATACGCGACTGTCGCAACCGAAGCGCACGTAGCTCAGCAGTTCACCGCGCCAGCTTTCCACCATGCCCAGCCCCTCGCATTCCATCGGGGGCGGCCTGAAGTCCACCCGGTGAGGTCCTTGTGGCAGAGACGCGAGCAGAGTGACGATCAGATCCAGCGACACGGCGATTTCCTCGGCCCGCACCTTGGCGCGCGCCGCCACGTCGCCGGCCCGGTAACCGGGTACCCGCAAGGTCAATCCGTCATACGGCGCATAAGGTGCATCACGGCGCAGATCGTAATTCTGCCCGGAAGCGCGTCCGACGTAACCGACGGCTCCCAGCTCTACGGCGGCCTCAGGCGTCAGCCTTCCCGTACCCATCAGCCTGTCTTCCACCGATTCGGATTCTTCGACGATCCGGATCAACTCGGCCACTTCCTTGGCAAGCATATGAGCGGAAGCCCTCATCCTCTCAATGGCGCCGGCGTCCAGATCCATGGCCGTGCCGCCCGGGACTATACGGTCCATGAGCAGACGATGGCCGTACACCGTCCCGTTCTCGCGTATCCAATTTTCCTTGAGACGCGTCCCTTGGTATTGAGCGAATGGGAAACCCACGTCGTTGCAGATGGCGCCGATGTCGCCGAGATGATTGGCTACCCGTTCACGCTCGGCCATGACAGCCCGCAACGCGTGCGCGCGCGGCGGCACCGGGATGTTCGCCGCCCTTTCCATGGCCTGGCACGCAGCCCAGGTGTGCCCCACGGTGCAGTCACCGGACACCCTTCCCGCCAGGCGCGCAAGGCCCTCTGCATCGCGGCCGATTGCGAGTTTTTCTATGCCTTTGTGCGCGTAGCCGAGACGCTCCTCAAGGCTGAGAATCGTTTCTCCTACCGCCTGAAAGCGAAAATGCCCCGGCTCGATTATGCCGGCGTGTACCGGCCCAACGGGAATCTCCACGACGCCCGCGCCCTGCACCTGGTGAAAGGGATATTCATAGTCCGGCGGCGTAGGATGCGCCGGTTGGGACATGTGACTTTCCGCACGCAGCGGAAATTGCGATTCAGTCCATGCCCGGTGCCGTGTCCAGCGTCTGGAATCCGGCTGATCTGAAAAGAGCACGCCCAGCAGATCCCTTGCATGGCGTTCCGGCCGATCGGCAGCCGGATAGACGGCCGCGACGGACGGCAGTTCATCGTCGCGGGAAAAGTGGGCGCGGACAACCAGGTAGTGGCCGGCCATCTCCATGCAGGAAAACGCTTCAAACCGGTCGCCTGCTTCCCTTGCCCAGAATCCGCACCATCGCATGCCGGCGGATTTGGCGGCCAGAGCGAGCCCCCGCCACTCGGACACACGCGCCGGCAGCGTCGCCGCCGGCGCCAGCGACGACGTATCGAGTTCTCCGGTTATCAACCCGGAGGCGCGGCACGCGTTCACGAAGTTTTGCACTTCTTCCATCCTGTTCAGAGAAGTCCGGCTCCGCTGATAAGACGCGTTGCCTGGTCATACCAGTGGGCCAGGAATGGCGGGATAGCCAATCCCAACCACAGCACCAGGCCCAAATGCAGCGTCACGGGCAGCGGGTTGGCGTCGATAGCTTGCTGACCTTCCGGCTGGTGCCCGAATACCATGGGATGCAAGTGCCTGAAAAGGCCGGCAAAAGCGATTCCGAGTCCTGCCAGCAGCGGCACAGTCAGCCAGGGCGAGCTTTTCATGGTTGCGGAGAGCAGCAGAAATTCACTGGTGAACACCCCGAAAGGTGGGAAACCGGCAATGGCGATGCAGCCGAAGAGCAGACCCCAGCCAACCAGGGGCTGTGTTCTTATGAGGCCGCGTATCTGGGCAATACGCTGTGTACCGGCGATTTGGCTGGCGTGACCCGCAGTCACGAAAATTGCGGATTTGGTCAGCGAGTGCACCGTCATGTGCAGCAGTGCCCCGAACGTCGCCAGCGGGCCGCCGAGTCCAAATGCAAAGGT
>CAZNWR010000278.1:0-3764 GCA_964576645.1 uncultured Enterobacteriaceae bacterium | reverse complement strand
TCGAGCGTACAGGGATGTATTCACAGCGTGTCCGGCACCCGGATGCCGCAATGCTTTGGTCTGGATCATTCGTGCGCTTTTAATAGGATGGCGGAGCGCGAGCGCTGCAGCGAGCGGGGCCACGGACGCCCCGCGAAGCAAAAGCGGAGCAGGCCCGCCCAACGCATCAGCCATATACATCTCCAAGCTAGATACATAACCACTTGATATTTCTAAATTAACGTTCAGAAACGCGTTTCCACCCGGCGGCCATTTCTGCAATAATGGCCGCGCCCAATCGAACCCCGCGCGGAAATTTAAGGATGAACGCAGAGCAGGCGTCCCGGCCCTCCCCCGATGACGAAGCCTACCAGGCACATATTCTCCAGGGTGTCTCGCGCACTTTTGCCCTGACCATTCCCCAGTTGCCCGACACCTTGTGCCGGGTGGTCAGCAATGCCTACCTGCTGTGCCGCATCGCCGATACCATTGAAGACGACGCCGACATGGCGCTTTCCGACAAGCGCCGCTTCTCTGATCGCTTTATCGACGTGGTGGCGGGAAGGGAATCCGCCGAAAAATTCACGGATGATGTCGTACCGCGGCTCTCGGGCACCGCCAGCGCCGATGAACGCGACCTCATGCAGCACGTCCCCGCCGTGATCCGCATCACCCACGGCTTCAATGAACGTCAGCGCGCCGCCCTGGAGCGCTGCATCCGCATCATGGCCGATGGCATGGCCCGGTACCAGGAAGCGGACGTGCGTAATGGACTCAAGGACCAGGCCGACATGGATGCCTATTGCTATTTCGTCGCCGGCGTCGTGGGGGAAATGCTGACCGAGCTGTTCTGCGACTACTCGCCGGAGATCGACCGCCACCGCGAGCAACTCATGCGCCTGGCGGTGTCATTCGGCCAGGGGCTGCAGATGACCAATATTCTCAAAGACATCTGGGACGATCAGCGGCGCAATATGTGCTGGCTGCCGCGCGATGTGTTTGCAAAGTACGGCGCCGATCTGGGCGGCTTGTCGCCGGATAACGCCGGCGAGGGTTTCCAGCAGGCGCTGGGCGAGCTGGTCGGCGTTGCTCGAATGCATCTTGGCAACGCACTTCGATACACCCTGCTTATTCCGTCGAAGGAAACAGGTATTCGCCGATTCTGCCTGTGGGCGCTGGGCATGGCCGTACTGACACTGCGCAAGATCAACCGTCACCGCGCGTTCCGGTCCGGACAGGAAGTGAAGATCTCCCGGCGCAGCGTGCGCGCCACCATCCTGTTTACCAATCTGCTGACACGTCACGATGCCATGCTGCGGCTGCTGTTCCGCCTGACTTCGCGCAGCCTGCCGGAGCAGAAATCGGGCGGCAGCTTCGGACCCGCGGCCGGTACCGCGTGAAACCGGCCGCGCCGCTGCCCAGTTGAAACCGGTGGCCTTGATCGCGGCCCTGAAAACCGAGGCCGCGTGCTTCACGAGCGGCAGGCTCCTGCCGGGCCTGGCCGCCGACCTCGACGACCGGTTCACCCTGATCCTGGGCGGCATGGGTCCCGCACGCGCCGCGCGCGCGGCGGAAAAAATGATCCGCGAAGGCGCGCGCGCCGTCATAAGCATCGGCATGGCCGGCGCGCTTCAGCCGGGCCTCAGCCCCGGGGATGTTCTGCTGCCGGAACGGGTGGCGGATGCCGGCGGTTGTTTGAACACCACTCAATCCTGGCATGCGGCTATTCTGGAACGGCTCGCGGACACGACGCTCACCGTCCATGGCGGACTTCTGCAGTCGCTGGCGTCCGTGCTGGGCAGCGCTTCGGCCAAAGCCGAATACGGCAGATCCACCGGCGCCATCGCGGTGGACATGGAGAGTGCCGCCATCGTACAAACGGCGCATCGGCACGGCGTCCCGGCCGTGGTTGTGCGCGTGGTCGTGGATCCCGTGGAGGTGAACCTGCCCCGGGAGATCCTGGAACAGCTTGACCCTTACGGAAGCATTCGCATCAACCGGGTACTGAGCGCCATCGGCGGCAGGCCGGCGCTGGTGCCGGACATGATCCGGCTGGCCCGGGCGCAGCGCGCCGCACGCCGGGTATTGATCCAGCTTGGCCAACGCCGCCACGAACTGCTGGCGCCCGATGTCGCCGTGCAGCGTTGATAACAGACATAACAATGGATAAGGCAACCGCCGCGGCCGCTGGACAGATGTTCCGAATTCCGCTGCATGCTGGGTTGTTATGTGGACAATTAAAGAAGAGCAACGTGAAAGACAGGATGGGGTCGTGGTGTTGGAGCGACAGGTGAACGGAATTCGGAGCACTTATTCAACCGACACTCACAATGTTCGACACTGAAAGATGAAGACACTGGTAACAGGCGCAACGGGATTCGTGGGATCGTCAGTACTGCGCCGCTTGTTGCAGGCCGGGCACGAAGTGCGCGCACTGGTGCGCGCCGGCAGCGACCGGCGCAACGTGGAAGGATTGCCCGTGGAACTTGCCATCGGTGATTTGAACGACCCGCCGTCGCTGCGCGCCGCGCTCAGCGGCTGTGAAAACCTGTTTCACGTCGCCGCCGATTACCGTCTCTGGGTGCCCCACCCGGACGCCATCTACCGCACCAACGTGGACGGCTCGCGCAGCCTGATCCGCGGCGCCATGGAGGCCGGCGTCAGGCGCATTGTGTATACCAGCAGCGTGGCGACGCTGGGCATCAACAGGGATCAGACGCCCTCGGACGAAGATACGCCCGTGAGCCTGTCGGACATGACCGGCCATTACAAACGATCCAAGTTTCTGGCCGAACAGGCAGTGAGCGAACTGGTGCAGAACGAACAGGCGCCGGTGGTGATCGTGAACCCTTCCACGCCCATCGGGGCGCGGGACGTCAAGCCGACGCCCACGGGCCGCATTGTCCTGGACATGCTGCGGCGGCGCATGCCGGCTTACGTGGATACAGGTTTGAATTTCGTCAACGTGGAGGATGTCGCCGCCGGTCACCTGCTGGCCTTTGAAAAAGGCGTGATCGGCCAGCGCTACGTCCTGGGCGGCGAAAACATGAGCCTGCGCGCGTTCCTGGAACTCATTGCCGGCGTCGCGGGCATGAAGGCGCCGCGGATACGCATACCGATAACACCGCTGGTCCCGGCGGCCTGGATCGCCGAACGGATTGCGGGCGCCACCGGCCGGGAGCCATTCGCCACGGTGGACAGCCTGCGCATGGCGCGCAAGCACATGTTTTACTCCAGCGAAAAGGCGAAGCGCGCACTCGGCTACGCGCCCGGCCCGGTACGCGATGGCGTGGCCGGCGCCGTCGCCTGGTTCAGGAACAACGGTTACTGTTGATGCCGGCTGCGTGCCTGGAGTTTGTTTCGGTGCGCCGTCCCTGGCGCAACTGTCGTCCATGACTTCGCGGGGGTTGGCCGGAATTCATCCCACAATTTCCTTCCTGGAAATTTTTTCATCCCTGCCTCTCCCTCAGTTTTTACTATAGTAAACTGACGATCATCCGCAATCGTCATGTGAGGGTAAGTTCACCTCACCTCCATGTGGTAATTTTTTCTATTTTCTCCCGCAGAACAGGCTCCTGGAAGCAAACAGTTGATGCGCACGATCCGACCCCCGTCGTCGCATTGGGCGGGCCTGCTCCGCTAGTCAGCTACCCATTGCAGTAATTGGTCATTTGACCGGGATGCAGGGTGTTCGCGCCGCGTAATTTCGCGGTACGGGGCGGTGCGGGTTCTGCCAGCGGGCATGGCCTTCGTGCTCGCAAGCTGCGCGCGATAGGCCATACCCG
>CAZNWR010000277.1:0-3808 GCA_964576645.1 uncultured Enterobacteriaceae bacterium | reverse complement strand
TATCCGGTTGATAGCGCTTGGATGCATTGAGCACCGGCCCGTTGAAGCCGCCCCACACGTCGCTGGGCTGAACACTGTTGGTATCCTGCAGATCGAACAAGGGAAAAATAATCGAAACGCCCCGTAACTGTGCCTCCCGCTTCAATTCAGCCGTGTATTGAGGAAAGTCGTCCGGCGTTATCCACTCCCGCTGTGTCGCGTCTCCATACACCACCCATACCAGGGTAAGCGGCCGCTCGCGCCCCCAAACCGGTACGCCCAAGGCCCGCAGGTCGCGATCCAGCGACTTCGGATCGAAGCGTATCCGTATCCTCAATTCCGTCGTGTCGGTGCCGGGAACCGGAGCTTCGTGATAGAGGAACTGCTGAACGTAGCTTTCCGCCTGCCCCAGAATCGGCTGCATGTCCATTTTATTCCCGGCGCGGCTGTCCCCGGTGACCTTCACCAGCACCTCTCTCAGGGCGCTGGCCTCGGCGTCGGACCTGTTCTCGCGGGACTGGTCCGCCACCGGCACATCCGCCTGGTACAGGTCCGGAACCGTGACCGCCCACACCGGCCGGGTCACGGCGCAGACCATCAAGACAAGAACGGGAAATACCTTCCTGAACATCGGAGCCAAGCTATGTAAGTGCCTGGAACAAGTCAAGGATTGCCGCAATGACAGCACCCCTATAGTATTTGCGGCCATGTCCGAAGCCGGCCGATCCACCACCAGCTACGCCGACGCCGGTGTCAGCATAGAGCGCGGCGCGGAGCTGGTCGAGCGTATAAAGGGCTACGCAAAACGCACTCACCGCACCGGCGTGCTGGGCGGAATTGGCGGCTTTGCGTCATTATTTGAGCTGCAACAGGCCGGCTATCGCAATCCGGTGCTGGTATCCGGAACCGACGGCGTTGGAACAAAGATAAAACTGGCGCAGGATGCCGGCCGCCACGACCGCATCGGCATCGACCTCGTGGCAATGTGCGTCAATGATCTGGTCGTGCAGGGTGCCGAACCGCTGTTCTTTCTCGACTACTATGCTTGCGGCAAACTGGACGTGGATGTGGCTGAACGCGTGATCGCGGGGATTGCATCCGGGTGCAGCATCGCAGGCTGCGCCCTGGTGGGCGGCGAAACAGCGGAGATGCCCGGCATGTACCAACCCGGTGATTATGACCTCGCCGGCTTCGTCGTGGGTATCGTGGAAAAGGATCAGATAATCGACGGCCGCACTGTCGTAGCCGGCGACTTGCTTATCGGGCTCGGCTCCAGCGGCCCTCACTCCAACGGCTATTCCCTGATCCGAAAACTTCTTAAAGAAACCGGCACGCAACTGAGCGACAGGTTTGGTGAAAAAACCTTTGCCGACATATTGCTCGAGCCGACGCGCATCTACGTACAGACGATCCTGGAACTGGCGCGCGTTGTCGACATAAAAGCGGCGGCGCACATAACCGGCGGCGGAATTCCCGAGAACCTTCCGCGCGTGCTTCCGTCGGGTATCGGGGCCGAGATAAGGCAATCCAGCTGGCCGCGCCCCCCGATTTTTTCCTGGCTGCAGCGAGCCGGCAACGTCGAAGACCAGGAGATGTTAAAGACATTCAATTGCGGGATCGGCATGGTGCTTGCGGTAGACCCGGCCAATGCGAGCCGAACCGTTGAGTTTCTCGAGTCACGGGGCGAGCCCGCCTGGATCATCGGCGAAGTGAAGGAATACCGGCACGGCCAGCCCCGTGTCAGTATCGCCGCTGGACCAGCCCCTTAGGAACGAGCATTTTGCCCTTGAATTATAAGTAGATTATTCTATTATGTTCTGAATTTCAGAACGTAATAGTATGACCATCCTGTCGAGCCTCATCACCTCCAAATTGCGCATCCACATCCTGATGCGCCTGTTCCTCAATGCCAGGGAGGAGGTGCACCTGCGGGAGCTGGCCACGGAATTCGGGGCCTCCCCCAGTCAGGTCAAGGATGAGGTCGAACACCTGTCCGCGGCGGGGCTGCTGAACAGCCGCAAGTCGGGACGCATGGTCAAGTTCAAGGCCAATACCCACCACCCCCTGTTCCCCGAATTGCAGTCCATGGTGAGCAAGTCCCTGGGAATGGATCGGATTGTGGACAGCGTCATCAGCCGCTTGGGGAACCTGCAGCAGGCGGTCCTCATCGATGACTATGCCCAGGGACGTGACACCGGCATTATTGACCTGGTCCTGGTAGGTGACGTCGATCGCGGTAATCTCGACGACCTGGTCGGCAAGACCGAGAAGTACCTGAAAAGGAAGATCCGGACCCTGGTGGTCACCGAGAAAGAGTTCAAGGATCTCGCCGGCTCGCTGGCGACAAAGCCGCAACTGGTGATCTGGTCGGCGCCGGTGGAAAAATCGGCCACAGTCGCGGCAGGTGCCGGATGACGTCCGCAAGTGCACGATATCTCATCCTGGGCGGCGGCCCCTGCGGAATCGGTGCCGCACTGAGGCTGCTGGAACTCGGCATAAGCGATTTCCTGCTGGTCGAGAAGAATGATTACCTGGGCGGACTGGCGACTTCCTTCGTCGATGATGAAGGCTTTACCTGGGACCTGGGCGGGCACGTGCAATTCTCGCACTACGACAAGTTCGATGAATACATGGATCTCGCCCTGGACAAAGACGGATGGTTCAACCACGAACGCCAAAGCTGGATTTACCAATACGGGCGCTATATCCCCTACCCTTTGCAGTTGAACCTGCATCACCTGCCCGAGGACAAGAAATGGGCCTGCGTGTCCGGCTTGCTGGAAGCCTCGAAAAGCCCCAATTCGCGGGAGCCGGGAAATTTCAGGGAATGGATCCAGGCCACTTTCGGCAAAGGCCTTGCCGAAGAATTCATGCTGCCCTACAACTTCAAGGTCTGGGCATATCCGCCGGAAACCATGAGCTACCAATGGATCGGTGAGCGCGTCGCCGTGCCGGATCTGGACAAGGTGTTGAGGAGCATCTGCCTCAATGAGGACAGCATCTCCTGGGGGCCCAACAATACCTTTCGCTTTCCGAGGGCGGGAGGTACTGGAGCCATCTGGAAGTCCCTTGGCCGCCGTATACCGGATACAAACCTGCTGATGAATGCCGACGTACGCTCTCTGGACCTGAAGAAGAAGCACATCACGGTGCGGAATCACGGTTCAGTGAAATACGATTGCCTTATTAACACCATCCCGGTAGATCGCCTCTGCCAATTTTCGAACCAGCAGCAACTCAAGGAACTGGCCGCGGCGTTCTCATATTCCTCCACCCATGTGATCGGGATTGGCATGCAGGGCCAACCTCCCCCTGATTTGAGGGAAAAATGCTGGATCTACTTCCCGGAGGACAGTTCTCCCTATTACCGCGTCACGGTATTCAGCAATTACAGTCCCGACAACACGCCGTCTCCCGGCGAGACGTGGTCACTGATGGCGGAAGTATCCGAAAGTATGCATAAAGAGGTAAACAATAAGAGCGTCGTGGATCAGACCGTCAATGCGCTGCAGGCGGACGGCCTGATTGCGTCGGGCAATCCCATACGGAGCCGCTGGCACACGCGTCTTGAGCACGGCTACCCGACCCCATTCATGGGCCGTGACGAAGCATTGGAGAAAATTCACCGGCAACTCGAGAACCAGTCGGTGTTCTCGCGCGGGCGCTTTGGCGGGTGGAAATACGAGGTGAGCAACCAGGATCATTCCTTCATGCAAGGCATGGAAATCGTCGAGCGTCTGACAGGCGAACGCGAGGAGTTGACCTACCCCAAGCCAGCCCTGGTGAATGGCCGCAAGAACCCGTTCCCTTACATCGAGTGGTCATCGTG
>CAZNWR010000276.1:0-3898 GCA_964576645.1 uncultured Enterobacteriaceae bacterium | reverse complement strand
AAGACACGCCGTGAATACGTCCCTGTAGGCTCGAGTGCCGCCCTCCCTGGCGGCACACGGTCTTCCGAAGAACTCCCCGGGGCGCGATTTCCGAGCGATGTCAGTGGGGCGGCATACCAAAAGAGGCCGTAGCCTATGCTACGCCCCTTGTTTCGCCAAAAGCCCAACGTTACTGCAGCGCCTGGCGCGCAAACCGGCGTCGGGCATCAAGCATGTCGTCCCCGCGCAGTTCCCGCAAGGCGCAGCTTGCCATTTGCGTGACCATCTGCCGGCGCCAGTGCGGCGCGAAGTCGGTGTTCTTTACCGGTTTCGCGGCGCGTGCAGCCAGCGTGCTGGCCTCCTGGATGACTTCATCGGACAAAGGTTTGTCCTGCAGGAATGCGTTGGCGGCTTCACACAGGACGGGTTGTGAGGCAACGGCGCCCAGCACCAGGCGAACCTGTGAAAGCCGATCCCCGTCTTCCCGGCAACCCGCCGCGGCGACCGACAGGACCGGAAAGTCAAACGAACCGCGGCGCCGCAGTTTCCAATAGGTGCTGCGCCATTCGCCCTGCCCGGGCAGCGAGACGGACGCCAGGATCTCATCATGGCGGCGCGCGTGATAGTCGATGCCGTCGTCCAGGTACAGATCCGCCAGCGGCAGTTTCCGCTCCCCGCCTTCGGACTTGAGGACGATTTCCGCTCCCAGTGCAATCAGCATCGGCGCGGTGTCCGTGGACGATGTGGCGAGACAGCGCTTACTGCCCGTGGATACCCAGCATGTCTGCCCGTCCTTTTTCATGCAGTAGCCGATGGCCTGGCGCCATCCCGGGTTCTGGTCGTAATAGGTACAGCGTGTATCCAGGCAAAGGTTTCCCCCCAGCGTGCCCATGTTTCTCAGGTGCGGGGTGGCGATCTGCATCGCGGCCTGTCGCAGGCCGGCGTAATGACTTCGAACCATGCCCACCGTGGTCAGGTCAGAAAGTGTCATCCCCGCGCCCAGCGCCGGATGTTCACCGTCATGCCACGCTTTCAATTCCGCAATGCTTCCGAGAGAAACCAGGACCTGCGGGGACAGTTGCATGCGTTTCATCTTCGGTAACAGGTCGGTGCCGCCGGCGAGGATCGCCGCGGCGGGTCCCTCACCCGACAGAATGTGCGCGGCCTCGGCCAGTGAATGCGGGGCGTAGTAGCGGAATTGCGGCAGCCGCATCATGTTGCCAGTCCCCGGTCCATTCGGTGCATCTTCGCGGCGGTCACGCGCTCCGGTTCGTTGCTGGCTCTCCCGTCGCCGCCTTCCCAGGGGGGCGCCACCTTATACGGTTCCGGCCACGCAATATCCGGAAACGCGTCCGGCCCCACCCTGCGGTTGCCGCGGCTGTCGCCCAGTGCGCGTTGAATTTTATCCGGCGTGATCGGCACTTCGTCGATGCGCACTCCAACGGCGTCGTACACGGCATTGGCAATGGCCGGCATGATCGGCAGCAGGGGGCCCTGTCCTGCTTCTTTTGCGCCGAAGGGACCGTTGGGATCCGGATCCTCCACCAGATCAACGATAACTTCCGGCATATCCAGTGAAGTCAGGCTCTTGTAATCGAGCATGGAGGGATTGCGGTGCACCAGGGCGGAGGACAGGCGCGGCGGCAGGCGACGAAACGCCTGCTCCTCCATCAGCGCTTCGCCCAGGCCCATGTACACGCTGCCGATCACCTGGCCGCGCACCAGTATGGGATTGAGCGCACGGCCCACGTCGTGGGCGATGAAAACTCTCTCCACGGTGATCCAGCCGGTTTCGGCGTCGACTTCCAGTTCCACCACCGCGGCCGTGTAGGAATAGGCGGGCGACGGACCGACGCCGCTGCCCTTGTATCGGCCCGGCGGCGTCGGTGGAGAATAGGAGCCGGTGGTACCCAGGGTACCGTGGCGTTCCTCGGCGCAGATGATTGCGGCATCAAAGGGCAGGCTTTTTTCCGGATCCGTCGAATCGAACACACGGCCATCGCAGAACGTCAGCCGATCAGCCGGAACCTGCAGCTTCGCCGCGACCGCCTCGGCAATGAGTTCACGGGCCCGCTCCGCCGCTTCCATGGCCGCGTTGCCCATCATCAGGGTCACCCGGCTCGAATACGATCCCAGGTCCACCGGCGTCAGGTCAGTGTCCCCGGTAACGCACCGGATTTCGGTGGTCTCGATCCCGAGGATCTCCGCGACAATGGCCGCCAGCACGTCGTCTGAACCCTGTCCGACATCCGTGCAACCGCAGAACACGGTGACCTTGCCGCTGCGGTCCAGCTTCAACTGTACCCCGGAGTGCGGCATCCGGTTCCAGTAGATGGCATGGCCGGCCCCGGTCAGATAGGACGAGCAGGCGAGACCCAGGCCGCGCCCGTAGGGCAGCTTTTTGAACTTTCTCTTCCAGTCCGATCGTTCCACCACGCGCTCGATGCATCGACGCAAACCGATGGTCCCGATCTTCAGATAGTTCGCGGTCAGAACATTGGGTTGTTCGACTATCCCCAAGCGCAATTCCGCGGGATCGATGGCCAGTTTCTCCGCGATTTTGTCCAGTTGCACTTCCTGGCCGAATCTTGGCTGCGGCGTTCCGTGACCCCGTTTCGGCCCGCACGGCGGTTTGTTGGTGAACACCCGGCAGGCATCGAACGCGTAGGTGGGCAGGTGATAGGTAACCGGTTGCAGCGCCGCCGTGTAAAACGTGCTGGCGATGCCGTAGGAGCCGTAGGCGCCGCCATCGAGCAGGGTCTGCAAATGCATACCGGTCAGTTTGCCGTCGCGGTTTACGCCGGTGCGGATCTTCATCAGCACCGGGTGGCGTCCCCGGTGGCAATAAAAAACCTCTTCCCGGGTCAGGGAGATTTTCACCGGGCGGCCCAGCAGCTGCGCGGCCCTGGCGACAACCATTTCATGATTGAACGGATCAGTCTTGCCGCCGAAGCCGCCGCCGTTGGGACAGGCGATTACGCGAATGTGCGAGGCGGGCATTTCCAGTGCCTTGGCCAGCGCCCGGTGCACGTAATGGGGGACCTGGGTGCTGGACCACAGCGTAAGCTGGCCGTCGGGCTCGGCTGAGGCGACGGCGGCATGTTGCTCCATGGGAAGATGGGTGTTCCCCTCGTAGAAGAAAACATCCTCGAATACGTGATCGCTGGCCGCGAGCGCCGCCTCCACATCGCCGAATTGGTAGCTGAGGCGCCTATGAATGTTACCTTCCTCGCCATACTCGTGGAGCCGCGGCCCGGAACCGGCCAGCGCCTCAGCGGGATTGGAAACCGTCGGCAGGGGGTCGAATTCAACCTTGATCAGATCCAGCGCCTTTTGCGCGGTGAATTCGTCGACGGCGATGACGGCGGCAACCGGATCGCCGACAAACCGGACTCGTTCCCGGCACAGGGGCAGCTCATCCTGGCTTACCGGCAGGATCCCGTATTCGACTTTGAAATCGCGCCCGGTCAGCACCAGATGAACGCCGGGGAAACGCTCCGCTTCGGATGCATCTATGTTGCGGATCAACGCGTGGGGAACGTGGGAACGCAGCAGTTTGCAGTGAAGCATGCGCGGCAGCACGACGTCGTCGGCAAACCGGGTGCGGCCCGTTACCTTGCCCACGGCATCCACGCGCCGGCGCGGCTTGCCGATGGTTCTCAGCTCGTCTCCGTTCAGGCTCATGGATCCAGGGTGCCGGTCCTGGCGTCCGTGGGGCTCAGTTCGGCGGCCGCATGTTCCGCCGCTTCGAAGATCTGCTGGTAGCCGGTGCATCGGCACAGGTTTCCCGACAGCGCCTCGCGGATCTGTTCGCGCGTCGGGGTGGGGTTGGTTTCAAGAAGCGCCTTGAGGGTAAGCAGAATTCCCGAGGTGCAATAGCCGCACTGGGCAGCGCCCAAATCGGCGAACGCGGATTGCA
>CAZNWR010000275.1:0-3933 GCA_964576645.1 uncultured Enterobacteriaceae bacterium | reverse complement strand
CGGCCGTTCGAAGTCGGCGACTGGATCCGTTCGCCGGACCGGAATATAGAAGGCACGGTGGAAAATATAGGCTGGAGGTTGACGCGCATCCGCACCTTCGATAGACGCCCGATGTTCGTGCCCAATGCCATTTTTACCAGTATCGCCGTCGAGAATCCCTCGCGCATGAGCAACAGGCGGATTTACGAAACGGTGGGAATTCGCTATGACGATGCCGGGAAAATGGCGGCCATCGTGAAGGATGTGGAGAATATGCTGCGCAGCCACACTGATATCGACGCTTCCAAGACGCTGATGGTCAATTTCAACGAGTTTGCCGCGTCGTCGCTGAACTTCTTTATTTACACCTTCACCAAGACGGTGGACTGGGTTGAATTTCACAAGGTGAAGCAGGATATCCTGCTCAAGGTGATCGATATCATAGAGGGTCACGGAGCGGAATGCGCCTTTCCCACATCCACCATCCACTTTGCCGAGTCGCCGGAAGTCCCGCGCGTCGGATAGTTGACCCAATTTAGGCCCCGCGTCCGGTTATAGCCGCTCCATGGACTTAACAGAGGATGAGGTCATGGTGTTGTATAGATGTTCCGGATTCTGAGGCAAATGGCGTTGTGGTATCTGGGTTGCGGACACGCTGTAAATACGTCCCTGTACGCTCGATCGCCGCGTCCCTGCGGCTCACGGTCCGCAACCCAGATACCACAACGCCCATAATTCAGTTCAGGGCTGCCGAAAGAAGGCTCCGGTATTTGCGCACCAGGGGTCCCCGGTTCTCCAGTATCGAAAACACGTCCAGCAAGGTCTTGCGGCCGGCGTCATCATCAAAATTCCGATCCTGCCGTATGATTTGCAGCAGGTTGTCCATGGATGCTTCGTAGTCCCCAGCTAGGGCCTGGCGCGCCGCCAGTTGCAGCCGGATTTTAAGATCCTGCGGCTCGGTGGTCAGCTTTCCCTGAAGCGTTTCCATGTTTGACTCGCTGCCAGCGATTCGCGCCAGGCGGATCCGCGCAGACAGCATGGAAAACGGTTCTTCCTGCTCCAGGTTTGCGGGTACCAGCTTTATTACCGCTTCCGCTTCATCAAGCCGGTTGAGTCCGATCAGCAGGGCTGCCGCTTCCGGGTGGATGCGGTAGTTCTCGGGGTCACGTTCGAGGGCATTGCGCAACAGTTGCACGCCCTGCTCAAGATCCCCGCTGTTGACCGCCGCCCTCGCTTGTTCAACCACGGCATCGGAGGAGCGAGGCAGCCTTTCGTCAAGGAAACGGCGAATCTCCTCCGGCGGCAAGACACCACTGAATTCCGCGACCGCCTCTCCCTCCATGAACAGCTTTACAGTGGGCAGGCTGCGAACGGAATAGTCCGCGGCCAGTTGCGCTTCTACATCCGTGTCGACCTTGACAAAGGACACGCGATCCGAGTATTCCCGTTCCAATTGTTCCAGTATCGGCGCCAGCATCGCGCACGGCTGGCACCAGGTGGCCCAGAAGTCAACGACAACCGGCTGCTTTCTGGAAACTTCTATAACGTCGGCTCTGAAATTGGATTGTGTAACTGCTTTAATCATGGCTGTTAGCCCCTTTTCGCCGAACCGTTGAGGAGAATGGAGAAGATTTTGAACGCAACCTCTCGCCAAGACGCAAAGGCCGCCAAGTAAAGCGAAATGGTGCAGCCTCTTGGGGCCCTTGGCGTCTTTGCGAGAAACATGTTGGTTCCAGTTCGTCCGGCTTGGGTGTTATACGGCAGGGCCCATCACCATATGGGCTTTTAAATATTTTTCAAGTAGCTCAAAATCCAGGGCTGGCCGATCCGTCCAGCAAGCTGCGAACATGGAACTGGAATTTACCAAGATGCACGGACTCGGCAACGATTTCGTCGTTGTCGATGGAATCGTCCGGAAAATGGAACTGTCTTCCCGCCAGGTGCGCGCGATTGCGGACCGACGCTTGGGGGTAGGCTGCGACCAGGTCCTGCTTCTTCAGCCGGCCGGTGATAATGCCGCTGACGCCCTGTTCCGGGTGTTCAATGCCGACGGCAGTGAAGTGGGGCAGTGCGGCAATGGAGCCCGTTGCGCGGCGGTCTTCCTGAAGGACCGCGGCTATATCCATGGAGAAAAGGTAAGGCTCCTTACTCCCGATCGCATCATTGAGGCAGCATTTGCCGACGCTGGCGCGGTAACCGTGAACATGGGCGTTCCGGAGTTCGAACCGCGGTCCATCCCGCTTAACCAGCCGCGCAGGAAACAACATTACACTACGGTGTTGAGCACGGGACGTATGCGCTACGCCGCTTTATCCCTTGGTAATCCGCATGCCGTTGTGGTGGTCGAGGACATCGCGTCCGCCCCGGTCGGGGAATCAGGTGCCGCCCTGCAGGCCTCGGATGCCTTTCCGGAGAGTGTAAACGTGGGATTCATGCAGATCGCCGATCCACGGCACATAGCCGTGCGTGTCTGCGAGCGCGGCGTGGGTGAAACTCCGGCCTGCGGCAGTGGAGCTTGCGCGGCCGTTGCGGCAGGGAGATTGAATAACGGGCTTGATATGGATGTGGAAGTCACGTTAAAAGGGGGGCTATTGCAGATAAGCTGGGCCGGGGAGGGTGAACCGATCTGGATGACCGGACCGGCGGAGACCGTGTTCGAGGGGCGGATGACGTTATGAGCGGTGCAGAGAAGACAGCCAGACGGGCAGTGACGATAACCGGTGCGATGGTCGCCGAATATCTGCGAATGCACCCGGATTACTTCGATCAGTATCCGGACCTATTGGCGCGGCTGAATGTTCCCCACGCGACCGGTGACGCCGTGTCCCTCATCGAGAGGCAGGTGTCGTTGCTGCGCGAACAGAATGAAAAAACCAAAAAGAGGCTGAAGGAACTGATAGGCATCGCGCGCCAGAACGAGGTGTTGGCGGCACGCATCCATGAACTTGCCCTTAAACTCATGGATTCCGCAGAGCCAAAGGACATTTTTGCAACCTTGTACGAGAACCTTAAGGGTGTATTCAAGACTGATCGGGTGGCGGTACGCTTGTTTGCCAGGCCGGCATTTGTCGACTCCTATCCGGGAGAAGAGTTCGTCGATCCAGGTGCAAATGAATTCAAGCTTTTTCAATCGATAATCAACAAAGGAACGCCCCTCAGTGGACGATTGAAGCGGCAGCAACAGGTGTTCCTGTTCGGAGATGACGGCGACGATATCGCGTCCGCTGTCATGGTGCCGCTGCGAGGCCAGGGCTGGGGCGGCATATTGGTAATCGGTAGTGTCCAATCGGATCGGTACCAGGAAAATATGGGCGTGGAGCTGCTCAACAATCTGGGCGAGGTGCTCAGCATCCTGCTCAAGCCGTGGATAGTGGAAGAATAGATGAAAACCGCGGGTGCAGAAGCAGTAAATTCCGGAGAGCGGGGACATATGAACAGGCGCGACGCGGAGCGCGTGCCGGAATTCATAGACTCCCTGCACCATTTGTCACCCCGTACACGGGAATCCTATGGGCGCGACCTGGCTTCTCTCAGGTCGTTCTGCGAGGAAGCGGGAGTCCGGAGATGGACCGATCTTGATGGCCGCCTGCTTCGCAGCTTTGTTGCACGCCGGCATCGCCGCGGGGTCGGCGGCCGGAGCCTGCAGAGAAACCTGTCCGCGGTGCGCGCGTTTTTCCGTTACCTCATTAAAATCGGCGCGGCCTCACGCAACCCGGCGCAAGGCGTGGTTACTCCAAAGACGCCGAAGAAGCTGCCGAATACCCTGGATGTCGATCAGGCGGTGCAGCTCGTAGGTTCTGGCGGCCAGCGGCTGTGGGATTGCCGCGACCGGACCATGCTGGAACTGATGTACTCGTCGGGACTTCGCCTGTCGGAACTGGTTTCTTTGAACGTGGACAGCGTCGATCTCGAGGATGGCGTGACTTCCCGTCTCGCCGCCCGACAGATCCTGCT
>CAZNWR010000274.1:0-3940 GCA_964576645.1 uncultured Enterobacteriaceae bacterium | reverse complement strand
CTTCCCGTCCATACGATGTCGCCCGCCCCACAAGCAACCGCCCGAACCGAGTCCCAACCCCGGGTGCGCGTAATCACCGAACCGGCGCCCCCCACCGAAACCGACACGGCGCTGTCCTACAGCACCGTATTTGCCCTGCTGCTGTTGATCATTCTCGCGCTGGTTACTTTGATAATCGTATATCGCAACACGCGTTCGAAAGCGGCGCCGGCATCTTCGACCCGTGGTGCAACTCCGGAGTACAAACCGTATGCCTATCTCATTGCCCAGGACGAGAAGAAGACACGTTATCCGATAACCCGGACCATCTGGCGCATTGGCCGCAGTTCCGATAATGAAATGACGCTCCCTGACAACTCTGTGTCACGGCGACATGCGGAGATCCAACGCACACCCGACGGCGTGTTCGTATTGCTTGACCGAAACTCCATGAACGGGGTCTTTGTAAACGGCGAGAAGGTCGGGCGGCGGGAACTGGAGGAAGGCGACATTCTGGAAATCGGCGATATTCACCTGCGCTTCACGGAATCCCCTGCGGACGAGGCGCTGGCGGACATCACCTCCATGCAGCGCACCCGCACCCCCCCGATCCCCTGACAAAGTCCGGGACCGGACGACTGCCCCCGCCTATCTACGCCACGGTCCTGGATCGGGGCTGCCAGCGCAGCGCGGAAGTGATTCGAGCCGCGCAGGGATGTGCGGCGAGATTAAGCGTAGCGGATACCCCGCCTCCGGCCAGACGAATCGGAACACGCCCGCCCGACGCGCTTCCGCCGGCGCCCCTTTGGCGGTTGCGGTAGCCGGGTGACGGACCGTGAGCCGCAGGGACGCGGCGATCGAGCGTACAAGGATGTATTTACAGCGTGTCCGTTACCCGGTTGCCGCAACCGCCGTTAATCGCAGTCTTGGAAGGATCAATCTAAGAGATCATCCCGGACCAATGGATGTCCCAGCCCTCTTCCTCCGGACCCGCCGCGAATTCCATATCCACCCACAGGCCGGCCACCGCGGCCAGCTTTTCGTCGACGAACAGCAGCGGGATCCTGTCCCGCAACCATACCGGTATTCCCTGTTCCTGCAGCAGGACCTTCAGCGCTCGCGTATGCCGCGATCCCACCGGCCGCAGCCGTTCGCCGCCGGTCCGGTAGCGAACCTCGACACCCCGAGCCGGACAGGCAGATGCACGGATACCTCGACCGCGGGCGAGGACGGCGGACAGCGTTCCATGAACCGTTGTGATGGGCGCGGCCGGACGCCAACGCAAACTCGCAGCGCGATCGTGCTCCGGCAAAGGCGCGAGTGCAAAAAGCCGATTGCGGTAGCGGCGCACCTCCGCCCCCGGCCAACGCAGGCATGGCACCGCATCCGGGCGCGCGCAGGCAACCTCGGTCCATATACGCTGTAGATTGACCGTATCAGGTATCGGCAAGTCGCGCTCCTTGATCCACAACCGCAACATATTGTCGCGCCGTGCGCTGCCCAAATCCGCGAGCAGGTCAATCCGCAAACTGCCATCGCCGTCATTGACCGCCTGCGCCAGATCCAATTGCGCCAGCTCCGTCAACAGTTGCGCTGCCGACGCCTGGTGCCGCGCCGCCCGATTAAGTGCTGCCGTTAACGACGGCCAGCGCAATTTCAATCGGGGCGTGATTTCATGACGCAGGTAATTGCGATTGAAACGACGATCCACATTGCTGTCGTCTTCAACCCAGGATAACGACTGCGCGCGCGCATAGTCCTCGACTTGCGACCGGGTATAGTTCAGCAGCGGCCGGCCGTGCCAGCCAGGCTCGAAGGGCTGCAGGGCCGGCATCGCGGCCAGGCCCGCCGGGCCGGCTCCGCGGAACAACTGGAGCATCATGGTCTCCGCCTGGTCGTCGGCCTGATGCGCGGTGAGGAGGATATCGCCCGAGCCAAGCTGTTCCCTCAATGCCCGGTAACGAAGGCGCCGCGCCAGGTCCTCCGGGCTGTGACCCTTTTCGGGCCGGGCATCGATTTTAATTTGGATGAGCGGCACCTCAAGATCCCGGCATACGGTCACGCACAACTCGGACCATTGCTCCCGCTGCGCGCTTATGCCGTGATCCACGTGAACCGCCATCAACTGCCCGGGCAGGTCCTCGCGCAAAGCGTGCATCAGGTGCAGAAGCACAATGGAATCCACCCCGCCGCTGCAAGCCGCCAGGTAGCGTCCGGCCTGCGGCCAGGTTCTGATCACTTCCAGCACGTCGGACTTGGATAATGTTGAGGTCAAGGCGCAGATCCCAATTCCTGCCACGGGCAATACGCGGTACCAGGCTGATTAGCCGGGATTATTCACAAACAGCAGATGTCGTCCGGACGGGTGACAGCGGGTATGGCCTATCGCGCGCAGCTTGCGAGCACGAAGGCCATGCCCGCTGGCAGGACCCGTCCGCCACCTGTCATGAATAATCCCGACCGGGTAAGTGTCTCAAAATTATAGACGTACGGAACTCGGCACCTGACTGCCGGACACGCTGTAAATACATCCATGTACGCTCGATCGCCGCGTCCCTGCGGCTCACGGTCCGGCACCCAGGTACCGAACGCCGACACCTCCCACTGTTCAAAACGGCGATGGATTATTGAAAGAAACCGAACGACCTCAGTTTCAACTGCCGCCGCTCCAGAAGCTCGGCTGCATCCATATCCCGGAGCTCCTGCAGGTAGAGAACAATGTGTTGTTTGACGTTGGCGGCAATGGCGTCATAGTCGCGATGGGCGCCGCCCAGCGGTTCTTCAACGATCTTGTCCGCGACGCCGGCTTCGTCAAGGCGGGGCGCGGTAATGCCCATGGCCTCGGCCGCCTCCGCCGCTTTTTCCGAACTCTTCCACAGAATGGACGCGCATCCCTCCGGGGAAATAACGGAATAGGTGCTGTATTGGAGCATCACCAGGCGATCGCACACACCGATGGCAAGCGCGCCTCCCGAGCCGCCCTCGCCGATAACGGTGGAAATTATTGGCACCGGCAATTGCGACATTTCCTCCAGGTTACGCGCAATAGCCTCACTCTGGCCGCGTTCTTCGGCGCCGATGCCGGGATAGGCGCCGGGCGTATCAATGAAAGTCAGTATGGGAAGGCCGAAGCGGCCCGCGAGCTGCATAATCCTGAGCGCTTTCCGGTATCCTTCCGGCTTGGGCATGCCGTAGTTACGGTGCAGGCGTTCCTTGACGTCCCGCCCCTTCTGGTGGCCGATTACGGCAACGGACACGTCGTCCAACCGCGCCAGCCCGGCAATGATTGCCGGGTCGTCCGCATACGTCCGGTCTCCGTGCAGCTCGTTGAAGTCGGTAAATATCCGGGAAATGTAGTCCAGGGTGTACGGCCGCTGCGGATGTCTTGCCACCTGGGCCACCTGCCATGAATCCAGTGACGAAAAAATCGTCGCGGTGATTTCCCGGCTGCGCTTTTGCAGGCGCGCTATCTCTTCACTTATATTGATATCAGAGTCGTTCCCCACATATCGCAACTCTTCTATCTTCGCCTCCAGCTCAGCGATTGGCTGTTCAAAATCCAGAAAATTCATTTGTCGGTGATACCGTTGATTCGTTTAGTCTGCTGGCGCCGCGCCGCGGGCGAGGGATAACGAACTCCAACATTTTCGTCTCCGAGCTTGACCTTGAGGGCATCGATAAGCCGATCCGTAACGTTTATGCGCCACTTGTCGCCGAAGCTGAGAGTCCCCACCGCAGACTGATTATTATATTCGATACGGACCGGCGATGTCCCGGTTCGATGCGGCGAAAGCATCTGCTCAAGGTCGTTCAACATGCCGTTTCGCATCGTGCTTTCGTTCAGGCACAGATGCAGACACGCATCCCGCCGCGCTTCATCCAGGGTTTTTACTTCGTCCACCACGATAGAGTACCCGGTTTCGTAGTAGTCATCCTCCTTCACCTCCCCCTCGACAATCAC
>CAZNWR010000273.1:0-3972 GCA_964576645.1 uncultured Enterobacteriaceae bacterium | reverse complement strand
CACCGCTGCGCCCCGGTAGCGCCAGGCGGCGAGCCAGAATCCCGGGAATGTCAGGGTCGACAGTGCGTCGCGAATATTAAGGTTAAACCGCCCATAGCCTTCCCGTTTAAGCGTGGTCACCGCATTGGGACCGACCGTGATGCCGCCGTGGATCTGAGGTGTGAGGTGTACACCCACGAACGGCAAGGCCGGATCGGGAACCGGGTAGACCAGGTGCCGCACCACGTCTTCGCGCTCCGCATTCAGCCGATAGAACTGGCCGCGAAACGGGACAATGCGGAAATCGGTGGGTATGCCGTGAAGCTGCGTCATGCGGTCCGCCATGAGCCCGGCGCAGACGACCAGAAATCCGCAGCGATAGCGTCCGCCGGCCGTCACCACGTCCACGCCACTGCCATACTCAACGATCTGCTGCACCGCCGCATCCGAACAGGGTTCACCGCCCAGGGCGCGAAAACGCTCCAGCAGGTGCAGACAGATAGCGCGAAAGTCGGTTATACCGGTCGCCGGTACATACAAAGCTTCCATGCCGGAGACGTTTGCTTCGCGCTGCCGCAGTTGATGCCCATCCAGGTGGTGCACCTCCACGTCATTTCGCCGGCACTTTGATTCCAATTCGGCCAGGCGGCGGCACTCCAGCTCGCTGGTAGCGACGATAAGCTTTCCGCACTGCAGGTAAGGAATTTCCTCTTCCTGGCAAAAACGGATGGTGGCCTCCAACCCTTCGCGGCAAAACCGCGCCTTGAGGCTGCCCGGCTCATAGTAAACACCGGCGTGAATTACTCCACTGTTGCGGCCGGTTTGATGTAATCCGAAATCCTGCTCCTTCTCCAGCAACAGGATACGCCTGCGCGGGTGGCGATTTTGCAACTGCCAGGCCACGGAGGCGCCGACGATACCGCCGCCTATTACGATGAAGTCGTAACGGTTGCTCCGTCGTGGCATGGGATGTGATGGTTGCGCGGGATTGCGATAAGTAACTCTGCCGGGCGTGATCTTATCATTTCCGCACCTGCGGATGCGGAACGATGAAGGGATTGGACGCGGCGGCCCGGGAGTCGGGTCTCGAAAGTTAAGCCTTGGCTGGCGTTCAGGAAGCCAGTTCCATCAACGTGGTCTCAAGGATATCCAATCCCTCGGTGATCAGGTCGTCTGATGCGGTAAGCGGCACCAGGAAACGGATCACGTTGCCGCGCACCCCGCAGGGAAGCAGGATCAGGCCGCGTTTCGCCACTTCCTGCACCAGCGTCTTGGTCAAGTCGGCATTCGGCTCATGAGTGTTGCCGTCCTTTACCAGCTCCATCGCGGCCATGGCGCCCAGGTGGCGGACATCACCGATGCAGTCCATTTGCCCGGCCATTTTCTTCAGGCGTACCGAGATCAGCTCGCCGATCTTTTCAGCCCTTTCCAGCAACCCCTCTTCGCGGATCACATCGATAACCGCCAGCGCCGCTGCACAGGCCAGCGGCGACCCGGCATAGGTGCCGCCCAAACCGCCGGGGTTGGGCGCATCCATGATTTCCTCCTTGCCGGTAACCGCCGACAGGGGGAACCCGCCGGCGAGGCTTTTCGCCATGGTGATGATGTCAGGCTCCACCCCGGAATGTTCGACCGCGAACATTTTTCCCGTTCGCGCAAAGCCGGTCTGGATCTCGTCTACGATGAACACGATCCCATGGTCATCGCAAATGCGGCGCAAGCGCTGCAGAAACTCCGGTGGAGCAATATAGAACCCGCCTTCACCCAGCACCGGTTCGACAATCATGGCGGCAATCCTGGCCGGGTCGACATCCGCCCGGAATAAGTCCTCCAGCGCCCTGATGGAATCGTGCACATCCACGCCGTGATAGCTAATGGGGAATGGCGCGTGATAAATCTCCGCGGGCAAGGGCCCGAAGCCGGACTTGTAGGGATTTACCTTGCCGGTCAGACCCATGCCCAGCATGGTCCGACCGTGAAAAGCGCCGCTGAAAGCGACAATGCCGGCGCGTCCGGTGGCATAACGCGCAATTTTCACGGCGTTCTCCACGGCCTCCGCGCCCGTGGTCAAAAACAGCGTCTTCATGGGCGAACTGCCGGGTGCAATCTCGTTCAGCCTTTCCGCAAGCGCCACGTAGGATTCGTAAGGCGTCACCTGGAAGCAGGTATGGCTGAACCGGGCAAGCTGCTCCTCCACCGCCGCCTTCACTTTCGGGTGATTATGCCCGGTGTTGAGAACGGCGATACCCGCGGCGAAATCGATGTAGCGCTTACCTTCCACATCCCACATCTCCGCGTTCTGCGCGCGCTGGGTGTACACCGTCGGCAGAATGTTGCCCACGCCGCGCACAACCGCGGCATCCCGGCGTTTCATTAATTCGGCATTGGTTGTCATTACGATTTCCCTTGTGACCTGTAACTTGTGACTTATGACTTCATTTCAATCTCTCCGATGCACCAGTATTTAATCTCCAGGTACTCGTCTATACCGTACTTGGATCCTTCCCGTCCGATGCCGGACGATTTCATACCGCCGAATGGCGCCACTTCCGTTGACAGGATGCCGGTGTTCAGGGCCACCATGCCGTACTCCAGCGCCTCGCCCACGCGCCAGGCCCTGCCCAGATCCCGCGTGTAGTAATACGCCGCCAGTCCGAACTCGGTGTCGTTGGCCATCCGGATTGCATCCTGCTCCGCCTTGAAACGGAACAGCGGAGCCAGGGGGCCGAATGTCTCGTCATTGGCAACCACCATATCCGGCGTAACGCCGGTGAGTATGGTTGGCTGAAAGTAAGTGCCGCCAAGATCATGACGTGCGCCGCCGATCGCCACCTTGGCGCCCTTGCTGACGGCGTCCTGAATGTGCTGTTCGACCTTTTCAACCGCCGCCATGTTGATCAACGGCCCCTGTGAGACACCCTCTTCCAGGCCGTTGCCGACCTTGAGTTCCTTTTTGACCGCTGCGGCAAAGCGCGCCGCGAACTCGTCGTAGATGCCGTCCTGTACCAGCATGCGGTTGGCGCAGACACAAGTCTGACCGCTGTTGCGGTATTTGGAGGCCATCGCCCCCTCCACCGCCGCATCCAGATCGGCGTCGTCAAAAACGATGAACGGCGCATTACCGCCCAGTTCCAGCGATAATTTTTTGACTGTAGGAGCGCACTGGGCCATGAGAAGAGAACCGATTTCCGTGGAACCGGTAAAACTCAGCTTGCGCACGGTGGGATTGGACGTCAGTTCCGCGCCGACCACCGAGGCCTGGCCGGTCACCACGTTGAATACCCCCTTGGGCACACCCGCGCGTTCCGCCAGCTCCGCCAGGGCCAGCGCGGAATACGGCGTTTCGCTTGCCGGCTTGACTATGATGGTGCAGCCGGCGGCAAGGGCCGGACCGCACTTGCGCGTGATCATGGCGGACGGAAAATTCCAGGGCGTGATGGCGGCGCAAACGCCGATGGGTTCCTTTGTCACCACTATGCGCCGATTGCGCACATGCTGCGGAATGGTGTCCCCGTAGACCCGCTTGCCCTCCTCCGCAAACCACTCGAGGAACGATGCGGCATAGGCGATTTCCCCCATGGACTCGTTCAGGGCCTTGCCCTGCTCCAGGGTCATGAGCACGGCCAGGTCGCGCTGGTTCTCCAGCATCAGCTCGAACCATTTGCGCAATATTCTTGCGCGCTCCTTGGCGACCGTGGCGCGCCATGCCGGATACGCTTTCTCCGCGGCCTCGACGGCCCGGCGAACCTCGGCCGCCCCCAGCTTGGGCACGGTGCCCAGCCCGGTGCCATCGGCGGGATTGGTAACCTCGATCACCTGGCCGTTGTCCGCGTCCACCCAGGCGCCGTTTACGTACGCCTGGCTGCGAAACAGTGCAGGATCTTTAAGGGTCTGTAATTGTGGATTCAGGGCTACTGCGTTCATTCTGCGGATTCCTCCTGATACTGCTCCATAGCGGGGTAAAAAAGATGATCGTACACCGGGCCCCACACA
>CAZNWR010000272.1:0-4012 GCA_964576645.1 uncultured Enterobacteriaceae bacterium | reverse complement strand
GTAAACAGCATAAGCGCACTGCCGGTGCCCCCGAACATGAAGTTGCCGGCGGCGCGCCAGTCCCAGTTTGGTTGAAGATAGGAGCCGAACTTGATCATTCCGTCTCTTCCGTTTCGTGCGGGCCTTTCCACAGGTAGTAAAAGCCGGGTTCCGTTCCCAGTTCCTCGTGCATCTGGAACCAGGTGTTTTCGGCAAGCAATTCGGACACATTGCTGTCCTCTTCCTCGATATCGCCGAAATGCAGGGCATTGGCGATGCAGGAGTTCACGCACGCCGGTGTGGCGTCCGGATCCACGCCGTGCTTGAGGCCTTTTTCCAGCCCCGCATCCACGCGGTCGGAGCAGAAAGTGCATTTCTGGGCGACGCCGATGCGGCGCTCGTCAAAACGGACTTCCTCGTTCTTTGTGGGATCTTCGCCGTAGGCGAAGTGGGGATGGTCCTCCTTGTAGCGTGCCTGGTAGGGGCAGGCGACGGCACAGTATGCGCAGCCGATGCAGAGGTCGTAGTCGATGGTGACGATGCCGTCATCGCGCTGGCCGGTGGCGGTGCTGGGACACACGTGCATGCACGGGGGGTCGGCGCAGTGCTGGCAGCCGACGGGTATGAACAGACGCGATACATCCGGATATTCGCCAAGTTCCACGTCCAGCACCTTGCGCCATTGGACGCCCGGAGGCGTAGCGTTGGTATGCTTGCAGGCCGCCGTGCAGGTCTGGCAGCCGACGCAGCGATTCAGATCCGCAACCATCACGTAGCGAGTCATGCTTGCACCTCGGCGAGCCGGATCTGTACTTTGGTTGCGTCGATGCTCGAGCCGGAACTGTCCAGAAAGTCAGGGTGCATCGGAACGAGATCATTCAAAGAGGGCATCTTCAGGTCCTTGGCGTACGGTGTTTTCCAGTGACCGAACTGGCCCACCATGAGAGCCACGTCCGGTCGGATGCCCTGTCGTAAGCGGGCCCGCCCGTATGCGGTCCCCCCCGGCTATTTCACTTCGATCCCGCCCCCCTCGCTGATCGGCAGTTCTGCGGCTTTTCGCGGTTCGAGCGGGAGGCCGTCGTGGCCGGCAACGTTGCCGGCCACTTCGTGCACCATCTGTAATCCGACGTTGCCGCCCCATGCGTACTGCATGCTGCGCGCCGTCAGGAGCCAGAACGGGTAGTCTGCTGCCTTGACGCGGTAGTTCTTTTCCAGCAACTCGTCCCACATGCGGTTCAGATCCTTGTACGCGGGGAAGGGCTCGTATTCTTCCAGTTGGCGCTCCCACCAGGTGACACCGGTTTCGTGAAGGCGGTTTTTCAATTGCATGCCCAGGCGGTATACGCGTTCCTGGTAGGGCAACTCGAAACGCAAACCTTCGTCCACGAGTTTGGGAAACAGGTACCAGTTCAGGGAGGAGAACGGCCGTACCTTAAAACCGTTCTGTTGAAACCATTCAAGGCCGTTGACCTCGCGGCCATCGGTCAGATCCGCGCTTGCAGCCTTGCAAACGGCATCCCACACTTCATCCGGTTCGTGCACCGTGGAGGTATCCAGGGAGTAATCGTAGGCGTCGGTTTTCAACGGAATACCGCAACCGCCCGCGTTGATGACTTCGTTGTACGCTTCCAGCATGCCCGCACGGCGCGCCAACTCGTTGCAGATCCAGGAAAAATCCTTTGCCTCCCCCTGGGGTTCCACCACCTTCTGGCGCAAGGCCCAGCCTTCCGCCTCCCATTGCTGCTCGAAATAATGTGTGCCGCCGAGCCGGATCAACTGGTTGCTCTCCAGATCGATGGCTTCCGGCAGGATAATGTCGGCGAAATGGTTGGTCTCGTCGAAGGTGTAGGCGAATGCCACCAGAAACGGGAACTCGGCGATGGTTTCGCCCAGGCGACTGGTTTCGGAAAAGGATATTTCCGGGTTGCACTTGTATACGAACCAGACGTCCGGCGGTTTCGGTTTACCCCAGGATTCCGCGGCCCGGCCCTGTAGGCGCAACCAGGAGAGCGTGGTGGATCCCAGGAACGGGGCGTAAAATCCACTGCCCACCATGGGTGTAAGTGAAGTGAAGGCGTGCCGCATGATGCGTTGGTTCGACCAGTGCTCCTTGTCGGTCGGATTGGCCGGGTTCTCCATGAAGCCGTCTTCTCCGGGATGCACGCTGGCCCAGCGATCCCAGTCCGGCCCGACCACCAGGCTGGTGGAACCGAGCAGGCCGCCGGGCACCTCCAGGGCGCCCACCAGAACCTGCATGACCGTACGCGCCCAGACGCATTCGTACGCTCCCCACCCGTTGTTGACGGACTTTCCCAACATGACGGCTACGGGGCGAAACGGCAGTTCACGGCCGGCCACGGTGTAGGTTTCACCGATTCGCGCCGCTTTCAGAAATCCGTTGGCCACGCGGCGGGTGGTTTTCGCGGGTACGTCCGAAATCCCTTCCGCCCATTCCGGCGTGTGCGGTTTCACATGGGCCTTCAGCTTTTCGAACTGCGTGGTGACGGAAACATTCTCATGATCCCAGCGCTCGTCATCAGCCCCGATCTCCGTAGCCCGTGCCACGGTGAAGGTTCCTTCCAACGCCGGATCCGTGTCGGGCGTGTCGTGAGGGACGGCCTTGTTTGACTTGCGATCCCAGAGCAGCGGTTTGCCTGTTTCCGCATCCCGCAGCAAGTAGCCATTGGGTGCCACCAGGTAGGGAGAAGCGGTATGGTGTTTAAGAAAATGATGATCAAGCTCGGCGGTTTCATGTTCGTGGAGCAATACGTGCAGCATCGCGAACAGCACGGCGGGATCGGTTTTCGGCTTGATGGGCACCCACTCGCTCGCCTTGGCCCCCGTTACTGACAGGTGCGGCTCGAACTGGATGCGCTTCCAGCCGCGAGCGCGGGCATTTGCCTGGCGGTAAACCGCAGTCACCCCGCCGGAGGCGTCGATGTTCTGGCCGAAGGCGATGACATACTCGCAGCGCGGGGTATCCGGCAGCACGGTGAAGGCGCGATGCCATAACTCACCGAAGACGTGCTCCGAGTGGTAACACTTGACCGTGCCGCCCGCTCCCAGGCTGAGATCGATGGGGCCCCAGGCGCCGAGAAACGCACCCAGCGTGCCGGCGTAAAACATCGGTGTCCCGGCGCCGCCGGTGGTGAATGCAAATCGGGGATCGCCGTTTTCATCGACCAGCCCGGACTCACGGATAGCTCTTAATTTCGCGGCAACCGTATCCAGCGCTTCTTCCCAGCTGATCTCCTGCCAGCCGGGATCTTCATTTCGTCCCTTTTTCGGGTTAGTCCGCTTCAGCGGCTTGAGCAGCCGGTTCGGGTTATACAGCTTCTGAACCAGGCCATAGGGCTTGACGCAGACCTTGCCCTCCGCCGGATGGTAACCGCGGGCGGAAAAATTGGGTTCGACCTTGGTTGCGACACCATCCTGCACTTCCACCATGAGCAGGTCGGGACCGTTAACGCACTGGTAGCAAAAGGTGGCAAGCTTATTGATTGTGGGCTTGGTGCGTGCATGCATTGGCCTTCCCCCGCGAGTGCGATATGACGAATCGAAAATCGATCGAATATATATAAAAACTTTACATGTATTGTATTTGAACGGGGGATCGGATCAATGAGACTGCGGTGGCGGAGCGGGCTGAGTGTTCGACACAAGATCTATCAGCCCTGTTCAGGGGAATGCAACACGGTGACCCCCCCCGGTGTTGCAAGAAAGAGACAAAAGGTAAGCCAATTGCATCTTAATTTTTTACCCTATAATATTTATCCGTAAACTTTCCTTTGAAAGTTTATGGAAGTTTTACCATGGGGGTTGAATTCTCGGACGAATGCAGGCGGAGTAACGCTCCGACTTGGGGTTTTGGGGTAATTACTTGGGGGATCATATCATGACTCGTTTGAATCGCTTGTCGCTGCCCGTCGCATATGTCGGGCGCTGGTCGGTAGTTCTGGCCGTTGCATTCCTGCTTGGTGCACCGGCCGTCATGGCTGAAGGTAACGTACTGGAGGAGGTGGTCGTTACGGCG
>CAZNWR010000271.1:0-4044 GCA_964576645.1 uncultured Enterobacteriaceae bacterium | reverse complement strand
GGCGCTTATCGGCGTCCTGTATCTGGTCGCATTCGCGGCGATCGTCCTGGTGTCGCTGATGGTGGTTGTACTGGCGGCCGGTGGTGCCGCATTGCTGCACGCCCTTGAGTCCGGAAATTTCACGGCGGCTGCGATCTCAAATCCTGTACTGGTACTGCTACTGGTGCTCATCGCGTTGATACTCATGGTGCCCCTGCTGATGGCTGTGTGGTTTGCCCCCGCGCTGGTGGTGCTGCGCGGTCGATCCGCCGCGGCCGCGCTGGCTGACAGTTTTCACGGCTGCATGCGCAACGGCGTGCCGTTGACGGTGTACGGCCTGCTCATCATCGTATTTTCGGTCGTGGCGACGATACCGCTGTTTCTCGGCTGGTTGATCCTGGCGCCGGTAATTACCGCAAGCACTTACCTTGCCTACAGGGATATCTTTGAATCGGATGGGGCAGACAACGCGCGCCAGCCTTCCTGAACTGTCCGGTCAGATACTGTAGCCGAGCCGCTCGATCACAGGTTGCATCAGGGGAAGAATATCGGACAGGTGGTTGATGTAGTTCCGGTAGCGGAACACGGATCGTTTGTAGAGCGATTCGGTCACCTGGGCGTAGCTCGCGGTGCGTGCATAGCGCGGATTCTCGTGAAAGGCCAGGCATCGCGGGTCCCAATCAATACCTATGAAATTCAATAGCTTGCGGCAATTCCGCTCCGGATCGCTGACGATATCCTCGTAACGTATCGCCATATAATTCATATCCAGTTCGTTCAGATAGTGGTCTACCAGGTCACGAATCAATACATAATGCCGCGCGGCCGAGTCCAGGCCGTAGGAGCAGTTGTTGCCGTGGGTAAAATCATTGAAGAAGGAGGACAGCACGACGTCCAGCGGATGGCGGATCAAGTGGACCACCGGCGCTTCCGGAAACACCAGGTGGATCAGTCCCAGGTTGGTTTCATTCAGCGGCATCTTGTCGGTGAAATATTCGGCGTCTGGTTGCAGGATGTTTAGCTGGTACACCTTCTTCAGGTAGAAGTCCCGCAGGGTTTCCGGTCCGGCCAGGTTGTCGCCGAACAGCAGGTCGATGAGACATTCAGGATAGAACAGGTTGCTGTTGAGCATTTTCGGCACCGCCGCGGTCATCTGCCAGATGAATGGCAGCTCATCGCCTGCGGATATGGTGTCCAGAGAAGTAAGAATCTGTTCCACCATGGTGGTGCCGGAGCGGGGAAAGCCCACGATAAACACCGGTGTCGCGCGCTCGTGACGCCCGCGTATGCCCCGGGGCAACCGCTGCGCCCGCTGGCGCGTGAAAAACGCCTTCAGGCGTGACGCGAGCTGATCGGATTGCTCGGCATTGTAGATGCGGCCGGCGCGCTCGCGGATGATCGTGTTGGCCCGGTCAAAGGCGGCGAATGCATCGTTATAGCGCTGCATGCGATCCAGTACGTAACCGCGTTCGTAATGATACGGGGGGTTTGCCGCCCGCTGATCGGGTTTGGCTTCGTCCAGCGCAGCCAGCGCTTTGTCCAGGTCCTTCTCGCGCCGGTGAAGTATGGCGCGTGTCATGCACAGGTTGATATTGCCTTCCGGAATCCGGTTTCTGGCCGCTTCATACAATTCCCACGCCTCGTCGATCTTGCGTCCCGCTTCCTTTACCCGGATCCATCCCATCAGGCTGGCCATGTTGTCCGGTTCCAGTGCCATCGCCTGTTCATACAGCTTTTCGGCTTCGTCCAGCTTGCCCTGGCTTTTCAGGTTGACGCCCAGATTGGCGCACAGTTTCCCCACCGGCGGATGTAGCTGCAATGCCTTGCGATAGTGGTACTCACCGGCCTGCAGGCGGCTGCTGTCGGTAAAGATCATGCCCATGAGGTTGTGGGCCTGGGGATTGTCCGGCTCCAGCCGCAGGAAATTGCGGGCGTGAGGTTCAGCCTCCATCAGATTGCCGCGTTCGTACAACAGCAAGCCCAGGTCGCCCGAAGCTGCCGCGTTCTGCGGCAGCAGGGTCACCAGGCGCTGGTAAAGTATCTGTGCCGATCCTGCCCGGCCGCTCTGTTTGTGGATCTGTGCGAGGATGCCGATGGTGCGCGCATGCCCGGGAACCATGTTCAATAACTCCACGCACATGCGTTCCGCCTCCGCGATGCGCCCCGCCTGCATGGCGGCCTGTATCATCTCGAAGGCCCCTTCGTATTCCGTGATGGTGCCGGGTTCCGGCAGCATCGGCTTCAACAGGCCACAGCAGTTCTTGTGCCTGAGACCGCTGCCGCATTCACAGGCGACATTGCGCGCCTTGGCGGCTCCCTGGGTTACGGCGACTTCCAGCATATAATGGGGTTCCCCTAGTACCTCCCGGCATTATGAGTCTTTCGGCAATCTATGTCAGGTTCGTGGAACGTCATTGCGGCGAATGCGGGTGTTCGGTAGATAACGAGGCCGCGGGGCGGCCGAACTCAATTGACTGGATTCCGGGCTGCCGCCGCCGGCTTGAGGCCGGCTCCGTCGCCCGGAATCACGGCGTAGATGTCATTGCGGCGAATGCCGGAATCCAGTGAACAAACCGTCCGCGTTGCGGACTCGTTGTTATACTGCTTTTATCATGGATCCGTTCCAAAGGGCATTCTCCATCCAGGGATTCGATCCGCGCGATCCCGGTTTTCTCGACAATCGTTACGCCTATTACCGCCGGCTCCGGGAGGCCAGCCCGGTCATGAGAGCCCAGGTCAGGGGCGGGCTGCCCACCTGGTACCTGTACCGCTACGCCGACGTCGCGGCAGTACTGAAGGACAAGCGCTTCGTGGTGGATTTCGAAAGCGTGTATCCGCAACAGCACTTCGTTCAGTTCCCGCCGAGATTCACATCCCTGAACCATGTGTTGAAGTACTGGCTCCTGTTCCGGGACCCGCCGTTTCACACGCGCGTACGCGCCCAGGTGAACAGGGTATTTACCGCGGACCGTGTAGAGGCTCTGAAGGATCGGATATCCATCATCGCCGGGTCCCTGCTGGACAATCTGCCCGCCGGACGACCGGTGGATCTGATGTCGAGCTATGCCTGGCCGCTGCCGGTGGAGGTCATATGCGAGTTGTTGGGAGTGGAGCCGGGATTCAGGTCCCGGTTGCAGGAAATTTCGCGCTTGCTGGCCGGGGCTGTCGGCGGCGGCATCGGGCCGGAGTTGTTGCCGCGCGCAAACGACGGCTGCGCAGAACTGGAACGTTATTTCAATGAACTGGTGGATGCCCGGCGGCGCGAGCCGGTGGACGACCTGGTGGGGATATTGAGCCCCAGGATCGATGAATCGGAAGGATTAAGCCGCGACGAACTGGTTTCAATGTGCCTGCTGCTCATGTTCGCGGGACATGAAACCAGTGTGAATCTCATCGGCAACGGCATGCTGGCCCTGCTGCGCAACCCCGCCGAGCTGGAAAAGCTGAAGGCGAACCCGGATCTCATGCCTGACGCCGTCGAAGAACTGCTCCGCTACGACGCGCCGGTACAGGTGGTCTACCGGATTGCTGCTGAGGACACCGATCTGGCGGGAGCGGCGATTCGCAAGGGAGACCGGGTGGGCGTGGTGCTGGGTGCCGCCAACCACGATCCGGCGCAGTTTCACGACCCCGACAGGCTGGATATCAGCCGCGAGCCGGGCCGTATTCTGTCTTTCGGCTCAGGCATTCACTTCTGCCTGGGGGCGTTGCTGGGACGAGCCGAGGGCCAGATCGCCATTGGCGCGCTGCTGGAGCGGTTTCCCGGGATTCAACTGGCGGCGGAACCGCCGCGCTGGCGGCCTAACCTGGTGTTTGCGGGCCTGGCCAGCCTGCCGGTGGTGGCCGGTTAACGAAACTTCAAATTGCTCAGGGTGGAGGTGTTGTGCACACGCCCGCGGGAATGACGCTCTCGACTGCTGTACCGCTGCCACTGGAACCGTATTTGACAACGCAGGGCGCCACCACATTGCCGGTGAGGTCGGCGCCTGTCAGGTCAAGCTTCTGGGTCGCGGTACCGTACTTGCTGTAGTTTCCGGCAAGGACGCCGTACCTGGCATTTCCCGT
>CAZNWR010000270.1:0-4055 GCA_964576645.1 uncultured Enterobacteriaceae bacterium | reverse complement strand
ATCGGCGGCGCGGACATGCCGGTCGTCATCTCCATGCTCAACAGCTACTCGGGGTGGGCCGCCGCGGCAACCGGCTTCATGCTGTCCAATGATTTGCTGATCGTGGTCGGTGCGCTGGTCGGTTCCAGCGGCGCCATCCTCAGCTACATCATGTGCCGCGCCATGAACCGCAAGTTCCTGGCGGTGATCGCCGGCGGATTCGGAACCGGCGGCGGCGCCGGACCGGCTGCCGGTGAAGCCGGCGAAGTTGTGTCCATCAACGCGGATGAAGCCGCCGCCCTGCTCCTGGATGCCAAGGAAGTGGTCATCGTGCCCGGATACGGGATGGCCGTCGCCCAGGCCCAGCACACGGTATATGAAGTCACCAAGACCCTGCGCGAGAAAGGTGTGAACGTACGCTTCGGCATCCATCCGGTGGCCGGGCGCATGCCCGGGCACATGAACGTGCTGCTGGCGGAAGCGAAGGTGCCGTACGACATCGTGCTGGAAATGGACGAGATTAACGACGATTTTCCCGACGTCGACGTATCCATCGTCATCGGCGCCAATGACATCGTCAATCCTTCCGCCCAGGAAGTGCCCGACAGTCCCATCGCCGGCATGCCGGTACTCGAAGTCTGGAAAGGCAAGACGACGATTGTCTTGAAGCGCAGCATGGCCACCGGCTACGCCGGCGTGGACAATCCGCTGTTCTACAAGGAAAACACCCGGATGCTTTTCGGAGACGCCAAGGCGAGCATGGATGCGGTTCTGAAGAACCTGACTTCCTGAGTTTCCAGTTCGTCCGGCATTGACGTAACGCCACAAACGGCGCCATCTTCCGTATTGTGGAACGACCCGTGGATTCACACGGCGTCGTCCTCTACGGTCAGCGGAGTTCCTTACCACATTGTGCTCTCGCCAAGACGCCAGGAACGCCAAGGGCGCAGGAAATTTTGACTCCGGTCGATTACTATGCGTCAACGTTCCAAGGTATCACTGGCGTAATCAACCGGTTTCACCAACAGGTGACTTTAATTTCTTTGCGCTCTTGGCGCCTTTGCGCCTTTGCGCCTTTGCGTCTTTGCGAGAAAAATATGAATTTTCTTCTACAGCTACGAATATTGCCCACCAGCCTTTGCCTGGCCCTGATCATGGCCGCAACCGCCGCGTACGGCAGTTCCGCCGTCAGGGCGGCGCCCCAGGCGGAGGTGGATACTATTTTCGCCCCTTACAACACGGACCATACCGCGGGCTGCGCCGTCGGTGTCATCCACGACGGCAAGTGGCTGGTGCACAAGGGCTACGGCATGGCTAACCTGGATAACAAGGTGCCGATCACGCCGGAGACCCGGTTCCGCATGGGCTCCATCTCCAAGCAGTTCACCGCTGCGTCCACACTGTTGTTGGTTCAGCAGGGGAAACTGTCACTGGACACGGACATTCGCACCATATTGACGGAGCTTCCCGACTACGGGGAAACGGTGACGATACGGGACCTGCTGATGCATTCCAGCGGTCTTCCTGAATACGGGCCGGACCTTCACATGACGCTCCAGGAGGAGCCGGACTATTTCAAGAAAATGGGGGTGAAGCCGGCTTCCGGCAAAGGTGATGACGCGGCCAATCCCGATTACACGGATTTCAATTTCATATCCATTTCCGATTTTTATCATCGCATCACCCAGGTCAAACATCTGAAGTTCAAGCCCGGCACACGCTTCAAATATAACAACATCGGCTACTTTCTCCTGAGCCAGATAGTAAAGCGGGTAAGCGGCATGAGCCTGCATGACTTCGCGGCAAAGAATATCTTTCAGCCACTGGGCATGAACGACTCGTTTTACAACGACCGCTCGCGCCAGGTGGTACTGAACCGCGCCGATGGCTACGTGACGCTGCCTAATGGTCTCATCCTGCGCTTCGATACCGCCCTGAACATCGTCGGCGACGGCGGCGTGTTCACGAACCTGGACGACTTCTACAAGTGGGATCAGAACTTCTACCATGATCGCCTGGGGGACGGCTCGGGATGGATCACCAGGGAAATGCAGACACCGAACACGCAACTGACCTACAGCAAGGACGATACGCCGGAGGGCGGCGGCACCTATGCCTATGGATTCGGGCTGGACGTTATTCATAAGCACGGCCTGCTGGAGATCCACCACGCCGGCGAATACGTCGGTTTCAACACCGACTATTCCCGTTACCCCAAACAGAAGTTTTCCGTGATCCTGTTCTGCAACGGCGCCCAGATCGATCCGGAGCACCTGGGTAACGAGGTGGCCGCCCTGTATCTGCCCGCGCTTCGTGCTGACAACAAAGCAAATCCCTGAGCCGGGTGGGCTGAAAAATCATGTTGCTCGCCAAGGCACCAAGAACGCCAAGAATCCAAATCGCTGCATGATTTTGGGTTTCCTGGCGCCCTTTGCGTCTTTGCGAGAGATTGCTTTCGTTCATGAATAATCCGAGTTGGTGACGCGTATGAATTCCGACCATTACAGGCTACAACCCTGGGAAGACCCGGGAGTTCTGGAAAGCCGGGGCGGACGTCTGCTGTTTGCGGGCATCGATGCGACGGCCGAAATGAAAACACGCGGATCGCCGCTTCTGCTGTTTTCGGAAATGCGGCTGCGGGACAACGCGCGCACGCTTAGGGCCGCGTTCGGCAAGCACTTTGACCGGCTTTCGGTCTGTTACGCCAGCAAGGCGTGTTCCCTGCTTTCAGTCCTGAAAATTTTCCGCGAGGAAGGATTGTGCCTGGAAGTCAACTCGGGCGGCGAAATTCAGCGCGGCCGGCTTGCCGGCTTTCAGCCGGAGGCCATGGTGCTGAACGGCGTAGCCAAAAACCGCGCGGAACTGGAATTGGCCTTGTCTCCCCCCATCAAGGCTATCAATGTCGATTCGCTTGTGGAGTTGCGCCGCATTCTTGAAACGGCGGCAGCAATGGGCGTTGCCGCGCGTATTGCCCTGAGAACCGTACCGGAACTGGAAAGCGGCACCACGCCCGGGACCGAGACCGCGTCCAGCCTGACCAAGTTCGGCATGACCAGCCCTGAAATCAACGCCTGCCTGGAGTTGATCCGTGACAACCGCGAACGCCTGCGCCTCGCCGGCATGCACGTCCATGTGGGCTCGCAGATCTGCAGCCTGGATACCTACCGCCGCGCCGCCGGCTTCCTCGCGGACATGGCCCGGCTTGCCGAGCAAACCACGGGACAATCCCTGGAACATGTCAACGCCGGCGGCGGATTTCCGCTTTCCTATCTCAAGTACCCGGAACGCTCTGCGCCCTCCTACCTGCACACGGATCTGCAACTGGCCGACGTGGCGGAAGCCATCGCCGGGCCGTTGCGCGATCGGCTCGCGCCGGACATGGAATTGGTCATCGAACCGGGGCGCTGGGCGGTCGGCGCCGCCGCTGTCCTGCTCACCACGGTGGAGAACCTGAAACCACGCGAAAAGGAACACTGGCTCTACGTCGATGCCGGATATCACACCCTGCTCGATGCGTTTTCCTATCACTGGTATTACCACTGCATCAACGCGAGCCGGCCCGATACGGACGAAACCGCATTGTTTCGGCTGGTGGGGCCGCTGTGCGACAACGGTGATTCGTTTTACGACGTCGACGGCGAGGCGCTCATGCGCCGACTGCTGGCCGCCGAACCCGGCCTCTTGCAGTTTCGGGAATTGCTCGAGGCCAACCTGGTGCGCCTGCCGCCCTACCGGGAATTGCCCGCGGACACGGCGCCGGGTGACGTACTGGCTTTCCTTGACGTCGGCGCCTACGCCACCGACCAGGTGTTCGGCATGAACGGCCGCGGCCGCCCGGAAGTCGCCCTGGTCGGCGCCGACGGCCGGGTCCGCACCCTGCGCACCGCCGACTCCTTCGAAGATCAACTGCTCAACGAAACCCGCCCCTGAATATCACGCCGGGGCGCGCGTATCCTGCTAATGATCCGGACTGGCTAGATGGGCGCCCCGAAACACGATACAGACGGCTGAGAGCGTTGCAGTATCCGGGTGCCGGACACGCTGTAAATACATCCCTGTACGCTCGATCGCCGCGT
>CAZNWR010000269.1:0-4072 GCA_964576645.1 uncultured Enterobacteriaceae bacterium | reverse complement strand
CCTCATACTGCTGCTTGATCTGGATCACCGTGTTCATGAGGTACGGGTAGCAGCTCACGTTGAGTATTCCCGGCAGTTGCGCGCTCAGTTGCCGGTAAATGCGCGCCGCACACGCGTAGTCCAGCGGGTACATGTCTTCCGGGGTGCCGCACAGAATGCTGTGAAAAACAGGATCCTTGCGCCAGTACACCGCGCTGACTTCAAACACGTGATTCAGGCCCACCGGAACGTAGTAACCCATGAATTCCCCGAATGGCCCCTCTTCGCGCTTTTCCCCCGGCAGGAAACGTCCCTCGATAACGACTTCGGTATCGGCCGGCACAGCCAGGTCTATGCTGTGACAGCGTCTCATGGGGATCTTGCTTCCCCGGATGAGCGCAGCCGCCTCGAGTTCGCTTTCATCCGGCCGCAACGAGGCACAAGCGCCAAGAAAGACTTCGGGGGAAGTGCCGATGAGCAACGCGGCTTCCAGCGGCCGATCGTCCCTCGCCGCCGCCTCGTAATATCGATAGAGATCGTGAGACGTTCCCAATCGTACGCGCAACTCCGAGTCACTCACGTACATGGACCGATGAAAGGAAAGATTCGGCACGCCGGTATCGGGATCCGCCGCCAGGTATATGGCGGATGTGAAGTACGGCCCCGCATCCTTCTCAAAGTAGGTGATAAGGGGCAGATCGCTCAACTTACCGCCGGCCAGATCCGCGCCGGCTGCTTCCGACCCAGCCGGCATGCCGGCCCCCGGGCGCATGTCGCCCATCAACTCCGTCCAGCGGCGCACAAAATTGCCGTCGGCCGCACCGATGAGTTCGCACAGCCTGCGGCGACTGCCGTAGATATTGGTCACTACCGGCATGGCGGCGCCTTTCACCCTGCGAAACAGAACGGCCTTGTCATCCTCTCTCTGGGAAGCCTGCGTCACGGCCGCCAGCTCAAAACGCGGATCAACCTCGCGCTCTATCACCCGGAGCTGGTCCGCCTTTTCAAGCGTCTTTATATAGTCACGCACGTCCGGCCGCTCCAGCCTGGGTTAGTCGTGAACGCCCACTCAGCGTCCGGGCGGGTGGCAGGGTGCACGGTCGTTCGCGCGCAGCCTGGCGAGCACCAAGACCGTGCGCCATGACAGGACCCGCCCGCCTCCGTGGATCAGGGTTCACGAATAATCCAGTTCGGGGATCACTTTCAGTCTTCCCCATCGGCGATATCCCCCAGCGACAGGTCCTCGCCCCAGCGCTTCGCCACCCCCACGTCGATGTCGAACAGATCCAACAGGCGTGCCGCGGCCTGGGTCACCAGGTCATCCAGGGAATCCGGCCGCGGATAGAACGCCGGCGAGAACGGCGCCACCACGGCGCCCATTTCCGAAACCGCCGCCATCGACCTCAGATGCCCGGTATGCAAAGGGGTCTCGCGAACCATCAGCACCAGCCGGCGCCGCTCCTTTAATACGACATCGGCGGCGCGGCTCAGCAGGTTCCCGGTCACACCGGTGGCGACTTCTGCAAGCGTACGTATGGAACAGGGAGCGACGATCATGCCCATGGTCGGGAACGATCCGCTGGAAATGGGCGCGGCGATGTTCCTGAAGGCGTGCACGTGGTCTGCCAGCGCCTTTACCTGCTTTACGGAATAATCGGTTTCCGCCGCCAGGGTGAGTTCCGCGGCGGGCGACAGAACCAGATGCGTCTCCACTTCGACGGGGCGCAGTAATTCAAGCAGCCGCACACCGCAGATCGCGCCGGAAGCGCCGCTAATACCGATTATGAGCCTGTTCATGACAGCGTAATCATAAACCTCGCTGTAGGCATGGGCATCCCGGGCATCCTGTCATACCCGGCCCGCGGGACCGGCGGTGCGGCTATGCGCCAGAAAAAAGCCCCCGCTCCAGGCGGAGCAGGGGCTGCGTTGCAGAAGCCTCTACCGATCGCGAACCGCGATCAGATGCCGCCGTAGCTGTAGGAGACCTGCGCGCCGTAGTAGCGCGGATGCGGACGCAGGCGGAATCCGCTCAGGCCGAAGTTCTCGCCGGTGCCCGTGTAGTACTTCTTATTGAACAGGTTGTCGACAAACAGGTCCACGGTGATGTTGTCGTTCCAGTCTATCCCGGCGTGCAGGTTGACCAGGTTGTAGTCCGGCGATTTGAACGGAAAGCCGCTGGAGCGATCCGGCACCCGGGCGACGACATTGGATCCCGTGGCAGGCAGCGCCGCGTTTAACGGAACCGGGGCATTGCTGGTCTGCTGGTAGGTCACGTCCTCGACGGTGGAGTACTGGCCGCTGCGGTAGGTCCATTCGCCGCGCAGGTACAGCTTGTGACCCGCCCAGGGCCAGTGATAATCCGCCGTCATGCCCCAGGTCCACTCGGGGGCGCGCGGCAGCGGCCGATGCTGCAGCTTGACGATCAGGTTGCCGCTCAACTGGGCGGTGTCGTTGCTGAGGATTTCCGTCGTGGTATAACCCAACCCGCCAGTGACGGTCAGATTTTCCATCGGCAACGCGGCGAATTCAGCCTCAAAACCGTTCGATACGGCATGACCCACGTTGATGGTCTTCTGGATGTTGGACGTGGCATCCCCCGGCACGGCGAAGTAGAAAGACTCGAGCTGCAGGTTGTACCAGTCCAGATGAAAGCCATCCACGTTCAGGCGCAACCTGTGGTTCAACCATTCGGACTTCATGCCCGCCTCGTAGCTCCATACGGTTGCGGGCTTGAACTGCTCGTCGATGGGAGCATTCGTGGCCGAGTTGAAACCCAGCGTAAAACCGCCGGCCTTGTAGCCCTTGGACACGTTTACATAGAAACGCATGTCGTCGGTCGCCTGGTAGCCGATCACGAACCGTGGTGAGAAATCAGTAAACGTCTTGCTGTCCTTGACCGGCAGCGCTTTCGTTGGATCATTCGGATCCGGAATGCGCGGCGTCCGGAACAGGCCGTAACCCACGTAGCTGTCCGACACATGATCGCTGGTATAGCGGAAACCGAAGGTCAGATCCCATTTGGGCGTGGCATGCCAGGTGCCGTCGGAGTAGATGGCCCAACTACTGATCTTGTACGTGCGGGTATTGCACTGCAGGCACAGCGGCGGCTGGCCGTTCGGCGTGAACGCCGTCAAAAACAGCGGCGGCAATGCGCCGACGCCCGCGAAATCCACCACCGTGGGGCTCAGGCTCGGTATCGCGGCGAGATTCGGGGCGCCGTCGGCCAGGCTGGTCGAACCGGTGACAACGCCATACAGTCCCCGGAACGGACCTTTCTTGATCCTGTCGTGGGCATACAGGAATCCCGTGCTCCACTCGTAACGTTCCTTGTTGACTTCCACGCGCAGTTCCTGGCTCCAGGAGCGGCCGTTCTTGGCCTGGTAGCGTCGAACCAGGTCCTGCGGTATCAGGTCGTTGTCGAAGATCTTTTCATTGCGGGTATCGATGAGTCCGGTAATGGACTTCAAGGTCACGCTGTCACTCAACTTGTTGGAAATATTCAGCACGGTGATCAGTGAATTATTGTTATTGAGCTGGCCGATGGGCGTCTTCGCCACCTTGCTCTGGTTCTGCGGCCAGAATCCCTCACCATCGTTTATCGGCGAGGAGAACGTCGTTCCGGCGGGATTGTTCAGGAAGAACGTGCCGATGGTGTCCAGGTCCCACACGCCCGCCGGGACGCGTTCCGGAAGGCCCTGGTGCTCGTTGTCGTACATGAGCATCCAGTTCACCGTGGTGTCGTCGGTGGCCAGCCAGCGTGCGGAAATCCTGCCCATTTCATAATTGTGGCCGCTGTTGCCGCCGCCGGGGACGATGTTCTTGACGATGCCGGTGTTCTTCTCGTAATAACCGTCGGCGCGCACCATCAGATTCTTGGTAATGGGGACGTTGACAATGCCGCTGACGTTGTACTGGGCGCCGCGGTACTCGTATCCCTGCCCGCCCGCCGAAATCTTGTAGCCGAACTTGTCCGTGGGTGCCTTGGTGGTGATGTTCAACGCGCCGCCCACCGAATTGCGGCCGAAGTAGGTGCCCTGCGGTCCGCGCAGCACTTCCACCCGCTGCAGATCGAGCAACTGCGGGTTGACGGTGG
>CAZNWR010000268.1:0-4107 GCA_964576645.1 uncultured Enterobacteriaceae bacterium | reverse complement strand
TGGTAGATCCGGTTACCCTGGCGGCGTTTGGGGCCGCAGAGGAGTGGGAAGCTCTAATCGTTCTATTCCTGCTCATGGAGCCTTGATAGTATAGGATGCAGGTGGGCCGGGTCTGGCGAGACACCGGGTTGTCAGGGGAGGCAGTGTCGTGAGCAAAGCACCACTGCGCCGTTCCACGGGGTATGACGCGTTCCATCCGGGGCGCGCAAAACGTTCCCGCGGCGCCAAGGCGATCAATAAAGTTATCTGGACATGCTGGTTCCAGGGTCGGCACGTGGCGCCGCGCCTGGTTCAGCGGTGCATATCGAGTTGGGAGGAGCGAAATCCCGGCTGGGAAGTCCGTTGCCTGGATGGTTACGGCATTCGCCGCTACATCGAGCTTCCCGATTTCAATGGCAAGTCTATAACCCATACCGGACTCAGCGATATCGTCCGGTTGCTGCTGCTGCAAGAGTACGGTGGCGTATGGGCCGATGCCACCCTGTTCTGCAACAGGCCGTTGGAAGAGTGGCTGGATCAGTACCTGCAAGCGGGATTCTTTGCCTTCCACAGGCCGGGGCCGGATCGGGAACTCTCAACCTGGTTTCTGGCCGCGGAGACGAACCACAACCTTGTCTCGCGCTGGCTCGATTGGGCTCTGGCTTACTGGTCCGACCGTGCCACCGCAGATGCATACCACTGGTTTCACTATCGGTTCGCTGACGCCTGTCGCGCCGATCCGGCGTTTGCGAGGGACTGGGAGGCGGTCCCCAAGGTGAGTGCCAGGGAGCCGCACGGGATCCAGAGGGCAGGGCTGTTGCAGACGGACAGTGCGATTATTGACTCCCAGGTCGACTGGACCACGCCGGTCTTCAAGCTGACCTACAAATTCGACCAGGACCGGTATGCCCCTGGCACCCTTGCCTGGGAACTGCTCGAAGAAGGCGGGCGCTACCCGCCACGGTGGCCCATCAGCGCGGGCGTCACGGGTTCTGGCCGGCCTCGATAATCTCCGCTTCGGGAAGCGGCGCCTTCACCCCACGCAGGCGCGCGACGAATGCCGTCGGATCTGAGAACAGGGTATGCATCAGCCCGCGGTGCAGGGCCACCTCACGCTGCCAGCCGTCGCTTCCCTTGTCTCTTTCCCATAGTTGCTGGTTCTGCCGGTACTGAGGGGTGCGGCTGCCGGCGGCGTGGTGGTAGATGCGGTCATCGTAGATCCCCGCGGTGAGTGGATGGGGGTTCCACTTATTTGTTCTGTTCAACGGGATCCAGGATTGCCCGTCAGCCTCGAGCCTGGCGGAGATCGCCCCGCCGGCGTCCACCACGCCCATGGGGGAGTAATCGAACTGAAAGCGGCGGCAGTCTTCCGCCTTGAACACCATGAAGCAGCGATCGGAGAAGGTGTCGCCGTTCTCCAGGCGCTGCACGGCCACCAGGCGCGCCGGGCGTTTGAACAGATTCCGCTTTAACAAGGCGACATAGCGTTCTAACCAGCCATCTGCAACGGGGAACGCATCCGAGTCCAGCATGACCAGGTAGGGAAAGCGGGCGGCGGCCTGGCGCAGCAGCCAGTTGCGGATGGGCCAGGCCGGGTTCCAGGATCGCAGCAGCGGTTCGGCTGAGGTGCGCAGCTCCACTTCCGGGCAGCCGCGCAGGAAGGCTTCATGCTCCGGGATGATGTCGTTGCCGAAGGCCAGCACCGTGTAGCCCGGCGGGGTGTGCCGGCGCAGGTGCGCGATCTGGATCTCCGGCCAGGAATGGGCGCGGGCGAAATCCCCCGTGTACTGCGGGCCGTTGCCGTGGATGGTGAGGATGGCGACGCGGCGCGGATCGACCACTACACGCCCACGCCGTTGTAGCCGGGTTGATCGGTCTTGATGATGCGCGCCGGGTTGCCCACGGCGATGCAGTGATCCGGCAGGTCCTTCACCACGACCGCCCCGGCGCCGATGACGGTGTTGCGGCCGATGCGCCGCTCCGGCAGTACCACCGCGCCGGCCCCGACAAAGGTGCCGGCGCCGATAACAACGCGCCCGGCGATCACCGCGCCGGGGCCCAGGGTGGCGTATTCCTCCAGCTCGCTGTGATGGCCAAGTGTCGCGCTGCGGTTCATGGCGCTGAACGCGCCCAGCTTCGCCAGCGCGCCGACGCTGCCACCGGCATTGACGGTCACGCCCTCGCCGATTTCCGCGTTGGAAGCCACCGGCGTGGTGGGATCGATGAGCGGCGGGCGGTCGAGCATCCCCAGCTCGTCAAGTTGCGCGCGTACGGTCTTGCGGTGCCCCGGTGTGGACAGGGGTACGATGACCGGCAGCGCCCGGAGCTTATCATCCAGATCGGCAACGTCTATGACGGGACTCATCCCGGACGTGTACACCGGGCCGTCGTGGTTTTTGACGCAGGCCGCCACCGCCCAGCCCAGGCGGCGGCAACACTCTTCAATGTCGGGGGTGTAAGGGGACCCGATGCCGAACAGGAGAACCCTCAGTCTCTGCGGTTGCATCGCGCGTGCCAGTCTGCGGTCGTTTGCCCATTGTAAGAGACTTTGGCTGTCCGGTGCAGTGGCGATATAGGGTGCGGTCAAGCATGACAAACCCGGGGTGATTCCGGAAAATGGGGACGGGCACGAATGATCAAACCGAACCATGAACGCGAATGGTCCAGTTCTAACCTATCCCTCACTGGAGGAGTTTGAAGCCGTCACGCCGGATCCGGCCGCTGCGCTGTTCGCGGGAGAGATCTTCGTCGTAAGGAAGGCGTTTGCAATGTTGGGGCTGCTCGACCGATACAAGGCCTTCTACCTGGCGGCAATCGAGAAGGTGTCGGGGGTGCGTGCCAGGGCGTGCATCGAACGCGAGGGTTTGGAGGCCCTGCACCGCCACGTCGGCAATGAGCAATTGGTCGCCGTCACGGTCGCCGTTCAGGAGTCCATCGATGGGACCCTGCACGAAGACCTGCTGAGCCTGGTGCAGCGGCTGTTTTCAACGGGGCGGTTCTTCTATTGCAAGTCGCCTATAGTGAGGATCCACGTGCCTTACCATCGTGTTGCGCGGCAGCCGCAGTACGCGCGTGCATTCAGATCATACGGCGGCGGCGGCAAGCTTGGCGCGCACGCACCGCATACCGACAGTTCCGTGAAGTGTCCGGCAAACAGCATCAACATATGGATTTCGATAGGTGCCACGTCCAGGGGCAATGGCATAAGTATCTGGCCGCGTTACCACGGCACACAGGTGAAGAGCAGCCGTGAACGTAATGACTACGTGAATTACCGGCTGGGCAGGCCGGTGAATTTCGATCTGGATGCCGGGGACATTTTGCTTTTTCACGGCGATCATATCCATGGTTCGGAATTGAATTCTACTGACATGACCCGGGTCTCCGTCAGTTACCGGATCACCCTGGATGAGCCGGTGTTCACCTGCCCGTCCGGCCAGCAGTACATAAACTCGGAAACATTGCGTGCGGCCGATAACACCGGGATCCAGGATGATTTGCGGCCGGAGCCGCCCAAGGTAGGCGGTGTCCCGGATCCAGCCGCGGGGCGGGAGCACCAGCCGGGATCCGAAATTGTCCCCGCGGGCCCGGACCGGGCCCTGGTAAAGCTGCCGGGCGGTAAATCGGTGTATGTCCAACGCTATTGCACCCACGAAGGCGCGGATCTGTGCGGTGGCTACGTAGAGGATGGCAGGATCTACTGCCCAAGGCACAATCTGCCCTTCGATTTGAGAACGGGCAGGAGCCCCTGTAGTGTGTTGAAGGGTCTGAAGCTACACATGTGAGAACCTCTGGGCATGACCAGAACGCAGATCTTCCGGATGGGACGACAAGGACCGGTTCCTCAAATGGTGCTGGTTACATGGTACGGATCATTTGCCGGTCACGGGACGATCGGGGATTTTCACGCCATGCGCAGCGTGGTGATGCACCTGGTTGCCGGGGGTCACAGGGTTTTCCATGCAAGCGCTGAAGATTATGAAATTCCCGGTGCGGAAAGGGTGGATTGGCAGGCTTGTGCGCCGGGCCGGTTTCACGTGCTGCTGTTTGTCTGTGGGCCGATCCTGAAGGACCATGCCGAAACGCCGCGGCTGTTCGACAGGTTCCGCGGCCTGTGCAAGGTGGGCG
>CAZNWR010000267.1:0-4139 GCA_964576645.1 uncultured Enterobacteriaceae bacterium | reverse complement strand
TTGGCCGTCTTCTATAACGGCTGTCAGGCACATCTCAAGTGTATGCAACTCCTCCCGCAGCCGGTCTTCTGAATAGTTACCCAACAAATAGCTGTTCTCGTCCGCAACATGCTCCCGGATGTGCGCCAGTATCGCCCGCCCCTGCTGGGCGCGCCCCAAATGAAACAATACCCATACTTGAACCAAACTCAGTCTCAGCCGCTTTTCGGCCACACGCGGCGGAATTCTGGTAATCCATCCGATGACCTGCCTTATTTGTCCACGAACAATCATCTTTTCAGCATTGGATTCTACAAGCGCAGCGGCCCGGTCTTTTTGCCCTGCCTCGAGTGCACATTGCACGGCCTCATCCGCCATGTCATGCGCCTCAAACCAGTTGCTGGCAACTGCAAGCAACATCAGTTCGTCGATTTTTGGGTCGCGGCGAGCACAAGAAAGCAGGAATTCTCGAAATAACGGATGAAATCTATACCAACGGCGACCTTCGCCGACAGGCGCGAGGAAAAGGTTTGCCTGCTCAAGTCTCTCCAGCAGAGTCTGGGCATCATGCCGCCCGGTCATCAACTCCGCCAGCTCAGCATTTATTCTACCCAAGACCGACGTCTTCATAAGAAACTCCCGCAGCCAAACCGGTTGCTGCTCGAGTACGTCAGCGGCAAGATAATCGGCAATGTCCCGTGTTTCCCCAGAAAGATTTCGTACTTTCTCCGCGCTGACATGACTGTCACGCAACGCCAACATGACCAGCTGCAAGCCCGCTACCCAGCCTTCTGTTTTCTGGAATATCAGCTCGACGTCCGATTCGCTCAAGCCGAGACTATGCACACGATTTAGAAACTCTTCTGTCTCGTGCAAAGTGAAACAAAGTTCTTCAGCAGTAATAATTCGCGAGACGTTATGTAAGCGCATTCTCGGCAAGGGTAGACGGGGTTGTGATCGTCCCGCCACCACGAAAACGATATTTTCGGCCGTATCGCGCAGAAGTCTTTCCATAACCTGGTTGGTCCCTGGCGCGTCTGCCCAATCGTACTCATCGATGAAAAATACCGCTGGAAACTGAACCTTTGAAAAGTCGCTGCAAAGGCGATCCATCACCTCGTCCAGATTCGGCTCCGACTGACTTTCCAGGAGCTGTTGGGTATAGTCTCCGCAACCCGGACAGACATTACCCAACATGTTCGCTAGCGATGCGATAAAAATAAGACGGTCGCTATCCGATTTGTCCAGCGTGAGCCAACCCGCTACGACATCGCTTTCAAGCATTTCCTGGTGCCATTGCCCCAGAAGGTTAGTCTTACCGAAACCGGCAGCCGCACATACCAAGATCAATTTATAGTTAATTATCAGCGCTGACTGGGCTAAGAGGTGCTGTCTCTCAATCTGGGTAATACGACATGCCGGAGGAACTAGCTTAAAGCGATCGTTCTGTGTAACTCCCATATATGCTCCTGATGATACGTCGTTCCCAAATAGCCCTTCCCTAATACTAGACTACCATTTTATGGGTCAACCGGATTTTATAAAGATCTTGAAAAGGTGAAACTTTAAGTCGTCCGTGGACTGCAATATCCGGGAATTGTGCCCAGCAAAGGAAAGCTTGCAAAGTTACACACTTGATCAGAAAAGCTGAGAGGGGATCTATTGTCTCCGGCCCTTAGCGGAACGCCATGCACCCGATGATGCGCACAGTCAGAGCCCTCTAGACCATACGCTTCGACCGTTTCGCAATCCATTCCCGGAGGGGAATTCTGGCTGGTTCTCTAAGTCCAGACGGTGGTTAATCTCAAGGACATGGCTCTGATTGGTTCCGAAAAAGACTAGAGCGTCGTTTTCGAAGGCCAGTTGAGCCAGCCCTATATTCGGCGGGACTCGACGAAGCACCTGAGCTCATACTCCCCGAAGGGGAGAGGGGACGAAAAATCAGGGGTCGGAGCATGCGCTCCGACCCTGGAAATTCGTAGGTCAATGATACGCGCGGCTGAGTTCGTGCACGGCATCCACCAGCACTTGCACGCGGTCCGGGTTTACCTGTGGCGTAATGCCGTGACCCAGGTTGAACACGTGCCCGCTGCCGGAGCCGAAGGATTTCAACACGGCTTCCGCCTCGCGCCGGATGACATCGTCCGGTGCGTACAGCACCGCCGGATCCAGGTTGCCCTGCAGCGCCACCTTGTTCTCCACGACGCGCCGGGCCTCGCCCAGGTCCGTGGTCCAATCAAGACCCACGGCGTCACAGCCGCATCCGGCGATCGATTCAATCCACTGTCCCCCACCCTTGCTGAACACGATCAGCGGAACCCGGTGATCCTCCCCGCCGAGGTTCAAACCGCCAGCGATGCGCCCCATGTAATCCAGTGAAAATTCCCGGAATGCCGGGCCGGTCAACACACCACCCCAACTGTCGAACAACATGACTACCTGCGCACCGGCTTCAATCTGGGCGTTGAGGTAGGCGGTCACGGCGACGGCGAGCTTGCCCAGCAGGCCATGCAGCACGGCGGGCGCGGCGTACATCATGGTCTTGATGGTGGCAAAGTCCTTGCTTGAACGGCCTTCCACCATGTACGAGGCCAGTGTCCAGGGACTACCGGCAAAGCCGATAAGCGGTACGCGCCCGTCCAGCTCACGTCGCGCAAGCCTCAGTGCCTCCATGACGTAGCCGAGGTCCTGCTCCGGATCCGGATCTCTCAACGCATTCACATCCTCGTTCGAGCGGATCGTGCGCGCAAAGCGGGGACCCTCCTTCTCCACGATGGACAGTTCCAGCCCCATGGCATCCGGTATGGTCAGAATGTCCGAGAAAATGATGGCGGCGTCCAGATCAAATCGATGCAGCGGCTGTAGTGTCGCCTCGCAGGCCAGCTCGGGAGTCTGACAAAGCGTCAGGAAATCGCCCGCCCGCTCCCGCAGCGCACGGTACTCCGGCAGGTAGCGTCCCGCCTGGCGCATGATCCAGACGGGCGTGACGTCCACCGGTTGGCGCAGCAGCGCCCTTATTACCCGATCGTTCTTGAGGCTAGCCTGCATTTCTCAATTTCCTCATATTTCCAGGTAGCTCATGATCCCTTCCGCGGCGCGGCGCCCGTCGAATACCGCGGTGACCACCAGGTCTGATCCGCGCACCATGTCCCCGCCGGAGAATACCTTGGGGTTGGAAGTCTGGTAAGGGCAGGCCTGCATCTCTTCAGCCCGCACCCGCCCGTGGTCGTCCACGTCTATTTCAAATTCCTTGAACCAGCCGGCGGGACTGGGCCGGAACCCAAAGGCGATAATAACGGCATCACCGGGAACCAGTTGTTCCGAGTCGGGGATCGCCTCGGGCATGCGCCGGCCGCGCTGATCCGGCTCGCCGAGCCGCGTCTGCATTACCCGCACACCCTCGGCGCGATCATCGCCGGTGATCGCTATGGGTTGGCGGTTCCACAGAAACTGGACTCCTTCCTCCTTGGCGTTTTCCACTTCTCTCATGGAACCGGGCATGTTCGCCTGGTTGCGGCGGTAGACGCAGGTCACGCGCGCCGCGCCCTGGCGCACGGCGGTACGCACGCAGTCCATGGCCGTGTCGCCGCCGCCGAGAACAACCACGCGCCGATCCTTCAGATCCACGAACCCGTCCTGCCAGCCCTCGTATTCCATAACCTTGTTTACGTTGGACACCAAGTATGGCAGTGCTTCGTAGACGCCGGGCAACTGCTCTCCAGGGAAGCCGCCCTTCATGTAGGTATAGGTCCCCATCCCTAAAAACACGGCGTCGAAATCCCGCAGCAGGTCCTTGAACGGCATATCTTTACCCACGTCGGTGTTGAGCTCGAACTTCACCCCCATCTCTTCCATCATGCGCCGGCGCGTCAGCACGATTTCCTTTTCCAGTTTGAACGGCGGTATGCCGAAAGTCAGCAGGCCACCGATCTCCCGGTAGCGGTCGAATACCACCGGCTCCACGCCGTTGCGCACCAGCACGTCGGCGCACCCCAGTCCGGCGGGACCGGCACCCACTATGGCAACCCGCTTTCCGGTTGCGCGCACCTGGGAAAGATCCGGCTTCCAACCCTGGCTGATGGCCTCGTCGGTAATGTACTTTTCTATGGCGCCGATGGTCACCGCGCCGAAGCCGTCGTTAAGGGTGCAGGCGCCCTCGC
>CAZNWR010000266.1:0-4166 GCA_964576645.1 uncultured Enterobacteriaceae bacterium | reverse complement strand
GAGGGCAAGGGCGAATCGGTTGGGGGGCGTCCGCTCCGGGTCCTCGTGGCACCCCACGCAGCCGCGCCGCTCGCCAGGCATCACGCCCGTGAACGACCGCATGGTTTGCAGGGCCCGGTACCGCTCGTCGAGGAGCTGGAAGTGCAGGGCCTTTCCGGGGGGAACCTTGACGCTGACGGAAAATTTGCCGATGAAGGCGGCCATAGCCACGGTTTTGTTGACTCAATGTGGAAAAATCAGCGATAATTATATCCGTATCGTAGTCAGGCCAACGCAGCACCACCGCAACCGCCATCAGCCCCGCGTGAAGCAGCCAGAAGCTGACTGCGTTCATGCGGCTGAGCAGGCCGCCGACGTAGCCGACCAGCATGTTTCCCAGGAACAGGTGCAGGTAATAGATGGCGATCATGGTACCGCCCAGGCCCTTGGGCGCGGCGCGCGAATACAGCGCCAGGCCGGTGGGCAGCACCATGGAGAAGCCGAGATCGTTGATGATGTGAAATGCGAAGGCCCATGATATCGACACCGGGTGCCCGGTCATCTGCACGCGCCAGGACGCGGCGGCCAGCACCAGCGGCGCGCAGGCGGTGATGGCGGTGCCGATGACTATCTTGACGATCTCGTCCGGCTCGGTCCAACGTTTCGACCACCAGCGCCAGAACCAGATAACGAATGCCATCAGCCCGGTGGATACGAACGCGTCGACCGACAGCATCCAGGTAATGGGCATGGTCTTGCCGAAAAATACGAGCTGGAAGTTTTTCTGCGCCCAGATGAGATAGGCGTTGAAGATCTCCTGGTTGCTGGTCAGCGAGAGCGCCAGTACCGGTAGCAGGGCGACCAGGATGAAGATCACCCGCCAGTCCTTGCGGCTCAGCGGCGGGCGTTTTTTCACTTTCTTTGTCTTCAACGGCTCGGGCGGCAAGGCGTAACGGCCGGCCAGATAGGTGGCAAGGCCGACGGTCATGCCGACGCCGGCCGCGCCGAACCCCCAGTCCCAACCGACGGTCTGGCCCAGGGTGCCGCACACCAGCGGCGAGACGATGACCGCCAGCTGGATCCCCAGGTAGTAGACCATGAAGCCGTCGGCACGGCGGTGGTCGTCGGCCGCATACAGGTCGCCGACCTGGGCGGCGATATTGCCCTTGAAGCATCCGGAGCCGATGAGCAGGCACAGAAGCGCCGGCAACAGGCTCACTTCGAACGCCATCAGGAAATGGCCCAGCGCCATCAGCGCGGCGCCGATGGTTACGGTGTGCGTGCGGCCCAGCACCCGGTCCGCCAGCCAGCCGCCGGCCAGCGGCGTGACGTAGACCAGCCCCGCGTACAGGCCGTAAATGGCGCTGGCCATGGCCTGCGGCGAGAGCGGGCCGTAGAAGTATTCGATGGCGCGGGAGAAGGGCCCGAAGCCCCACACGTGTTCCACGTGCCCGGACAGCAGCAGATAGTGCGTGAGATAGAGCACCAGCAGCGACTGCATACCGTAGTAGGAAAAGCGTTCCCAGACTTCGGAAAACGAGAGCCACCCGAGACCCGGCGGATGGCCCAGGAACGAGGTCTTTTCGCGTGTGCCTTGCTGGAACTCCTCGAGCGGCGAACGCACCGCCGCGCCGGACTTGACCTCGGCGGTCATCGCCAGCTCTTCGGCGTCTTCGATGGCGCGTTCGTTCAAGGTACTCCCCCTTTCCCGGCTGGAAACTGGGGCAGTGTAGCCCTGAACGGCGCCGTTGTCCGCCGCCGTTAGCTGCGATGATTCATCGATTTGGACTGGTTGAGAAACCGCGGCGATCCTGACCGCGCAAGGCATGGCGCGGGGCCGGTGCAGCACCCGCGCCCATGACAGGCTTGCTATCTACTCCAGATGGCTGCTCAGCATCCAGGCATTCTTTTCGTGCACTTCCAGACGCCGGGTGGCCAGGTCCGCACTGGCCTGATCCCCGGCTTTTTCCGCGGCCGCTATGACCTTGCGGGCCGAGGCGGCGACGGCTTCCTGGTCCGCCACCAGCTTGCGGATCATGTCCTTGGCGGCGGGATGGCCGTTCGCCTCCTTGACCGTACTGAGCTTGGCGAATTCCGTGTAGCTGCCCGGCGCGTAGGCGCCGACAGCGCGTATGCGCTCCGCGATCTCGTCGACTGCCGCGGCCAGTTCCGTGTACTGGGTTTCGAACAGCGTGTGGAGCGTCGTGAACATCGGCCCGGTGACGTTCCAGTGATAGTTGTGGGTCTTGAGATACAGCGTATAGCTGGTCGCCAGCAGCTTGGAGAGCTGGTCCGCGACCGCCTTTCGGGATTTGTTCATTTCTGTAGTCTCCTTAAAGTTCAGGCAAGGTCAAACCGGTCGGCATTCATTATTTTGTTCCATGCCTTCACGAAGTCCCGAACGAACTTCTTTTGGCCATCCTTCTGCCCGTAGACTTCCGCAATGGCGCGGAGCTGCGAGTTGGAGCCGAACACGAGGTCGACGCGGGTTGCGGTCCACCTCACCTTGCCGGTCTTGCGATCCCGTCCCTCGAACTCATCTTCGTCTTTCGACTTGGCCTTCCACTCGGTACTCATGTCGAGCAGGTTGACGAAGAAGTCGTTGGTCAGGGTCCCGGGACGCTTGGTGAAGACGCCGTGTTGGGACTGGCCGGCATTGGCGTTCAGCACGCGCAGGCCGCCCACCAGCACCGTCATCTCCGGCGCGGTCAGGGTCAGCAGCTGCGCCTTGTCGATCAACAGTGCCTCGGCCTTCACGCTGTAGCGGGCCTTCTGGTAATTGCGGAACCCGTCGGCGTACGGCTCGAGCACGGCGAAGGCCTCCACGTCGGTCTGTTTCCGGGTGGCATCCGTGCGTCCCGGCGCGAAGGGCACCTCTATATCGTGGCCGCCGTCTTTGGCGGCCTTTTCGACCGCGGCACAGCCCGCCAGCACGATCAGGTCTGCCAGAGAGATTTTCTTGCCGCCTTTCTTCGCTTTGTTGAATTCGCCCTGGATACCCTCAAGTACCTTCAGCACCTTCGCAAGCTGCTTCGGTTGGTTCACTGCCCAGTCCTTCTGGGGCGCCAGGCGGATACGCGCCCCATTCGCCCCGCCGCGCTTGTCGGAACCGCGAAAGGTCGACGCCGAGGCCCAGGCGGTGGAAACCAGCTCGGAGACGGACAATTTCGAGGCAAGGACCCTGGCCTTGAGAGCGGCAATATCCTTCGCGTCGACCAGCTTGTGGTCGACCTTGGGTACCGGGTCCTGCCAGATCAGCTCCTCTTTCGGCACTTCCGGACCGAGATAGCGCGAACGCGGTCCCATGTCGCGGTGGGTCAGTTTGAACCAGGCCCGCGCGAAGGCATCGGCGAGTTCATCCGGGTGCTCGTGGAAATGCCGCGCAATGGGTTCGTAGATCGGATCCATGCGCATGGCCATGTCCGCGTCGGTCATGATGATGGGAACCTGCTTCGACGCATCATCGGCCGCCGGCGCCATGTTTTTGCCGGTCTGTTCCTTCGGCGTCCACTGCCAGGCGCCCGCCGGGCTCTTGCTCAGTTCCCACTCGTTGCCGAACAGCATGTCCAGGTAGCTGTTGTCCCACCGGGTCGGGGTCGGCGTCCAGCCGCCTTCCAGCCCGCTGCCGATCTGGTCAGCACCCTTGCCGCTCTTGAAGCTGCTCTTCCAGCCCAGGCCCTGCTCTTCAATGGATGCCGCCTCGGGCGCGGGCCCGACCAGCGCCGGATCGCCGGCGCCGTGGCATTTGCCGAAGGTGTGGCCGCCGACGGTGAGTGCCACGGTTTCGTAATCGTTCATGGCCATGCGTGCGAAGGTCTCGCGTACCTCGCGGCCGGAGGCGACCGGATCCGGTTTGCCGCCGGGGCCTTCCGGGTTCACGTAAATGAGGCCCATCTGCACGGCGGCCAGGGGATTCTCCAGGTCCCGTTCACCGGAATGGCGTGTGTCGCCGAGCCACTCGCTTTCGGTGCCCCAGTAAGTGTCTTCCTCGGGCTCATAGACGTCCGCACGACCGCCGCCGAAACCGAAAGTCTTGAAACCCATCGATTCCAGGGCGCAGTTGCCGGCGAGGATCATGAGATCGGCCCAGGAGAGTCTGTTGCCGTACTTCTGCTTGACGGGCCACAGCAGCCGGCGCGCCTTGTCCAGATTGACGTTGTCGGGCCAGGAGTTGAGGGGCGCGAAGC
>CAZNWR010000265.1:0-4169 GCA_964576645.1 uncultured Enterobacteriaceae bacterium | reverse complement strand
GTGACCGCGCTCGGCCGCCGCGCGCGCCGCCTCCATGCCGGCGACGCCGCCGCCAATGACGACCACATTTTTGGATCGAGCAGCGGGCGTGATCTTGAACTCGCCCTCGCGGCCGATATTGGGATTAACCGAACACGACACCGCCTGGAAATTGAAGAAGGTCCGGTCCAGGCAGCCGTCGTTGCAACGGATGCACGGCACGATATCCCCGGGCCGCCCTTCGCGCGCCTTGTTCGGCCATTGGGGATCCGCCCACAGGGGTCGGCCCAGTCCGACAAAGTCGCCCTTTCCTTCGGCCAGCACCTGCTCCGCCAGCTGCGGCATGTTTATGGACCCGGAGGCAATCACCGGCACGCCAAGCTGCGGCTTGATGGCCGCCGCGGCCCACACGTTATGGCAACGTTCCACCGCCATGGGGCTGACCTGGTGGATCATCTGGTGATGGTCGCCGCCCGATATATGTACCGCGTCCACGCCGTGTTCCTCCGCCTTCCGTGCCACCACAACGGTTTCGTCCACGCTGAATCCGTCCGGTTCGTAATCGCTGCCGCTGAGCCGGATAGTGACGGGGTAATCGGACCCGACTTTGGCACGGACATCGTCGATTATCTCCACCATGAACCGCATCCGGTTTTCCAGGGAACCGCCGTACTCGTCGGTGCGCTTGTTGGTGTGCGGCGACAGAAAATTCGTGATCAAGTATCCGTGGGCGCCGTGGATTTCCACCAGGTCGAATCCCGCCATCTGGGCACGGCGCGCGGCGTCCCCAAAGGAGCTTACTATCTGCCTGATCTCTTCAGCGCTAAGTTCCTTGGGTATCGCGGCGTCTCCTTTTTTCTGCTTGAGCGACGGCCAGGGAATGCTGGAAGCGGATTTTATCGGCGGCGTGCCCAGGAATTTCTGGCGGCCGCAGTGCTCCAGCTGGATCGCGACGCGCGGTCCCTGGTCCTTGATGACGCCGGCAAGCCATGCCAGGCCGGAAATATGCTCGTCGGTACTGATGCCCACCTGGCAATGCGCGGATTTGCTGGCATCATCGTCCACGAATGCATATTCGACAATGAGCAGCCCGACGCCACCCGCCGCCTGATCGCGGTAATGCCGGATAAGCCGATCGGAGACGGTACCGTCCTTGTTGCTCATACCGCTCGACGTCGGCGCCTTGACGATGCGGTTTTCGATTTCGAGCCGGCCGATGCGGCCCGGCGCAAAAAGGTGCGGAAAGTAAGGATTGCTTGCCATTTTATGTCGTTCTCCCCTGCCGTTTGATTCAGGTATGCGCTACCCCGGTAGTTGAAAAGGGTGTATCGATCAGGTCAGCGCCTTCGCCGATCCTGCTTGCATGGAGCGCTGCCTGGGGCAACAGCCAGCGCATGTAAAATTCCGCGTAAGAAAAATTCGCGTCATCGTCTGCGGCCGCCGCCATGCGCAGCCACATCCAGGCGCCTGCCGTAAGCCCCACAAGCTGCATGTAATCGCTGGCAGCCGCCTCCGCGTCACGCCGGGATGCTCCCGTGAGGTCGCGCGTACACCGGTTCAGCATTTCGACGGCATGGCGCAGCGCAACTGCCAGGCGGGCGGCTCGAGCGTTCGATTGCAGACGTTCCAGGTCCGTCTCGACTCGTTCAATGAAGCGCCGGTAGCGCACGCCCTCATCGCGCAACACCTTGCGCAGAAGCAGGTCGAGTGACTGTATGCCGCTGGTGCCCTCATAGATGGACATGACACGGCTGTCACGCAGGTACTGCTCCACTCCGGCTTCGCACATGTAGCCGTGGCCACCCAGCACCTGTACCGCCATGCTGGCCACCTGGAAAGCCGCTTCCGAGCCGCAGGTCTTGCACACGGGCAACAGGAATTCCGCCAACTGCGCGGCCCGTTCGCGCTCGGCCGAGTCTGCCGCCGAACGGGCAAGGTCAAGGTTCATGGCCGTTTCAAACACCAGGGCGCGCATGGCGTCGGTACGCGTACGCATTATCAGCAACATGCGGCGCACGTCCGCATGCTCGATTATCGGCACCGGGCCGGAGTCGGGGGCACCTCCCTGGGGGCGTTCGCGGGCGTAGTCCAGCGCCGCCGCCGTCGCGGCCTCGGCCAGCGCGACTCCCTGTATCGAAACCTCGAGACGCATCAGGTTAACCATGGTGAACATGCAGCGCAGACCCTGGCCTTCCGGTCCGATGCGCCAACCCGCGGCGTTATCCAGATCGAGCACGCAGGTGGGCGAAGCTTTCAACCCCATTTTTTTCTCCACCCGACTGACCGTCACGCCGTTTCCGGCGCCGGTTTCCCAATTCAGCTTGGGAACCAGGAACAGGCTCAGGCCGCGGGTTCCGGGCGCCGCGTCCGGCGTGCGTGCCAGCACCAGGTGAATGATCTGTTCGGTCAGGTCATGATCGCCGTAACTGATGAAGATTTTGCCGCCGGAAACGCGGTAACGGTGTTCGGTCTCGGGGACGGCGCGGGTTCGGATCCGGCCGACGTCCGATCCGGCCTGGGCCTCGGTAATGCAGATGGTCGCCCCGAACTCGCCGCGTACCAGTCCGGGTACAACCCGCTGTACCAGATCCGCCGAGCCGTATTCCAGGACCAGGCGCGCGCCGGCGCGCAACATGATGGGCAGCATGCCGAAGGAAACACAGGCGCCGTTCACCATTTCCGCAAACGCCACCTGCAGCAAAAGTGGAAGGTTCTGGCCGCCGAACTGTTCCGGCATGTCGAGCCCCGGCCAGCCGCCCTCCGCAAATGCGGCAAAGGCCTCGGGGAAGCCGCGCGGTGTGCGCACGCCGGCATCGGTCAAATGGCTTCCTTGCTCATCGCCGGCGCGGTTCAGGGGTGCCAGCACGCCTTCGGCGAAACGGGCGCCTTCGGCAAGCACTGATCTGGCGGTGTCGGCATCCACGTGCTTGTACTCGGGAAGGCCGAACAGGCGCTCCCAGCCAATTACCTTCTGCAAAATGAACAGGCTGGTGTCCAGGGGCGCTCTGTAATCGGTGGTCACCGGCCTAGCTCCCCCGATCCGCGGGCCCGCCGAACCGCTTCAGAACCTCGTCCACCGCTTTCCGCATATCCACTTCTCCCGCTGTGATCCGTGCCGCCATGTCATCGGCGCAGACGCTACGCTCCGGGTCCCAGAGTCGAGCCACCAGAGCGCGCTCCACCAGGGTACGCAGCCGCAGCCGCACGCCCTCCGCGCGGCGCTGCACCAGAACCCCGCTGCTCGACAGGGCGTCGCGATGGTCGCCCACCGCGGTTCTGAGTTCCGGCACGCCCTCCCCGGTGGTGGCGACCGCGCGCATTATCTGCGGTATCCAGTTTTTCGACCGGCGATGCCGGAGGGCCAAGGATGACTGCAGGGCGCTGAGTGCCGCGCCGCTGCCCGGGCGATCACACTTATTCATTATGTATATATCCGCAATTTCCATCAGGCCCGCCTTGATGGCCTGTACTTCATCACCCGACTCCGGCACCAGCACCACCACGGTTGTATCCGCCAGTTGACGAATATCCAGTTCCACCTGCCCTACGCCCGCGCTTTCCACTACCACGTAATCGAAGCCGGCGGCAGCCACCAGGTCAGCTGCATCCATGGTCGCCGCGCTCAAGCCACCACCCAGGCCACGCGTCGCCATGCTGCGTATGAACACGCGGTCGCCGGCATCAATGCCAGCCATCCGCACCCGGTCGCCCAGCACCGCCCCCTGGGTGTATGGACTTGTGGGATCCACCGCGATAATGCCGACGCTGTGACCGCTCTCCATCAGAAGTTCCACCAGTGCGGCAATCAGCGTTGACTTGCCCGCCCCCGGCGGACCGGTGATGCCGATTCGCCAGGCTGTGCTGGTGTACCCATGCAGCCGGGCCAGCATCGCGCCGGCCGAGGCCGGCTCTCGCTCCACCAGGGAAATCGCCCGTGCCAGTGCGCGGCGGTCGCCGGCAAGCAGCCGTTCCGCGACTTCATCGCCAATCGTTTCACTGTTGTTGCCGGCAGCCGCGGTCATATACCCACCGTGGCCGCAGCGCCCAGACGTTCGCGCAGATCCCGCTTCAAAATCTTGCCGCTCGGATTCTTGGGCAGTTCATCCAGGAAAAACACGCGCCGAGGTTTTTTGAAGCCCGCCAGCCGTGCGCGGCAAAGGTCGATCAACATCTCCGCATCCAGTTCCATG
>CAZNWR010000264.1:0-4181 GCA_964576645.1 uncultured Enterobacteriaceae bacterium | reverse complement strand
ATCCCGCTGATGATTATCACGCCGCTGACCTTTCTGGGAGGCAGCTTTTATTCCATCAATATGCTGCCGCCCCTGTGGCAGAAGGTGACCCTGTTCAACCCGGTGGTTTACCTCATCAGCGGGTTCCGCTGGAGCTTCTACGGCGTCTCCGACGTGAGCGTGCCGGTGAGTTTGAGCATGATCGGCCTCATATTGATCGTCTGTCTTGCCATAGTCTGGTGGATCTTCAAGACCGGGTACCGTTTGAAGGCGTAACCCGAATAAGCGGGTCCCGGAACTGTCTTCGGGCCATGAATTCGAAATATCTATATGATTTCGATCCGCCCGCACCCGCATTTCCATGATTATTGAGGATAAACGCAGAAGACTGATCGTAACGCTGGTGGTGATGTCCGCCGCCATCATGCAGATCCTGGACACCACTATTGTCACGGTGGCCTTGCCCCATATGCGCGGCCAGCTCGGTGCCAACGCGGATCAGATCACCTGGGTACTCACCAGTTATCTCATTTCTTCCGGCATCTTCATGCCGCTCACGGGTTACATGACCGATCGCGTGGGGCAGAGGACCTACTTGATGGCCAGCATCGCGGGTTTCACCGTTGCGTCCGTTCTTTGTGGTTTTGCCGGGAGCCTCGACCAGATTGTGCTGTATCGGCTGCTCCAGGGTGTCGCCGGCGCCGGCCTGATCCCCACCGCGCAGGCGGTACTGATCGATTCCTATCCGGCGGAGGAGCGCGGCTATGCCATGGCTATTTTCGGCGTCGGCGCCATGGTGGGGCCCATTCTCGGTCCCACCCTCGGCGGTTACCTGACGCAGGTGTTTAATTGGCGATGGACTTTCTTTATCAACGTGCCGGTCGGGATCCTTGCATTCGTGGGCGCCTGGCGGATGATCGAAGAAACCGAAAAGAAGCCGCGGCATACAGACTGGATCGGCTTCATTTTTCTTGCCGTGGCCGTGATCTCAATGCAGTTCGCACTGGACCGCGGCCAGCAATACGGCTGGTTCAGTTCGCACCTGATCCAGGCCGCCACGCTGGTCAGCGTGTTTGGCTATATCTGCCTGGTGCTGCGCAACCTGGAAATGGGGCGCGACGCCGTGTTCGATCTCAATGTGTTCAGAGATCGCAATTTCGCCGTATCGGCGTTGATTCTTGCGGTCTTCATGTTCAGCATGTACGGTGTTCTCGCGCTGCAGCCGATGATGCTGGAATCGCTTTACGGCTACCCGGCGTTTACGGCGGGTTTGGTTCTGGCGCCGCGTGGCTTCGCCTCCATGGCTTCCATGTTTCTTGCCGGCAGGCTTATCAATCGCCTGGGTGCGAAGCCGCTGATTTTCACCGGTGTCTTCTGCACCCTGTTCGGCACCCTGATAACCACTCGCTATACCCTGGACATCGGTCCGTGGTGGGTGATCTGGCCGGTGATGGTTCAGGGGTTCGGCCTCGGCCTGGTGTTCGTGCCGTTGGCCACCGTGTCGTTCGCCACGCTGCCTCCGGCGCAGTCGGCGGAGGCGGCGGGCCTGCGCCAGCTCTCCCGCTCCATTGGAGCGTCACTGGGCGTGGCGCTCAGCAGCGCCGTGGCGGCCAATGAATCCCAGGCCGCCTGGAACGTGCTTGGTGGTCACCTCAGCACTTTTTCGCGGACGGTCGGTCATTATTTGCAGCCCCTGGGCCTTCAAGTAGGACAGGCGGGAGCGGGCAGCGTGCTGGGGCGATTGCTGGATCGGCATGCGCAATTCGAGGGAGTGCTGGACGGCTTCTACCTGTTGGGATGGAGCGTGGTCGTGTGTCTGCCGCTGTTGCTGCTTATTCGCAAGGGTGTCGGCCGCTACCAGCCTGCAGTGAATGCGGGCTAGAGCGCGGAGACATGGCAAAACAATCTGAAATTGGAAATATGACGCAAGATGAAGTAAAGGAAACATCGTCTCCCCGGCGTAAAGCCGGCAGGGGGCTGCGCATCGTCAAGTGGAGCGTGGTCGTGATTGCAGCGGCGCTTGTGTGCGTTGGGGGGTGGCGCTATTACCGGCATACGAAGCAGTTTCCCTCAACCGATGACGCCTACCTGCGTGCCGACGTGGTGCGAGTGTCCGCGCAGGTGACCGGCAGCGTGGCGGCGGTGCCCGTCAACGATCAACAGGACGTGGCAGCAAACCAGTTGCTGTTCCGTCTCGATCCGAAGCCGTTCCGGTACCGTTTGCGCAAGGCGCGGGCTGGCCTGGAACTGGCGCGCCAGGAGGTGGCCGCGGACGGGGCCGCGGTGGCCGCGGCGCAGGCAGCGGTGCGTGACCGCCAGGCCAAGCTGCGCAAGGCGCAACAGGACTACCGGCGCGTGCACGATCTGGTTCGGCGAAACATGGAGTCGCAGTCGCAACTGGATGATGCCAGGGCGGCGCGCGACAGCGCCGTTGCGGACGTGCGCCTGGCGCAGGCCCAGCTCAACGAGGCGCGGGTACGGCTGGGCAGCACCGGCGAACAGAACAATCGAATTCAGCAGGCAAAGGCGGCGCTGGACCAGGCCAGGCTGGATTTGGCGCATACGCGCGTCTATGCATCGTGCAAGGGGCGCATTTCAGGGTTGCAGATGCAGCCCGGTGACACGGTGAAGGCGGATGATCCGGAGTTTGCCTTGGTTTGTGAATCCCGGTTCTGGGTCTATGCCAACTACAAGGAAACCGATCTTTCACGTATCCGGCCGGGGCAGGTGGCGACCGTAAGCGTCGACAACTACCCGAACCATACCTTCCACGGCATTGTGGAAAGCGTGAATCCGGCCAGCGGCGCCGCGTTCTCGCTGTTGCCGCCTGAAAACGCCAGCGGCAACTGGGTGAAGGTCACGCAGCGCGTTCCGGTGCGTATTCTGCTGGTGGATGCAGGCCCCCGTTATCCGCTGCGCGTGCAGACCAGCACCGAGGTGAGTATTGCCACGGGCACCGGCCGGGTTCCCAAGGGGCGGTCACTCGGTACGACCCTGAACGATGCCCAGGCGCTGGCGCTGGCGGCATCAGACGGCCTCGCTGTCGCCAGGAGCGGCACGACGTCATCGGCCGCGCGGGTGGATCCTCCGCGAGCGAGCGGGGCGACTGACGGTTCTTCCGCTGCAGCCGGAGGCCGGCCCTCGAATCATTGAGGCATATATACTGTCCATGCAAACTGTGTGATCAATATGAACGAAACGGCACTTGTCATAGGCGTGGGTCCGGGCCTGGGAGGGGCGCTCTGCCGGCGCTTTGCAGCGGCCGGCATGAACGTGGCCATGTGTGCGCGCGGCGCCGAATTTCCAAACACGCTTGCGCAGGAGATCAACCGGTCAGGAGAAAAGGCGCGTGCCTACAGGGCGGACTGCACCGATGAAAGCGAAGTGCGCTCCCTGTTTACGCGTGTCAGGGCGGACCTGGGCGAGCCGGATCTGGTTGTTTACAATGCCGGCGCCTTTCAGCGCACCGGCATACTGGAAGCGAGTGCGGAAGATTTCGAACGTTGCTGGCGCGTAGGCTGTTTCGGCGGTTTTCTCATCGGGCGTGAGGCCAGCCGGGGCATGGCATCGCGCGGATCGGGCACTGTTCTGTTTACCGGCGCGACCGCGTCCCTGCGCGGGAGTGCGCAATTCTTCAATTTGGCGGTAGGCAAGTTCGGGCTTCGGGCGTTGGCACAGAGTATGGCGCGGGAATTGGGTCCCCTGGGAGTGCACGTTGCCCATATCATCATCGATGGTCAGATCGATAGTCCCCGCTATGCGGAACTTGCAGGAGAGCGCGGCCCGGACGCCTTACTTGATCCGGATGCCATCGCCGAAACCTATTACCAATTGCACCGCCAGCATCGCAGCGCGTGGACCCAGGAGATCGATTTGCGTCCTTGGGTCGAGACGTTTTGATAAATGATTTTAGGATTCCCGGATTTCACTTTTGAATTGTGACCGGCTGTGTGCCGAGTCCGGTAATACTGCTTGACCCCCGTCAATAAGCAAGCCGCCGGCGTACGGCAGCATTTGTCCATCAATTGGTGTTGTACCTTAATCAGAATACTCTTGCCGTGCAGAAACAACTGATCCGCGCAATGCTTTCCCCGGCGTTCTACGGTCCGGAAATCGAGCGTGTGGAACACATAGAAACGCACATTTCACACATCTTTCTGGCCGGACATTACGCCTACAAGGTAAAGAAGGCGGTCGATCTG
>CAZNWR010000263.1:0-4185 GCA_964576645.1 uncultured Enterobacteriaceae bacterium | reverse complement strand
GGTCGATAACGTCCCCGCGCGCCGAGTTGACAAGGAACGCCGAGGGCTTCATCAGCGCCAGCCTCTGTGCATTGATGAGGTGGTAGGTTTCGCTGCCGCCGGGACAGTGAATAGACACAAAATCCGCTTCACGCAACACGTCTTCCACCGAGTCACGCTGCTCCGCATGCAGCGGCGCCGTGACTTCCGCCGGCGGCGGGTAGGGATCGGTGAAAAGAATCTTCATGCCGAAACCATGATGGGCGCGCTGAGCCATGGCGCGTGCGATGCGTCCCATGCCGATCAAACCCAGTGTCTTGCCGCTGACTTTCGTTCCCAACATGTGAGTTGGGCGCCAGCCGGTCCACTCACCGCCGCGCAGATGCCTCTCGCCTTCGCCGGTCCTGCGCGCCACCATCAGGAGCAGGGTCATGGCCAGGTCCGCCGTACAATCAGTCAGCACTTCCGGCGTATTGGTAACCACCAGCCCGCGCGCCTTCGCCGCATCCAGATCGATATGATTGAATCCGACCCCGTAACTACCGACGATCCTGGCGCGCAGCGGTTCTGCGGACAGCACCTCGGCGTTGATACTGTCGGAAACGGTTGGGCACAGAGCGTCGGCATTGCGAAGTGCATCCTGCAGCTCGGCAACCGTCATCGGCTTGTCTTCACGGTTGAGCTGCGCATCGAATTCCTGCAGCAGTAACTCTTCAACCGCGGCAGGCCACTTGCGGGTGACTATCACCTTTGGTTTGGGCAAAGTTTTCTCCTTGGTGCTTGATGCCTGGTGCCTGGTGAGAATCTCCGAGTACTATGCACCATGCACTACTCTCTAAGAACTTGTCCTCAAAGTTTCGCCAAGACGCTCTTCACGGTCTCACCGAACTCCGCCGGGCTCGGGATCACGGTGACCCCGCATTCCTGCAATATTTCAACCTTTTCAGCGGCGCTTTCGCCGAACGCGGAAATGATCGCGCCGGCGTGTCCCATGCGCCGCCCCTTCGGTGCCGTAAGTCCAGCAATGTAGCCTATCACCGGCTTCTTCATGTTCTCCTTGAAGAATCTAGCGCCATCCGCCTCCTGGGGCCCCCCGATCTCGCCGATCATCACAACGGCCTCGGTTTCCGGATCCTCTTCAAACATGGCCAGATGGTCCCGAAACGAACTGCCATTGATGGGATCGCCGCCGATACCTATGCTGGTCGATATGCCGATGCCCAGCGCCTTCATCTGCGAGGCCGCCTCGTAGCCGAGCGTGCCGGAACGCCCGATGACGCCGACTTTGCCCGGCATGTATATATGTCCAGGCATAATGCCCATCATGCATTTGCCTGGACTGATCGTACCTGCGCAGTTAGGTCCGGTAAGGACCATCTTCTCCTCCACCTTGTAGCGGCGCATGTAACGCTTGACCCGGATCATGTCGTGCGCGGGGATGCCGTCTGAGATACAGACGCAATAGCGTATTCCCGCGTCCGCCGCCTCCATGATGCTGTCCGCCGCGAATGGCGGCGGAACGAAAATGATGCTGGCATTGGCGCCGGTGGCGGCAACCGCATCCTTGACCGTATCAAACACCGGCTTGCCCAGATGCTTGCTGCCGCCCTTGCCTGGCGTCACACCGCCCAGGATTTTTGTGCCATATTCCATCATTTCGGTTGAATGGAACGTCCCGGTCTGCCCGGTAAATCCCTGCACCAGCACTTTGCTGCTTTCATCAATAAGTATTGCCATGGCTCCGTCTCCTTACCTGCCGGTGTGCTCTTTCCAGGCGGCAACAGCCTGCTCCGCCACTTCTTTCAAGGTGTCAGCCATGATTACCGGCAAGCCGCTGTCCTTCAAAATACGTCTGCCTTCCTCGACGTTCGTGCCTGCCAACCGCACCACCAGCGGGATCTTGATGTCGATCTTCTCGACCGCCTGCACGATACCTTCCGCCACCCAGTCGCAGCGGTTAATGCCGGCAAAGATATTCACCAGGATGGTCTGCACATTGTCATCGGACAGTACCAGGCTGAATGCCTTGGCCACACGGTCCGGTGACGCGCCACCGCCAATATCCAGAAAGTTTGCCGGCTCTCCGCCGGCAAGCTTGATGATATCCATGGTGGCCATGGACAGGCCCGCACCGTTTATGATGCACCCGATATTTCCATCAAGACCGACGTAGCTCAGCCCTCGGTCCGCCGCTTTCATTTCACGCGGATCTTCCTGGGATTTGTCTCTTAACTCGGAAATGTTGGGACGACGGAAAAGTGCGTTGTCGTCGAATGCCATTTTTGCATCCAGCGCCATCAGGTATCCGTCCCGGGTGACGACCAGAGGATTGATTTCGACCATGGTTGCATCCAGATCGCGAAATGCACGATAGCATCCAAGTAGCATGGTAACGGCCTGGCTGATGAGCGACTTGTCTATTCCCAACTTGAACGCGATCTCGCGCGCCTGGAACGGCTGCATCCCCACCGCCGGCTCCACTGCTACACGAACGATGGAATCCGGTTTGCTCTGCGAGATCTCCTCTATCTCCATGCCACCCTCGGCGGAAGCGACAATGGCGACTCTCTCCTGCTGCCGATCCAGCACAAAACCGATATAGAATTCGCGGCCGATATCCGTCGCCTCTTCCACGTAGAGGCGGTGAATGACCTTGCCATGGGGACCGGTCTGGTGCGTCACCAGGCGCCGCCCCAGCAGGTAATCCGCCGCGTTCCAAATCTCCTCGTCATCCGTGCAGAACTTGATTCCTCCGGCTTTACCTCGCGCGCCGGAGTGGATCTGCGCCTTCACTACCCAGCGCTCCCCTCCAAGCTCGTGACAACGATAGACTGCCTGTTCCGGGCTGTAGGCCAGTCCCCCGCGGGGCACGGAAACGCCGAAATCAGAAAGGATCTCCTTCGCCTGGTATTCGTGTATGTCCACGGAAGCAACCTCCCATATCGTATGTCGTATTTCGTATCTCGAATTTCGCGGATAACGGCCGAGATACAAAATACGATATGCGAAATACCGCTTGTGTTATTTGTTTTGAATCAACTCCGCCTGTCGCACGATATTACGGGCCATGCGCTCAGAGGCGGCATCGATCATCTTGCCATCCAGTTGAGCCGCCCCCTTGCCGGCCCTGGCCGCTTCCTCAAGCGCTTCCAGCACCCGCCGGGCCCGGGTGACCTCCGCCTCTGGCGGCGACATGATCTCGTTAGCCAGTGCAATCTGGCTTGGATGAATGGCCCATTTGCCCTCGTAACCCAGTGCCGCCGCGCGCCGGGCTCCATCGCGGTAGCCGTCAGGGTCCTTGAAGTCGCCGAAAGGTCCATCGATCGCCCTTAAACCGAACGCGCGGCAGGCGGTGACCATGCCCACCAGGGCGGCATGCCACTGGTCTCCCGGATAATCCGGGTTCAAACCGCCGATGTTGACGGTGCGCGCCCTGAGGCTGGCTGCATAATCGGCAACCCCGAAATGCAACGCTTCGAGGCGTCCGCTGGAACGGGCGATCTCCATGACGTTGGCGCCGCCCAGGGCCGTTTCGATCAGGCACTCGATGCCGATGCGCCGCTTGAGCCCTTTTGCGGTTTCGATCTGGGTCAAAAGACAGTCGACCACGTACACATCCGCCGCCGTCCCCACTTTGGGAATCAGTATCGTATCGAGCTTGTCCCCGGCCTGCTCAACGATATCGACCACGTCCCGATACATATAGTGGGTGTCGAGACCGTTGATACGCACGGATATCGTCTTGCCGCGCCAGTCAACGTCTTTCAGGGCGTCGATGATATTGCGTCGCGCCTGTTCCTTGTCGTCCGGGATCACCGCATCTTCGCAGTCAAGGAAGATGTAGTCGGCATCGGAGGCAGCCGCCTTTTCAAACATATTCGGGCTGGAACCCGGCACCGCCAGTTCACTGCGCTGCAGCCGGGGGGTTGCCTGCGGATATTGTGTGAAGCTCATTGTTCGTCGCTCGTCGTTGGTCGTGCGAAATACAAAATACTGGATATCAATACGGATTATTCATGAACTGCGAAATTGCATCCGGACGGGTGACAGCGGGTACGGTCTATCGCGCGCAGCTTGCGAGCACGAAGACCGTGCCCGCTGGCAGGACCCGTCCGCCGCCTGATTCCAGTGTTCATGAATAATCCAAGCTGGATTTTAGATCCTCGCCTTTTTCGTGCTGGACAGATATTCCTGGGCTGCCGCGAC
>CAZNWR010000262.1:0-4209 GCA_964576645.1 uncultured Enterobacteriaceae bacterium | reverse complement strand
GTCCAGCCGCCGGCCATGTCTTCGGGCTTCAGCGCCAGGATAAAGGCGATCTGCAGACCGATATAGACCACGGCGCCGATCAGTACCGAACCTATCAATGCGATGGGAATGTAACGCTCCGGGTTGCGGGTTTCGCCGGCCAGCGCGATGGATTGCTGGAAGCCGAGGTAGCTGAATATCACGCCGGCCGTGGCCACCGCCGTGAAGATGCCGGAGATCGGCACGCTGGATATTTGAGCGGTCATGTTCTCCGGGTGATAGGAATAGGCCATGAGCACGACGATGGTGGCCAGCGGGATCAGCAGTTTCCACCAGGTGGCCGCGCTGTTGATCCAGATGACCCAGCGCACCGCCAGGAAATTCAACGCCACCACGATGGCCAGCAGGATCGCCGCCCAGACAAAGCCCCAGCCGGTGAGCAGGCCGCTATGGGGATGAATGAGGCCCGGAATGTAGCTGTTGGTATAGGTCAGGACCGCGCTGCATTCCACCGGCGGCAGCGAGACGAAGCTCAGGAACAGGATCCAGCTCCAGATCTTTCCCACCAGATCGCCGTGGCTCACGTGTGTCATGTGCACCAGCGCGCCGGAGTTGGGGAACATGGTGGACAGCTCGGCGAATACGAATGCCAGCAGCAGTACCACCGCGGCACCGACGATCCAGGAATAGACGCTGTAGGGACCGGCCTGCAGTGCGGCGTGCAGCGCACCGAAAAGCCAGCCCGAGCCGATAATGCTGCCGAGACTGGCGTAGAGAAGGCCGATTACGCCAGCGTCGCGGCGAAGCTTGGTTGGTCCCGCCATCGATTGCAGTCCTCCTGCTTGAGTCACACCCGGGATCCCGAGGGTTGGGGAACTCTCCTATGTTTCAGTATGAAAATCAAACGCTGCGGTCGCCTGCCCGCACTTCGCTGACCTGGATCACGCGACGGTGCTGACTAATGATGGCTCACCTTGAGTCCCAGTTCGTGGGCGAAGAAGGTCAGCGCCGCGGCGGTATTGCCCACGCGCTGGCTGAACGAGGCGGTCACGCCGTGGCCCTCGTTCATGCGCGTCAACAGCAGAATGGGCTTGTTGGACGAGGTGGCCGCCTGCAGTGCCGCAGCGAACTTGCGCGACTGCCACGGTGCGACGCGCGGATCGTTGACCCCGGTGATCAGCAGGAGCGCAGGGTACGCCGTACCCTGTTTCACATGGTGAAGAGGTGAGTAGGCATACAGCCAGTGGAAATCCTTCTTTTTCTTCACGCTGCCGTACTCGCTTACATTGTAGCGCCCGTTGGGCCACAGTTCGGCTCTGAGCATGTCGTAAATGCCCACGAAGCTGGCTACCGCGCGATATTCCGCCGGGTGCTGCGTCAGCGCGGCGCCCATGAGCAGTCCGCCGTTGGAGCCGCCGAGGATCCCCAGATGCTGCGTGTCGGTCCAGCCGGCGGCGACCAGTGTCCGGGCCGCGGCGTAGAAGTCATTGAAATCGTTCTGCTTGTGGCCGAGCATGCCGGCCTCGTGCCAGCCTTCGCCGTAAGCGCCGCCGCCGCGGATGTTGGCCAGCGCATACACGCCGCCGTTCTCCAGCCAGGCCAGCATCGGACCCATGAAATGCGGGGGCACCACGATGCCGTAACCACCATAGGCGTACAGGATCGCCGGGCGTTTGCCGTCAGGCTTCACTCCATCCATGGCCACTACCGTAACGGGCACCTTTGCGCCGTCCTTTGACGTTGCCGTCAGTCTGTACGTGCGCAGCTTTGAATAGTCCGCCGGCGCCTTGACTTCAAAGATGGTCTTCAGGGCACCGCTATCCGCGTTGTACTGCGACCAGCGATCCGGCAGCGACCAGCCCGACCAGGCGATCAACGCCTCGCGGGAATTGTTGGCGGAGGCAATGCTGTTGATGCCGATTCCGGTTGCAGGCAACGCAACCGTACGCACGAACGCGCCTGAATCCTGGTATTGATCCACGCGCCAGTCCGGGCCGGCTACCTTGACGATGAGAAAGCCGCCTTTGATGGGGTAGACCGCGTGCATGGCGCGTTTTCCCTGGGACAGGAGCACGTGGGATTTGCCGTCCGGCGACACGGTCAACAATTTGCCGAGCGGCGCGTTCTGATAGGAGATCACCAGAAGCCGGTGCTTCTCCCAGGCCACGGCGCCGCCGTGAACGATGGTCGCATCGCCGGCGCGCACGTTGGCGCGCGGTCCCAGCACTTTCTTCCATCCTGATGCCGTGCGCAGGTAGACGCGATCCGGGTTGCCATCGCCGAAGTGGACCATGATGGCGGCGTTGGTGCCGTCATCCGAGGGCGCGAAGGAATATTCGGCCACCGGCGAGAAACTCTTGCCGAAGGCGAGCGTATCGTCGCTTGCCGGCCTGCCGATCACGTGATGGTAGAGTGCCGCGCCGAATTGGAGCTGGGAATCGGGAACCGTCCCCGGCAGCGGCAGCCGCACATACAGGAACCCCTTGTCGTCCGGGTCCCAGAGCACGCCTTCCGGTGTCGTGCCACCGCCGGCATGGGGCAGGGCGTCGGGCAGTATCTTGCCGGTGGCGACCTCCACCACGTGGACGGTGGTGGCTTCGCTGCCACCCTGCGCGGTGCCGTAGGCGACGTACCTTCCGTCGGCGGAAGGCCAGTAACCGGTAATGGCCACACCCGGTGTCTTGTTGGGATCCACCAGCACCGATGGCTTGCCGTCGGGCCAGTCCTCGACCGCGAGAACCGGTTGCGGCTGGGGCGGCGTCTGCTGCAGGAAAAACAGTTTGCCGGCCACCAGCGATGCGTGGAATTGCTGGGTGGATGTAAGCGATAACTCCTGGACCCGCCTGGCGATGGTCTTGCCCTGAGGAATGGCTCCCAGCACGTGCTCGGTCCAGGCGTTCTGCGCCTTGATCCAGTTCATGACTTTGGGTGAGTCGGCATTCTCCAGCCAGCGGTACGGATCTCGGACCTTTACCCCCCAATAGGTGGTGACGACTTTGTCTTTCGGTGTCGGCGGGGGACCATTCGGCGCACCGGCGGTGGCCGGGGCCGCCATGGCGAGACACAGCGCGGGAGCGAGGCAACAGGCGGCAAGATTAACGCGCATGGTTGATGGATTGTATCCGTGCACCTGGAATTTTTCGAATCCGTGAACAGAGGCTTGCCGCTGTGACCGGGGGCAAGCCCCCTGGACAGGCCGGCGCCCGGCCTGATAGAAACGGACCATGACGGAGACCCTACTGTTGCAGATCCGGGATGGGATCGCGACGTTGACCCTGAATCGCCCAAAGTCACTGAATGCGCTCAACCTGGAAATGGCGCGGGCCTTGTCCGACGCCTGCCAGGAAGTGGAAGCGTCGGCGGATTGCCGCTGTGTCATCATCCGCGGCGCCGGCGGCAACTTCCTGGCCGGCGGCGACGTCCAGAGCATGCGGGAGGGACTGGAAAGCGGTGACAGCCGCATCGTCGACGGCATCATCACCCACGTGCATCTGGCCGTGGAAATCATGCAGCGTATGGCGAAACCGGTGATTGCGGCCGTTGAAGGTTCGGTAGCCGGCGGCGGCGTGAGTCTCATGCTGGCCTGCGACCTGGCGCTGGCGGCCGACAATGCGAAGTTCACGCTGGCCTATTCCCTTATCGGCGCCAATCCCGACGGCGGCGCCACCTGGCATCTGCCGCGGCTGGCCGGCCTGAAGAAAGCCATGGAACTTTGTCTTCTGAGCGAACAGTTCGACGCGGATACCGCGTTGAAACTGGGACTGCTGAACCGGGTTGTGCCGGCGAAGAACCTTGAACGGGAAACCGGCGCCCTGGCGGAGACGCTGGTGAACGGCCCGCTTGACGCCTATGGGCGCATCAAGCAATTACTCAACGATTCGGCGACCAATTCCCTTTCCCAGCAATTGTCGGCGGAACAGAATGCGTTCGTGGAAGGGCTGCGCAGTCCGGACTTTATAGAAGGAGTAAATGCGTTCTGCGAGAAGCGGAAGCCGTCATTCCGGCGAACGCCGGAATGACGGCTTCCTGGAACGGCCGTCGCGGGCCCTGTAAATTGTGCTCGCTTGGCGGACGTCTCAGATTGACTGGTTCCCGTTCGCCCCGCTCACGGGCTGACGCCTTCCAAGATGCCGTTACAGCACCGCCAGGATTGACTCCGTCAGATATTCGATGTTCTTGGGGCTGACGCCGGCGATGTTGATGCGGCTGGAATCCACCAGGTAGACGCTG
>CAZNWR010000261.1:0-4217 GCA_964576645.1 uncultured Enterobacteriaceae bacterium | reverse complement strand
ATTCGGCGGGTGAGGTGATGACGCGATCCCCCGTGACCATCGGACGCAAGGAACTTGCCACGCGAGCCTTGAACCTGATGGAAAACCGGCGGATTACTTCATTAATGGTCCTGGACGTGGAGGGCCGTCTCGAAGGAGTGGTCCACATTCACGACCTGTGGAAAACGCAAATGTTTTGAGATTGCCCTGGACCTTGTTGTGAGGTCTTGTGTTTGGAATTAGAGGAGGAACATGCCACTTACCCCACAGCAGGTCCGACGCCGGGCGCGCAAGATCAAGCTGCTGTTGCTCGACGTTGACGGCGTGATGACCGATGGTCGCATCTATTACGTGCCACGTCCCGAAGGCGGAATGTTTGAGACCAAGACTTTCCATTCGCGTGACGGCATCGGCATCCGCTACGCGCGCGACGCCGGAATCAAGGTCGGCATCATCAGCGGACGCGGCTCAGACACTGTACGCTACCGTGCGGCGGAGTTGAAGCTGGATTTTATCGAGGAGAACACGCTCAAGAAAATCCCGCCCTACGAGCGCATTTTGAAGGCGGCGGACGTAAAGGATGAAGAGGTCTGTTATGTGGGTGACGACTTGGTAGACCTGCCCATCCTGAAGCGCGCGGGGCTGGCTGTATGCGTCCAGAACGGGCACCCGCTGCTCCGGCGGCATGTTCACTACGTGACCAAAGCGCCCGGCGGGGTGGGTGCCGTACGCGAGACCGTTGAGATCATCCTGGATGCGCAGGGCAAATGGAAGCCGGTGGTGGACCGTTACCTGAACGCCACGGAAGCATAGCGCACGACGAAATTTTACCCCTTTCTAAACCAGTGCAACCGCCCGGATGGGCGAACCCGAACCCTCTCGGATTTTCAGCGGCAGGGCGATAAAAAGAAAGAAATCCGGTAGCTCGTCAAGGCGGGTGAGGTTCTCGATAATCAGGACCTCTTTTTCAAGCAGCAGGGGATGGATCGGATGGTCCTCAAGCGCTGCGGGCGGGTCGGGCGAAAGGGAATCGACCCCAACTGCCGCCACGGATTTGCTCACGAGATATTCCGCCACCTCGACGCTCACGCCGGGCCAGTCTGCGAGGTAACGCTTGTTGTTGGGCGGCAGGCCCCAGTGTTCCGACCATCCAAAATTGAACAGCACAATGTCACCAGCTTCGATGGGCCCATGCTGCGCTTCCCAGTCCTGAATGAACTTCAGAGACACGTAATCGCCTTCTTTTGACCCACGGCAATCGAGTCGTATGCCGCGACCGATCAGGCGCACAGGCTCAATCTGCTCGACGGTCTTGCGTCCGTCCATTTTCCCGTCACTCACAAAGTGCACCGGCGCGTCCACGTGTGTTCCATTGTGCTCATGCACCTGGAGCTGGTAGCTGAGCGATCTGCCACCGAACTGGTAGGAACCCCAGAGGTTGTGGAAGAACTTGGAGTGGGTAGGGAAGTTTGGCATGTGTTCTTCGAGCGTCTGGCTCAGGTCGACTACGCGGGCTTGGCGCAAGCTCGAAATCAAGTTTGAGAGTTCCATGAGTGAAGGTCCTTTCAGCTAAGGCGATATGCGGCCGGCGACACCCGCTTAGGGGTGGTCGGCGCCGTTGCGTGGACGAAAGGCCGTGGCCGCGAGTTTTGCGACCATTCTGCGCGGTATAAAACGCTGGACAATGACCCCGAGCTTGTTGAGGAGTCTTGGCACCACCAGGCCGCCGCCGCGGTCAAGCTTCCTGAAGGCATCTTCAACCACTTCATTGGGGTCCTGCAGGCCGCCGGGAAGGGTGCGCACGCCGTAGTTGCCGGCCTCAAAAAAATGGGTGCGGGTGCCGCCGGGACACAGCGTTACCACGCGGATGCCGTGCGGCCGCACCTCTTCGGCAAGGCCCATTGAGAAACTCGTCACAAACGCCTTGGTGGCGGCGTAGGTGGCCGTGTAGGCCAACGGCTGGAAACTTGCCGTGGAGGACACGTTGATGATCGAGCCTTCGCCGCGTTCCACCATGGCAGGCAGCAGCAGGTAGGTGAGCTCGGCCAATGCGTTAATGTTCAGGCGGACCATCGCCATCTGGCGGTCGATCGGCAGTTTCCAGAACTCACCCCGCGCGCCGAAAGCGGCATTGTTCACCAGCACGCTGATGGAAAGGTTCCGCTCGTAGAGGATGGCGGCAAGCTGCGGCGCCGCGTCGCGCACGCTGAGGTCTGCCGCGAGCACCTCCACGCTGATGGAGTATTCACGAACCAGGTCCGCGGCCAGTTGGCTCAGCTTGCTCTCGGAGCGCGCTGTCAGCGCCAGGTTGTGGCCGCGCCGGGCAAAGGCTCTCGCAAAGCATTCGCCAATGCCGCTGGACGCGCCGGTAATGAGTGTGTAGCGATCGTCGGACATGGCTTTTAAGAGCGTCGGGTGTTCTTCAGCCTTGGACCGCCTACGCTCTTGGCGCCGGGCCGCGGGAGGTTTGCGTAGTCTGGATTGCGGTGGCGCGTGCCGGTGGCGATTAATTTTTCAGCTTCGGCCCGGGTTCCGATGCCGCCTCGCGCGCCAACGCGCGTACAATTCAGGCCGGCCATGGCGTTCGAAAAATCCAGGATCTGTTCGATGGGCCATCCCTGGAGCAGCCCGTAAGCGAATGCCCCGTGGAAGATGTCGCCGGCGCCTGTTGTGTCGACCGTCTCCACTACGAACCCGGGAGAGTAATAGAAGCGGCCCCCGGTGTAAACCAACGCGCCGTCGCGGCCCAGGGTCATTCCCGGAGCACGGATCTTGTATTCCCGCGCCATGTATTCCAGCACGAGAAACGGATCGTTGTGGCCGGTCACGGCAGGCAGGAAATTCGCGGACGCGATGAGGTAGTCGATCAGCGGAAATATCTGTTCCACCTTCTTGTAGACCGTATCCAGGTCCGCTACCACGGGGATGCCTGCCTTCCGGGCCCACTTGGCGCCTTGCGCGCAGGCCGCGGCATCACACCCGTCGAGGTGTAGGATTCTGGCCGAGGTGACGGCCTCGGGCTTCAATTCCTGGGGCGTAACCGCCAGGCGTTTGTCGCGATCCCAGAAGACCGTCCGTTCGCCGGTAGCCTGGTCCACAATGATCAGGCCGAATTGTGTAGCGGCGCCGCGCACCACGCTCGCGTATTTGAGATCAACGCCCTCTTCGCGAAGGCTCTGCAACTGGAAGCGTCCGGCCTCATCTCCGCCGACCTTCCCGATGTACCGTGCCTTCAGTCCCAGTCGCTGGCAGGCCACAAGGGCCGTGGCCATCTGGCCGCCCGCCTGCTGGGAGAACGATACCACGCGCTCCTTCCCGCCCAGCGGCGGAAATTCCCGCACCATCAGCACCGTATCCGTGGCGTTTAACCCCAGTCCTACAATGTCCACCTTGTTTCGTCGCACCGTTTCCCCCGTCCGGAACAAAACACTGGATGCTATCGCTGATCGTCTTTTGCCTGCAACAAAATTCTGCGAGACAGCGTACGATGGCCTGCCGGATATGTGTTCCTGATGCATTGTAAGCCTGCAGAACAATTGATCGAAGGTAATTTGGGATTCGAGTTCACTCGTCCTTATGATATCTTGGAGGGTCGTCTTTTGTGTCCCGGACGTTTCTGCTGTGCGGCATCCGTTCATCGAAACGCGCCAATCGGAATTCGTTTCTAAGGAGCGAGAATGGAAAAGGTAAGGGTGGGTGTCATTGGATCGGCTTTTGTTTCGAACCTTCATGCAGAAGCCTTCCAGGAGGTCCGTGAGGCTGAACTCGTCGCGGCATGCTCGCCCAACAAGGATCATGTTGAAGCATTCGCCCGCAAGTGGAAGATTCCGCAGGCTGTCACGGATTACAGAAAGATGATGGACCAGAATGACGTGGATGTGGTCGTGGTAGGCATTCCCAATGACCTGCATCGCGAGGTGGTACTGGCCGCGGCTGAAGCCGGCAAGCACGTTATCCTTGAAAAACCCATCGCCCACACGCTGGAAGACGCGGACGCCATGATCGCCGCCTGCAAGAAGCACAATGTCAAGCTGATGTACGCGGAAACCATCTGCTTCTCGCCCAAATATGCTCGCGTGAAAAAGCTGGTTGACGAGGGTGCCATCGGCGACGTTTATATGGCCAAGCAAAGTGAAAAGCACTCCGGGCCGCACTCGGACTGGTTCTACGATGTCAACCGCTCGGGTGGCGGCGCGCTGATGGACATGGGTTGTCATGGCATCGAATGGACCCGCTGG
>CAZNWR010000260.1:0-4277 GCA_964576645.1 uncultured Enterobacteriaceae bacterium | reverse complement strand
GCGGGGTCCCGCCCCCCCTTAAACCCCCCCCCTGCCCCCCCCCGCGCCCCGCCCCGGCGCACCCCGCCCCCCCCCCGGTACCCCCCAACGCCCCCAGCCGTCTGAGTCACGTTTCGGGGCGCCCATATAGCCCGCTCGAATTATTCGTGAACGGCGCCCGGGTTTCCGGGCGGGTGACAGCGGGTATGGCCTATCGCGCGCAGCTTCGCGAGCACGAAGGCCGTGCCCGCTGGCAGGACCCGCCCGCCTCCGGCGTTTCGAGTTCACGAATAATTTGGCTTAGCGTCCCGCGACCGAAGTGGTGAGCCCATCTAGGCGTCCGCTCTGCTTCCCTTCTGCGCTTAACTTCTGCTAACATGCATGAAAAGCCGCGAACAAGATGGCTTCTGGCGGTATTTCAGGAGAATTATGGCAAGCCTGCTGGTCCTCCATGGACCCAATCTCAACCTGCTCGGTACCAGGGAACCGGACGTATACGGGACGACCACCCTGGATCAGATCAACGCGGATCTGAGCGACCGCGCGGGCACCTTGGGGAACCGCCTGGAATTCTACCAGAGCAACGCCGAACATGAACTCATAGAACGCATCCACCAGGCGCAGCGGGACAAGGTCGACCTCATCATTATCAACCCCGGTGCCCTCACCCATACCAGTATCGCGCTGAGAGACGCATTGCTGGGGGTGGCGATCCCGTTTATCGAAGTCCACATCTCCAACGTGTTTGCGCGCGAGGAATTCCGGCGCCATTCATTTCTGTCGGACGTGGCTGTCGGCGTAATCAGCGGACTCGGCGTTCAGGGCTACCGTCTGGCGCTGGACGCGGCTCAACAGGTATTAGGGGAGTCCCACTGACATGGACATACGCAAGGTCAAGAAACTGATAGAACTGTTGGAAGAATCCGGCATCGGGGAAATAGAGATCCACGAGGGCGAGGAGTCGGTCAGGGTCAGCCGCTTCGGCGGCGTGGCGCCTGTTCCGCCGGGAAACGCCGCACCAGTGGTTGCGGGTTCCGCGCTCTCCGGGGAAGCGGAAGCAGCCGCGGCGAAGGCAGGCGAATCGGCAGGGGATGAGTTGCCCGAAGGTCATGTGGTCAAGGCGCCGATGGTCGGGATTTTTTATGCGTCGTCGGCACCCGGGAAGCCGCCGTTCGTGGAAACCGGGCAGAGCGTAAATAAGGGCGAGGTGCTCTGCATAATCGAAGCCATGAAGATCATGAACCAGATAGAAGCGGATGCCAGCGGCACCATCGCGCGGGTGCTCGTGGAAAACGGCGATCCGGTGGAATACGGTCAGCCGCTGTTCGTCATCCGGCCGGCGTGAGTGCATGTTTCCCATAGCAGCCCGGGTTACCCCGGGGTCCAAGCAGGCATAGATCAACAGGCTTTCACTTGTTTATGTACCTGTCGCTTCTGAATCAGCCATCTGTGCGCCGGGTACCTATCGGCGCTTACCTGTCCTGATAACCGGCCATGCTGGAAAAGGTCCTCATTGCCAACCGCGGGGAAATAGCCCTGCGCATTCTGCGCGCCTGCCGGGAACTGGGCATCAAGACGGTGGCCGTGTTTTCCGAAGCGGACCGTGACCAGAAACACGTACTGCTGGCCGACGAGGCTGTGTGCATTGGTCCGGCCGCATCCGCGGAAAGCTACCTGAATATTCCCGCCGTCATCAGCGCCGCTGAAGTAACCGATGCCGTGGCCATTCACCCGGGATACGGGTTCCTGGCGGAAAATGCGGATTTCGCCGAGCGCGTGGAAAACAGTGGTTTCATTTTCATCGGTCCGCGGCCCGACACAATACGTCTCATGGGCAGCAAGATCGCGGCGCGCCGGGCGATTAAAAAGGCCGGGTTGATGTGCGTGCCGGGCTCCGACGGCGCCATAGGCGAGGATCTGGACGAGGCCGCACGAACGGCCAGGCGCATCGGCTATCCGATCATGATCAAGGCCGCGGGCGGCGGCGGCGGTCGCGGCATGCGCGTGGTTTTCAGCGAAGCCTCGTTGCGGAACGCCTTGTCCCTGACGCGCGCGGAGAGCGCCGCGGCCTTCGGTGACGACACCATCTACATGGAAAAGTATCTGGAGCATCCGCGGCATATCGAGATCCAGATCCTTGCCGACGAGAAAGGTAACGTGATCCATCTTGGGGAACGCGACTGTTCCATGCAGCGCCGTCACCAGAAAATCCTGGAGGAAGCGCCGGCGCCGGGGATCGATGCCAAGATCCGGCGCAAAATCGGCGAACGCTGCGTAGAGGCCTGCCGGAGCATAGGCTATCGCGGTGCCGGCACCATGGAATTCCTGTACCAGGACGGTCAGTTCTATTTCATCGAGATGAATACGCGCATTCAGGTGGAACATCCGGTTTCGGAAATGATCACCGGGGTGGACATCGTCAGGGAGCAGTTGCGGATCGCCAACGGCGAACCGCTGGGCTACCGCCAGGACGATATCCAGATCCAGGGGCACGCCATCGAGTGCCGAATCAACGCGGAGGACCCGGACACGTTCATGCCCTCGCCGGGCGTGGTCGAGCACGTGCATCAGCCCGGCGGACCGGGGGTGCGCGTGGATACGCACCTGTATGACGGCTATCGCGTTCCGCCGCACTACGATTCGTTGGTGGAAAAACTCATTACCCACGCGGAGACCCGCGAGCTGGCCATCGCGCGCATGGCGACGGCGCTGTCCGAGATTGTCATCGAGGGCATCAAAACCAATATTCCCCTGCACCAGCGGCTGATCCACGACGCCGCGTTCATCACCGGCGGCACGGATATCCATTACCTGGAAAGCAAGCTGGAAGAGGTCTGAGCTTTTGAGGATGAAGACGCGGCATGGGCAGGCGATGAAAGGGCGCCGCCCTGTAACTGGATGCCGCTGAGCCGCTCCATAACGGAACGACGGGTGTCGGTTCTGCTCAACTTCGCTGTTCGGGGCGGGCGGGTCCTGCCAGCGGGCACGGCCTTCGTGCTCGCAAAGCTGCGCGCGAATGGCCATACCCGCTGTCACCCGCCCGGCAGACACACTGTGAGACGGGACGAGCAGCCGTCGTTCCGGTATTGCTGGACAGACGTCTGTTCGCTCACGCGCGGATGAGCTGGCTGCGATTGACGCTGGAGTGCGGTGCCGGCCAGGTGGACACGGCCGCGGACTTGCTGCAGCGGCTCGGCGCGGAGTCAGTAAGCGTTTCCTCACCACACAACGAAATGATGGTGGCCTCGCAGGGATCGGAACGGTACTGGCAGGCAAATCGCCTGTCAGCCCTGCTGCCCCCGGACCTGGACGTGGATATCCTCCTGGCCTGCCTGCGCAACAGTCTGGGCGCGGAAAACATACAAAGCCATGAATTCGAACCGGTCGGCGACCGGGACTGGGTGGCCGATGCCCGCGACGGCCATGGTCCCATGCTGTTTGCCGATCGCCTTTGCGTGTGTCCCAGCTGGGCGCAGCCGCTGCCCGCCCCGAGTACCCTGGTTATCGACCCCGGCCTGGCTTTCGGTACCGGCTCGCACCAGACCACGGCGCTGTGCCTGGAGTGGCTCGCCCGGACCAGTCTCGTCGGACTGAGCGTCATCGACTACGGCTGCGGCACCGGCATTCTCGGTATGGCGGCGGCGCGGTTCGGGGCGCAGCGGGTGCAGGCGGTGGATACGGACCACCAGGCGCTGGCGGCCGCGCGGGAAAATATACGCGCCAACGGCCTCGATGCGCGCGTGGAGTTGCATTCGGGTGATGCCGGGCTCGAGCCCGCGGACGTGCTGGTTGCCAACATACTTCTCGATCCCTTGTGCGGGCTCGCGCCCCGCTTCGCGGAACTGGTAACGGGGGGAGGCCGGATCGCGTTGTCCGGTCTGCTCGCGTTCCAGGTGCACTCCTGTTTGGAAGCCTACCGGCCGTGGTTTACCATGCAGGAGCCGGAGTTCAACGATGAATGGGCCATGCTGCACGGGATACGCAATGCCTGACGCGGGCCTGACCGCCTCGCCGGCTACTCACATCCATGTTTACTGATTGTCCAACTTGCGGGCGCCAGTTCCGGGTACAGGCGCACCACCTGTCGGCGGCGGCCGGACAGGTCCGTTGTGGTTTCTGCGGCAGACAGTTTGACGCGCTGACGCGGCTGCGTGACTCCCCCCTGCCTCAAGGCCGGATGCAATCTCCTGAACCGGTATCGGCGGAACCGGAATTTCACATACCCGGGACGGAGCCTGAGCCGCATCCCTTGATGTACGCGCCGGCGTCTGGAACAGAATCGGAACCGGAACCGGAAC
>CAZNWR010000259.1:0-4333 GCA_964576645.1 uncultured Enterobacteriaceae bacterium | reverse complement strand
TGCCGCCAGGGAGGGCGGCACTCGAGCCTACAGGGACGTATTCACGGCGTGTCTTGTGAAGCACTCCCGGAGCCGTTCGCAGACGCATCCCGTGTGGGAAGAGACGTTAGGGAGTGGCGGCGGCCCGGCCGGGGCCGCGTGACAAAGGGTTACTCGATAGGGGGGAACTGCAGTTCCACGCTGTCTTCGTCGCTGGGGGTATGACCCAACTGGCTGATATTGTCGCGGGTTACGGTGCCGGCGGCGATTTCGCGCAGAGCCACTACCGTGGGTTTATCGTCTTCATCCTCCACCAGAATGTCCGACCCCAGGGAAATCTGGCGTGCACGCTTGCTGGCCAAAAGGACCAAGTCGTAACGGTTATCGATGTGTTCCATGCAGTCTTCCACGGTGAGACGGGCCATAACTAGAGTTCCTCTGGATAATGCGGCTGTGGGTATGCTGTCGCTGCGGACTAAACAACTAATTTTAATCGAATTTGTCGGCTTCCCGCAACATACGGTTGATGCGTTTGTCCAGGCTCGGCTGCTGCAGGGGATAGCTGAGCCGGGCCGCGCTGACAATGGCCTCCAGGTCCCCGGCCGCCTCGTCCCGGTCGTCGTTGAATACGATGTAGTCGTATTCACTGTAATGGGACAACTCCGCGCGCGCATCCCGCATCCGGCGCCTGATCGTCGCCGCAGAATCGCCGCGGTTTTCCAACCGCGCCTCCAGCACGTCGATGGCGGGCGGCACGATGAAGATGCTGACCAGGGAATGACCCGCATCGCGTACCTGGGCTGCCCCCTGCCAGTCGATCTCGAGGATGACGTCGTTTCCCTGGGCAAGTGTTTCCTCCACCCATTGCTTCGAGGTGCCGTAGTACTTGTCGAATACGCGCGCATGCTCCAGGAACTCTCCATTATTCACCATGCGCAGAAAGGCGTCTTCGTCCACGAAATGATAGGCCACGCCGTTCACCTCGCCCTTTCGGCGCGCGCGGGTGGTGTGTGAAACCGAGACCCTCAGGTTGGAATCCAGGCGCACCAGCGCGTTGACCAGCGTGGTCTTGCCGGCCCCCGAAGGCGCCGATATGACGAACAGGGTGCCGGGCCGGTATTCCTCGGGGTCGTTGGCTGGCAACATGGGCGGTTATTCGAGGTTCTGAATCTGTTCGCGCATCTGTTCGATCAGCACCTTCAGTTCCACAGATGCGTTGCTCATGTCCAGCCCCGCCGCTTTCGAGCCGAGCGTATTGGCCTCGCGGTTCATTTCCTGCATGAGAAAGTCCAGTCGCCGGCCGACCGGCCGGGGCTGGTCCATGGTTCTCAGGATTTCCTCGAGATGGGCCGACATCCGGTCCAGTTCCTCGGTCACGTCCATTTTCTGTCCCAGCATCAGTAGTTCCTGTTCCAGACGTTCGCGATCCAGTTCCACCTGCAGTTCCAGGGCTTTTTGGCGGTAGCGGTCGCGCAGGGTATTCAGGATTGCCGGAAGCTGGGATTTTACCCCGGAAACCACGGTGGCGGCGGCGTTGCAGCGTTCCGCCACAATCTGGCGGAGTTTCGCTCCTTCCCGTCTGCGCGTTTCTACCAGCGCGCCAAGGGTACTGTCCAGCAGTTCCATGAGGTCACGCGACACCATGTCCAGGTCACATACCTGTTTTTCCAGGACCCCCGGCCAGCGCAGTATGTCGAAGGGGCTGAACGGGGCGGTGGCGCTGGTGGACAGCGACTCGGCCGCCCCCAGCAGTCGATCTATCAGCTCAGTATTCAGGTGCAGCGATTCCTCGTCACCCTGGCGCGGCTCGAAACGCAGGGTACAGTCCACCTTGCCGCGGGCCACGTGCCGTGCGATCCGTTCGCGTACCCCGGGTTCCAGCATGCGCAAATCTTCCGGGAGCCGAATGTTCATTTCCAGGTAACGGTGATTGACGCTGCGCACCTCCCAGGTGGCGGTGCCCCAGTCCCGTGCCAGCTCCTCCCGCCCGAACGCGGTCATGCTTGCGATCATGAATATGTCCTCGGCAGCCGGATGGCTGCGGTTCACAGCCTACCACAGGGAACAGGGCCGGGCTCGGGGCCGGCGCCCGGATCAAGGGGTTGGACCATTCGTTCCGCCCCCCGTCACCCGCCCGGCAGTTATAATCCAGGTCAACAATTTCAAACCATGGAGCGAGATAACCCGTGACACAAAGAGCCAGCGGCCGCGCGCCGGATGAACTCAGGCAAATCAGCATGGCGCGCAACTACACCTGCCATGCGGAAGGTTCCGTACTCGTCGCCTTCGGCCGCACCAAAGTCATTTGCAACGCCAGTTTCGACACTTCGGTTCCTTCTTTTCTGAAGGGAAAGGGTCGTGGTTGGGTTACGGCGGAATACGGCATGCTGCCCCGATCCACCGGTCAGCGCATGCGCCGCGAAGCCGGACTGGCGCGCCAGGGCGGCCGCACGCTGGAGATCCAGCGCCTGATCGGCCGTTCGCTGCGGGCGATTGTTGACCTGGGAAGACTTGGTGAGAACACCATCATCGTCGATTGCGATGTGATCCAGGCGGACGGCGGAACGCGCACCGCGTCCATCACCGGCGGCTGCGTCGCGCTGGCCGACGCGCTTTCCAAGGCGCGTTCCCTGGGGTTGATCCGCGACGATCCCATGATCGGCAGGGTGGCGTCAGTGTCGGTCGGCGTGGTCAAGGGCGCGCCGGTGCTGGATCTGGATTACGAGGAGGACTCCAGTGCGGAAACGGACATGAACGTGGTAATGGATGCGGAGGGCCGCTTCGTGGAGATTCAGGGCACGGCGGAAGGCAGTCCGTTCAGCCGCGCGCAACTGGATTCCATGCTGGAACTGGCGCGCACCGGCATTGATGAGCTCCTGAAGATCCAGGAGCAGGCGCTGCGGGAGTAATGCTTTGATCGCGTTGGGTGGGCGTGTGACCCTTTTGTTTCGTGGGCTTCTCAGCGGGACGGCGGCAAGCCGGTTATTGGCTCCGCTTAATCTCGCCGTACCTCCATGTACGGCTCGAATCAGTTCCGCGCGCTGTCTACGTCCGTGTATCGCGCGCTCCACATGACGCTTCGCAAACACCCGGCTTGCTCCCTTCCCTTTCGGCGCGACAATCGGGCGGGTGACAGCGGCATGAGCGAAGCGCGAAGCTATGGAGGGTGTAGCGCGAGCGATGCTGCGAGCGGAACAGGGATGTTCCGCGAAGCAAAAGCGGAGCAGGCCCACCCAATGCGATCCCCCAGGCTGCCCTGAATATATGAATGGCTCCGACGCAGACAAATCGTCCCGCAGGCGCGTAGTCGTGGCCAGTGGTAATGCGGGGAAGCTGAAAGAGATCCGGCACATTTTAGAGGGACTGGATCTGGAAATTCTGCCGCAGTCGGAATTCAACATGGAGGCCGCGGCGGAAACCGGGGAGACCTTCGTTGAAAACGCGATCCTGAAGGCGCGCCATGCCTGTCGGCACACCGGTCTCGCCGCCATAGCCGACGACTCCGGCCTGGAAGTGGATGCGCTGGGTGGCGCGCCGGGCGTTTACTCGGCGCGTTATGCGGGATCCGGCGCCGGCGATCGGGCCAACCTGGAGCTGCTGCTGGAACGGATGACGGGGGTCGTCCAGGAAGATCGTACGGCGCGTTTCCATTGCGCCATGGTATACATGCGAAACGCGGAGGACCCCGTGCCCGTGATCGCCCAGGCCGCCTGGGAAGGGGTCATAGGATTCGAACCGCGCGGCGACAACGGTTTCGGTTACGATCCGGTATTCCTGGTGCCCGGCAGCGGGCGTACCTCCGCGGAACTGCCGCCCGAAACAAAAAACCGCATCAGCCATCGCGGCATGGCGCTGCGGCGGCTGTTGGCGTTGTTGTCGGCGGAGCGGGGCGTCTTGTGAGTGATGCACCGGCAAGGGCGGAGCCGGCGTTACCGCCGCTGTCCCTGTACGTGCACCTTCCCTGGTGCGTGCGCAAATGTCCCTATTGCGATTTCAATTCCCACGCCCGAGACGCGGCCGCCATGCCGGAGCAGGCTTACGTTGACGCCCTGTTGCGCGATCTGCGCATGGAGCTTGCGCAGGTGCGCCGGCGGCAGGTGATCAGCATCTTCTTCGGCGGCGGAACGCCCAGTCTGTTTTCCGCCAACGCCATCGAGCGATTTCTCTCGGGCGCTGCCGTTGAATTGAGCCTGGCACCCGACGTGGAGTTGGCCCTGTTCCGTGCGCTGCAGGAGGCCCTGGCCAACGCGGTGCGACATGCGAATGCGAGCCGCGTGAACGTTCATCTCGGGGTCATCGATGGACAGGTACAGTTGGAGATTGCCGACGATGGCCGGGGTCTGAGCGCAGGGAC
>CAZNWR010000258.1:0-4450 GCA_964576645.1 uncultured Enterobacteriaceae bacterium | reverse complement strand
GGCGGCGGGCGCTGTAGTCGGCGCCATTGCCGGCGCTGCCGTGTTCCCTGTAGCCGCCCTGGGCGCGGCCGGCGGCGCCATAACCGGCGTGCTTACCAACAGCGACCAAATCGACTTCGGGAAACCCGCATGGAAAAGGAGAGCATCCGCCGATCCCCCGGCCTCATCTCCAGTAATTGTTGAAATTCAAAAGGGTCTTGCCCGGCTGGGCTATAACCCCGGACCGGCAGACGGCGTCATGGGCTCGCAAACCCGCGAGGCCATCCGTCAGTTCGAACGTGATCACCGCTTGTTGGTTGACGGGCGGGCTTCGCCCCAACTGGCCAGCTACATCCGTCGCCAGCAGGAATCCTCCTGACGCCGGGACTGTCCGGGATCCGGTAGCGGTCCTTCAAAGCCGGTGTATGCAATCGTGGAGCCCGGCTATACCCTGGATCCGCGCCAGATCTTCCGGCCGGTCCACGTCCCAGCGCCGCGGCAATTCCCGCCAACGCAGGCCCATGTCCCGCAGCCTGCCGCGGGTGATGTCCAGTACCTCCGGTCCGCCCCAGGGCAGGTCGGCGAACAGACCGGGAACCTCCGTCGCCAGGCCCACCAGATAGTAACCACCGTCTGCGGCGGGCCCCAGTACCGCGTCCACATCTTCGGCCAACCAGGCCGCGCAGCAAAATAGATCGTCCACACATAACTCCGGACAGTCGCAACCGATCAACAACCCGCGGGTGCCGGCTGACAGGCACTCGGAAAACGCGTTCTCCATGCGCTCCCCCAGGGAATTTCCTCTCTGGGTCTTCAATTCCGCGCCATATTGTGACGCTCCACTACGCAGCACCGGATGATCCGTGTCCGGCGTGCACCACAGTTGCAGCGGACCCAAGCCGGAATTAAAGGCTGTCTCCAGGGTTCGACCCAGCAACTCCTGGTATAGACGCGCCGCCGCCCGGGCGCCAAGGGCGGGGATCAACCGGGTCTTGGTGTGTCCGGGTACTGGCGCTCGGGCAAACACCATTACAGTGCAGGTCGCGTCAGTCATAGTCGCGCACCAGACGCTCCGCATCAGCACCCAGCGCGTATCTCAACCTGAGTTTCCACATTTTCAAGACAGTCCGCACAATCCCACCGCTTTCCCAGCGGCGGCTCGATGTTATCGCCCGATCGTGCAGGCAGCAGGGTGCCGATATGCGTCGCATGCGCTTGCTGAACTCGATGTCTTCCATGAGGGGCAGATCCGCAAACCCGCCCATACTATTGAATAACGATGTGCTGACGAAGATGGCCTGGTCGCCGGTGGCGACGCCGGTCACCCGGGATCGCAGGTTCATGCAGAATTCGATAACCCTGAACGCCAAGGAACTTCCAGTCAGCCGAACATCGAAACGACCCCAGCCTTCCCCCCCCTTCAGAGCTGTTTCAATGAGGACATCGGCCACTTCCGGCAAACGCGTGTCCGCATGCAGAAACAGCAGCACATTTCCCGTGGCGGCGTTCGCACCAAGATTCATCTGTGCCGCGCGGCCGGGCGTCGACACCAGCACGCGGTCCACCAGTCCGCGGGCGGCATTGACGGTGTCGTCCACGCTCCCGCCGTCCGCGAGAATTACCTCATGCCCGCGCGCGCGGAGAGGCTGCAAGGCCCTTAGACTGGCGGTTATTCCTTCCGCTTCGTTCAGCGCCGGAATAATAATGGAGAGCTTCATATCAGGCAGTAACTCAACCTCCGTTCAACGCGCCCCCGCAACTGCTTCCCTGCCCCGCCGTGCAGCCGTAGCAATGTTCCCGCACCTGGATGGGATTACCGCACAGTTCGGCATCAAGCATTTCCGATATATGGGTGCGCTGCCTGCCGTTCCATGACAGGGGCAGTTCCAGCATCTGGTTGAAGTCACAATCGTACACATAGCCTTCCCAATCGACGCTCAAGAGGGTGTGGCACATGACACCATCCAGGTTTTCGTCCCGGTGGGCCTTGCGCAGCAAATCGGTGTACTCGGCAAATTGCCCCCGGCTCACCAGCGTGCTGCCGAAGCGCTTGATGGGCATGTTGCAAATGGTAAAGAGGGCATTGAAGACGACCCCGTGATCCTGCAACAGCTGGCTCTTGTAGGTTTGTTCCAGTTCCGACTGGTTCGGCGGCAGGAAGGGTCCCAGGGGATTGTAAACCAGGTTGAGCACCAGGCCGCTTTGCGGGCGCCCGTATCCGACTGCATTGAGTTTGCGCAGGGCGGCCATACTTGCATCAAAAACCCCCTTGCCCCGCTGCTGATCCACGTTGTCCCGGGTATAACAAGGAAGAGAAGCGACAATTTCCACGTTCCGTTCGGCCAGAAACTCGTGCAGATCCCCATATCCCGGCTCCTCCAGCACCGTCAGGTTACAGCGATCCATTACATGAGCGCCCAGGGTCCGGGCGTCCGTCACCAGCCGCCTGAACCCCGGGTGCAATTCCGGCGCGCCGCCGGTAATATCCAAGGTCGGCACGCGCTGCTTTTCCAGAAAGCGCAACACCAGGTCCAGGGTGGCATCATCCATCGCCTCGCGGCGATGCGGGTTGCTGTTAGTGTGACAGTGCAGGCAAGCGAGGTTACAGCGCAGGCCGATATTAACCTGCAACGTTTCAATGTTGCGCCGGAAAATGGCCGGGAAAGTGACCGGCTCCAGCAATGGCAGCGTGTCGTGCATCAATACCTCCGCATCACGGTATACAGGGTACCGTTTTGCGTCGTGCGCCGCATTCCCGGGATGCCGGGTCGAGCCTGCCTGGGCGCGGTATCCGCCTTTATTGACAGGCCATCGGCACTCACGTAGATTTTGCGCCCTGCCGGGGCGCGCACCGGGGCCCGGCCGGCGTATAATCAACCTTTCTTGCAGTTTATGTCGGGGCCGTAGCTCAGCTGGGAGAGCGTCGCGTTCGCAATGCGAAGGTCAGGGGTTCGATCCCCCTCGGCTCCACCAATATTCTCCCGCAAGTCACCAGCCACCAGGAATCACACCATGGAGAATGCATTCGCGAGTATCATCGCAGAGGTCGACGACCTCGAGCGTCCCGGCTTAAAGGATACGCCTCAACGCGCCGCCGATGCGTTTCGCTTCCTCACCCGCGGCTACACGCAAACGCTGGACGACGTAGTCAACGGCGCCCTGTTTCCGTCCGCAAGCAGGGAAATGATCGTGGTCAAGGATATAGAACTCTATTCCCTGTGTGAGCACCACCTCATGCCGTTCATCGGCAAATGCCATGCTGCCTACATTCCGAACAAGACTGTTCTTGGCCTGTCCAAGGTGGCGCGGATCGTGGACATGTATGCACGGCGACTGCAGATCCAGGAGACGCTTACTGTTCAGATTGCCGACGCCTTGAAAGAAGTTACGGGAGCGGATGATGTTGGCGTAATTATCGAGGCACAACACCTGTGCATGATGATGCGCGGCGTGGAGAAGCAAAATTCAGTCATGAAGACCTCTTCCATGTTTGGCGGGTTCCGCTCCAACGCCAGTACGCGCGCCGAGTTCCTGTCCCTTCTTTGATGGAGCACCGGGCTGTCCCGATGGAACAACTCACGACCATAGAAATCAGCAAGGAAGACCTGAAGTTTTCAGCAGCGCACTTCTCTATTTTCTCGGCCGATCGCCGCGAGCGGCTGCACGGCCACAACTTCAGCGTGTTCGTTGCGGTAACGGCCCCCGTGGGGCCCTCCGGCATGTGCTTCAGCTACAAGGAAATCAAGGACCCGATCCGGGCCCTGTGCGCGGAGCTGGACGAACACACCCTGATCCCGCGCGAATCACCCCACCTGCACATCGAAGAAGACGGCCCCTACTACACCGTGAAGTTTAACAAGGAGATCATGCCGCTGCTCAAGTCGGATACCCTGCTGCTGCCGATACGGAACACTACCGTGGAAGAATATGCCCGATACCTGTTGTCGCGGCTACTGGAAGATCCCCTGTTCCGGCAGACCCATGACGTTCGTGAAATCGTTGTAAAAGTTTCCTCGGGCCCCGGTCAATGGGGCTCCTGCACCTGGAAGGCCGGATAGGCCCGGAGCAACGCTTGCCTTGAGTCGCACACTGGTCATCACCGGCGGCAGTCGCGGTATCGGCCTGGCGACATGCGTTCATTTTGCCGGGCGGGATTATCGCGTGATCAACCTGTCCCGGCGTCCCGCGCCCGTGGACGGTGCCGTCAATATCGCCGTGGATCTCTCCGAACCGGACTGGACTGAGCGCCTTGGCCATACCCTGCTGGATGCCCTGGACGGTAATCGCGAAATCACACTGATTCATAACGCCGGACTGACGGTGAACGATACGGTAGAAAACCTGGATCCCGCGACTCTGCGCCGCATGCTGCAGATCAACCTCATTGCGCCGGCCCAACTCAACAAACTGCTACTGCCGCGCTTGGGAAATGGCTCCTCCATTCTGTACGTTGGATCCACACTGAGCGAGA
>CAZNWR010000257.1:0-4525 GCA_964576645.1 uncultured Enterobacteriaceae bacterium | reverse complement strand
GCAAACCGGGGGGCCTGCTTTGCGAATCGGGAATGCGCTAAGGAAGTGTGTACAGTTACGCGTACAGAACATGGAGTCCGATCTTCAGCGGCTCCTGGCAATAAAATCCCTGAAACAGTCACGCCTCCGCGGCGACGAACTCCAGCGCCTGGGTGGCGGCGCGCAACGCATGACGGCGCTTGAGCGGCGTATGCAGGAAGCGGTTCACCGCCGCGAGCCAGATCGGCACCCAGGGCGCCTGCGGCGCGGCTTTCATTTCATCCTCCAGCGCGAATGAGATTTTCACCAGGTGCGCGGAAACGATGGGTTCCGGTTGCCCATGATCGTAAAGGCCGGCCAGTGCATCTGACATAAAAGCGCCCGCATCTTCCACTCGCCAGTGAGAGACATCCATTTCCGGATCAACGTATCTCTTGTTGCGGCCCACGAAGAGGGCGAGCTGCAGCAATGCCTGGGGCCAAAGCGCCGGCGTTTCCTCGCACAGGTGGCGGGCGGCGTTGGCGAAGGTCAGCGCATGGGTGAAATCCAGCCAGCCGACGTTGTCGGCGAAGGTGCCGTCAACGGCGCGCTCCCATCTGGTATTGAAACGGAGCTGGTTCCAGCCCGCGGCCTCCAGCAGCCCATCGTAGATCTCGCGGGGCGGCCGCGCGGAACACGCAACCGCTGCCCTCAACGCGCCATTCACTGACTGGTGAATGAAATCTTCCGCACGCGCCGCCTGTCCGCCGTGTCCCCAGTCGGTAACGGCCTTGGCGTAGTTTCGAAACTCCGGCAGCTTCTCCTCACGCGAGGCCATGGCAAGGGATCGCACCAGCGCCCGGATCACCGGCGCCAGCACGTCCTCGCCCAGTTCATCGATGAGTTCTCCCGCCTTGAACACGTAGATGGCGCTGTGGCCGAAATCGGCGTAGCTCTGCAACGCGGCGGCGGCCAGGACGGGGCGCAGCTCGGCGTAGGACATGCCCTCGTGCAGCGCACCGGAAACCAGGCGCTGGGCGGCGGCTTCATCCTCGCGCCCGATGGCGCTGACAAAGCTTTCCGCGTCCCACGGCGCCAGACTCTTGTCAGCGGGATACTCGCCCTCGCCTTCAATATCCCAGGCGATGTGGTAGATGGGCTCGATCAGGGCGGCGAAACGCCGGCCGGGATCACCGGCCTGCGCGCTCAACTTCAGCCAGTCGGGCGCCGCGGCGTAGGCGTGACCCATGCCGAATTCAAACCGTGCGCTTGAAATCTCGATGGCGTGGCGCAGCGCGTCTTCGGGAGCATAACCGGCGCGATCAAGCCGCGCCACCTCGCGCGCGATGCGTTCCCCGTCCACGTCGGCGATCCCATGGTCGAGACCGGCAAGCGCATGCTCGCGCAATTCCTCCGGCGGCGGGTCGGCAAGATCGACGAACAGACTGCCGTCGCGTTCCTCGACGGCGTAGGTCCTCACCGGATCGCTGCCGATGAGCGCCTCGCCGGTTTCCAGGTCAAACCGCCAGCCGTGCCAGTTGCACACCAGTGTGCAGCCGGGGCCGTCCGTCCCTTCAAACAGCGGGTAGCCCTCGTGGGGACAGCGGTTAGCAATGGCGAACAGCCGGCCTCCGCTTATCAGCAAAAGGAGCTGTTTGCCGTCGCGGCGCCAGATCTTCTTTCCGACTTTCTCTATGTCCGCCCTTGCCAGGCCCGTGTCCGTCCACATACCGCCACCCTCTATTTGAAAGTAAATTCTTTATAAAAAAGTATAGGCACCGCGCTTGCATTTCTCAAGATATATCTTTATAAAATCCCATGCCTGTCAAGCCGAAAGAATCCGCCGCGGGTCACGGCCCGGCGCGTCTGCGCGCCCTGTCCGCCCTGAAACGCCTCGGGCCAATCACGGCCGAAGCGCTGGCGGAAGAACTCGCGGTCACGCCCATGGCCGTGCGGCTGCATCTGTACGCGCTCGAGGCGGACGGTCTCGCGGTTCACGAGAGTTCCCGGCGAAGCCGCGGACGCCCGGCGAAGCTGTGGTCGGCCACCGCGGCGGCCGATCCGTTTTTCACCGACGCCCATGCGGCGCTGACCGCGGATCTGCTTTCGCATATGCGCGACACGTTCGGCGACAAGGGACTGGACAGGATCCTGGCGGCGCGCACGCGCGCGCAGGCCGGAGCCTATTCCGCGCGGGTGGATAAGAAGAAGTCGCTGCGCGGCCGGCTGGAGGAACTGGCGCGGGTCCGCTCCGAGGAAGGCTACATGGCCGAAGTCACGGCGGACGGCGCCGGCAGTTGGCTTTTTCTTGAGAACCACTGCCCGGTGTGCGCCGCCGCCCGGGTGTGCACCGGGCTCTGCCGCGAGGAACTCGCCCTGTTCAGGAAAGTGCTCGGGGGAAACGTGAATATCGAACGCACCGACCACATCATCGAAGGGGCGCGGCGCTGCGTGTACCGGGTGACCCCGAAGAAATGAACCCACGCTGCCTCATCGTCGGCATCGGCAACCCGGACCGGGGCGACGATGCCGCCGGCCCCCTGGCCGCGGACCTGCTCGCGCGCCAGGCGCCCGCGGGCACGCGAATCGAAGTGCTGCGCGGTGATCCCGCCCCGCTCATCGAATGGCTGGAACAGGCGGAACACGCCTGGCTCATCGATGCAGCGGACGCGGGCGATTCACCCGGGTCCATCCGCCGCTTCGACCTGGCGCGGGGCGCGGTTCCCGAACAGCCGTTTGCCCTTTCCACCCACGGCTTCGGACTGGCCGACACCCTGGAACTGGCGCGTGCCCTTAATGCCCTGCCCGCCACCTGCGTGGTTTACTCCATCCAGGGCGGATCATTCGAAGACGGCGCGGCGCCCTGTCCCCAGGTCCGGACCGCTGTTCGGGAAGTTGCCGGGCGCATTCTCGAGGAACTGCACGCTGCGCCCGGTCACGACGATTGAGCGAACACCTCCACCCGGCCGGTGCTGCTTGACCGGGATCAAGACCGACCCGAGGTACCGCTCCCTGACGCTGCATCTTCCGTTGCGTTGTGGGAAACTTGTTTGGCCACACTTCGCCGCCGGGCCGGTGGCGCCGGCAGTCCGGGAGATGGGAACACCATGCACGAAGCCTCGCTCATGAAAGGCCTGATGCACCGCATCGGGGAAATCGCCGCCGCCGACAAGGCGCTGCGGGTGACCGGTGTCTCCGTATGGCTGGGGGCGCTGAGTCACATGTCGGCGGCGCATTTTACGGAGCACTTCGAACAGGCCGCCGCCGGCGGCATCGCAGAAGGCGCCAAGCTCACCATCGAAGAGTCCAGGGACAGCAACCACCCGGAAGCACAGGATATCGTTCTCAAGAGCGTGGAAATTGAAACCTGAAGCGCGTGTCTGCGCGCCCGCCCTTGCCCGGACCCGGCTGCTTGTCCGCGGCATCGTGCAGGGAGTGGGCTTTCGGCCTTTCGTCTATCGCTGCGCGACGGACCTGGGCCTGCGCGGTTGGGTGCGCAACAGCGCCGCCGGCGTGGAGCTGGAAGTGGAAGGGTCCGGCGCCGGGCTTGACTCCTTTATATATAGACTGCGCCGCGATGCACCGCCCAACGCGGATATCGAGGCCATCGACACCCGCCCGCTGACACCCACCGGGGACGCGGGTTTCATCATCCGAGAAAGCGAATCCGGCAGCGAACGAGGCGCGCGCGCGCAGCCGGATCTCGCCACCTGTCCCCGCTGCCTGGATGAAATCCTGGATCCCGGCAGCCGCCGTTACCTCTATCCGTTCACCACCTGCACCCAGTGCGGGCCGCGCTACAGCATCATGGAAGATCCGCCCTGGGACCGCGCACGCACGACCATGAAGTCATTCCAGATGTGTCCTCGCTGCCGCGGGGAATACCGGGACCCCACGGACCGGCGTTTTCATTCTGAAACCAACGCCTGCCCCGAATGCGGCCCGCGGCTGACCCTGCTGGACGCCGCGGAGAAAACTCTTGCCGACGATCACACGGCGCTGTTGCAGGCAGCCGAGGCGCTGCGCCGCAGCGCTATCGTCGCGCTCAAGGGGCTGGGCGGATTCCAGTTGCTGGTGGACGCGCGCGATCCGGATGCGGTGGCGCGCTTGCGCGGGCGCAAGCAGCGGCCAGACAAGCCTTTCGCAGTCATGTTTCCAACAATGGCCGGCGCGGCGGTTCAATGCCGGATGTCCGACGCGGAAGCCGCTTTGCTGCGAGGCGCGCGGGCGCCCATCGTGTTGCTGCAGCGGCGGGAAACCGACCCCGGTGCGGATCCTGTCTCACCCATGGTCGCCCCCGGCAATCCACTCCTCGGCGCCCTGCTGCCTTATACGCCCCTGCACCATCTGCTCATGCGGGAGCTGGGCTTTCCCGTGGTCGCCACCAGCGGCAACCTCTCCGGCGAACCCATCGCCGTCGACAACCGCGAGGCGCTGGACCGGCTGAAGGCAATTGCCGATCTGTTCCTGATGCACGACCGTCCCATCGCCCGTCCGGTGGACGACTCGGTGCTGCGCCAGGCGGCGGACGGCCCGCTGTTTCTGCGCCGTGCACGGGGATATGCGC
>CAZNWR010000256.1:0-4579 GCA_964576645.1 uncultured Enterobacteriaceae bacterium | reverse complement strand
ATAGGCGGTGACGGCCAAAAGCACGATCGAGGCGACGACGAACAAAAGAATGAATATGGCTTCCTTGTTCACGGTGCCATTCTCCTACTGCACTATCACCTGTACCGCCAGGACCTGCGTTTCCTTTCCCGTTTGCGGGAGAGGAACAGAGAGAGGGAAAACATTCGCCACACGCGTCACTGACTCAACCGGAAGCGAGTTGCGTGAGATAGCTTTCCTGCCAGTGGCTCTCAATGGATCCTGGCCGTGCTCTGCGTACCGCGAGGATGGCGTCCCGCGTGGTCATACCGTGCTCCATCAGCAGGCGCGCGGCTACCGTGCCGGTGCGTCCCAGGCCGCCGCGGCAATGGATCAGGATCCGTCCGGATTGTGCCAGCACCTGGTGCAGCCGGGGTCCCGTGATCCGCCAGCCCTGTTCGAAGCGCTGATCCGGTGCCTCGCCATCGACGATGGGCAGGTGGTGCCAGCGCATCCCCGCCTGCCGCACCAATTCGGGAATGGCGGCGACGCCCAGCATATCCAGTTCGAATTGCTCCAGCAGCGTGACCACGTCCCCCGCGCCCCAGCGGATGATGGCCGCCATGTCCGCTTTCATGTCGCGTTCCCAGTCCGCGCCGCCGAAGACGCTGGGCGCGTGCTTGCCGGGGCACAGTGTCAATCCCAGCAGACCGCCACCGCAGGGCAGTTCGTCGATGCGCAGGGGGTCGGTCAGGCTGGTGCGGTCGTTACTCATGGATAACGCTACCGGGCGCCGGCCCCCAACAGCTTTGCAAGCAGGTGCGATCCCTTCTGCACTTTGGACTGCAGCTCGCTGACGGCATTCGTCATCGGCTCCGGCGGGTCGCTGTCGGCCTGGTCGATGGCCTTGAGCAGCTCGACCAGGTGTTCGTTGACCTCCACCAGATCACTGGCATCCAGTGCTTTCTTGATCGTCCGGGTTCGGGCATGCTCGCCGCGTTTTTTGGCCGCCTGCAGGATCCGGCGGGCGCGCTGTATCCAATGCGTCGAGCGATCGATGGCATCGCGTACGGCGAGGCCGAGCTTGACGCGGGCCTCCAGCGCATCCGGGGGGACCGAGACATTCGGATTGGGCCGTACACTGAGCGGTGCCTCGTAGTTCCTGCCCGCCACGGTCAGGACAACGCGGTAGGAGCCGGGCGGCACCAGGGGAGACTGTGCGCCCCTGGGCGTTCCATGAAGCAGGGCCGGGCTGCCCCAGTCGGGGGTCGGCGTTCGTGGCGGCGTATAACGCAGGTTCCAGACAAAGCGGTTAAGACCGGCGTGCGCCGGCAAAACCTCGGGCGGCGCCGCCCAGATACTGTGAAAGCGGGGCGGCGGCATCTTGTCGGGCTTCGTGTCGCTCGCATAGCGGCGCACCAGCGTACCGTCGGCCGCGTAAATCGCCACACTGACCGGCGCCGTCGGCTGTTCCGCCAAGCTGTAGTCGATGATCGCGCCGGCCGGCGGGTTGGAGGCATGGGGTATTTCCGGCGGCATTCCTTCACCGAAGTAAAGACTCGCGCGCAGCCGCACGGCGGGTTCGGGCTGATACAGACGAACAGGCGATCGGGCGCTCTTTTCGCTGGCTTCGCGCAGCGGCTCCATGTCGTCGAGCACCCAGATCCCGCGCCCATGCGTGGCGGCCACCAGATCGGCGCCATGTATCTTCAGGTCGCGCACCGACGTCGTGGGAAGATTGAACTGCAGCGCCTGCCAATGGGCACCGTCGTCGAAGGAAACGAAAATGCCCTGCTCGGTGCCGGCGAACAGGAGACCGTGGCGGACGGGATCGGCGCGTACGACGTGCACATAGTCGCCGAAAGGAATGCCATGCACGAGATCGCGCCAATGCCTGCCGAAGTCATGAGTGACATAGATGTACGGAGCCAGGTCGTCCACACGGTGACGGTCGACGGCCGCGTAGGCCGTAGCTGCATCATTCGGGGACGGTTCAATGGTATCGAACTGGCTCCAGCTTTTGAGCCCGCTGGGGGTGACATTTTGCCAGTGGGCGCCGTCGTCGCGGCTTAGCCATATCCTGCCGTCGTCGGTGCCGGCCCAAAGTTCTCCCTTATCAACGGGAGAGGCGGCAAGGGCGCGAATGACCGAATAGCCGCAGGCGGCGGCGTCGGCCAGCGTGGGTTTCCCCTGGCACTTCGCTCCCGCCTTTCTGGCCGTGAGCACGGGACTGATCACCTGCCAGTGATTGCCCTGGTCGGTACTGCGCAGTACCACCTGGGCGCCGGCATACAGTGTGTCCGGCGAAAAGGGCGAGACGGCAAGCGCCGTGTTCCAGGGGAAATAATATCTGACCTTATCGGGCGGTACGCCGAAGGGCATGATGGCCATGGGCGATATGCCGGTGATCTGGCGCGATTTCACATCGAAGCGGTCGATCTCGCCGCCGTAGCCGGAGCCGTAAAGGATCTTCGCGGCGCCGGTGCGTGGGAAAATGTAGCCCGATTCACCGCCACCGCCGACCGTATCCCAGGAGTGATTGGTAATGATCCCCTCGTAGGAGCGGGAGGGAATCGCAAGCGCCCCCGAGTCCTGCTGCGTCGCGTAAATGGTGTATGGAATTTTGTCGTCGGTGGACAGGTGGTAGATCTGTGCCGTCGGCTGGTTGTACCAGGGCGTCCAGTGCTGGCCGCCGTCAATACTGACGGCGGCGCCCTGGTCCACGCCGACAATCATGTCCTTGGGATTTTCGGGGTCGATCCACAGCGAGTGGTAATCATCACCGTCCGGCGAACCCTTGATGGCCGTGAAATGCGCACCGCCGTCGTCGGAACGGTACAGCGCCGTGTTGGGGATATAGACCACGTTCGGATCCTTGGGATCGACGTAGATATGTCCGAAATACCAGCCGCGCCCCGGCAGGCGCTCATCGCTATCCACCAACCGCCAGTTGACGCCGCCGTCGTCGGAGCGGTAGACGCCGCTGCCGTGCGCGCTGCTGTTGGCCCCGCCGGTCTGGTGGGCGACGTCCACGACGGCATACAGCCGCGGGCCCTGCGTATCGGGGGCGACGGCGACGCCGATGCGGCCCAGCCCATGTTTCGGCAAGCCGCGCATGGGCAGCCGCCGCCAAGTCCGGCCGCCGTCCGCGGAGTGCCAGATGGCGCTGCCGACGCCCTGCAATGGCGGGTACTGGAACCACGGTGGGCGCCGCGCGCGCCAGGTGATTGCGTAAACGCTCTCAGGCCGTGACGGATCGCGGGCCAGATCGATGGCGCCGGTCTTGTCGTTGACGAACAGAACTTTCCTCCAGTTCCGGCCGCCGTCGGTGGTCAGGAACACCCCGCGCTCCTCGTTCGGACCAAAAGCGTGACCGAGGGCGGCCACAAGCACGACGTCCGCATTATGGGGATCGACGAGAAGCGCGCCGATGTGGCGCGTGTCGTCCAGCCCCAGGTGCTTCCAGGTTTCGCCGCCATCGTCGGAGCGCCAGACGCCGTCGCCGTAGCTGATATCCGAGCGGATTGCCGATTCGCCGGTGCCGACGTAGACAATCTGTGGATTGGAAGGCGCCACCGCGACGGCGCCGATGGAGGCCACCGGTTCGTGCTGAAACAGGGGATGCCAGGTGGTGCCGGCGTCCGTGGACTTGAATACCCCGCCGTCCACCGAACCGAGATACCAGACGGCCGGGTTGCCGGCGACGCCGGAGACGGCCAGCGTCCGCCCGGCTCGATACGGTCCCACGAAGCGCCAGGACAGACCGCCTTCGAGAGAGGCGGGGAGCGCCCAGACGCCGCTGCTGAAAATTGTGAGGGTCAGTGAAAATGCAATTGCAAACAGCCGGGTCATGGTGAGTCCTTAGGTGTAGAGTGATGAGGATTGTAGTCGCTCATCGGGACTTTGGGCAGGACGGGTCCGGCTCCTTGACTGCCATCTGCGGGAGCGGCATTGTAGAGACCATGGCGTTTACCATCACCTCATCAGCATTCGGGCCCGGCGGATCCATTCCTTCGAGATATACCTGTGAAGGAGACGATGTCTCCGTGCCGCTGTCCTGGTCGGGTGTGCCGGATGCGGCGAAGAGTCTGGCGCTGATCGTGGACGATCCGGATGCGCCGGACCCAAAGGCGCCGAAAATGACATACGTGCACTGGGTGGTCTACAACATCCCCACCGGCTGCCAGGGCCTCCCGGAAGCGATGAAGTCCCTGCCCGAGGGTGCGCTGGACGGCCTCAACGACTGGAAGCGGACCGGCTATGGCGGGCCATGTCCCCCAATCGGCCGGCATCGCTATTTTCACAAGCTCTACGCGTTGAATACGGTGCTGCCGGATCTGAAAAAACCTACCAAGGAGAAGCTGCTGGAGGCCATGGACGGACACGTCATCGAGCAGGTGGAACTGGTCGGGACTTACCAGAAGGGCGACAGCTAAGGATCGCCCGAAACGCGGGCCATGCGACCGGATTCCGGCGCTCATATTACGCACCCCATGGAGGTCGCAACGTGCTGATAGCGGGAGTGGACGTTGGCGGAACGGGCGTCAAGACCGGCCTGGTGGATGAAAACCACGAGGTGACGGCGCGCACCAAGGATCCGACGCCGCAGAAAGGACCGCAT
>CAZNWR010000255.1:0-4631 GCA_964576645.1 uncultured Enterobacteriaceae bacterium | reverse complement strand
TGACTTTACCGGGAACACCCGGCGGCGAGTACGTTGCCGACGGACTCGAGCATGCGCCCGGCGGCAGGCCATCGACCGCGGCGGAAGATCATGCCGCGCAGATGGACAAACGCCAGCGCAAGCTCACGAATTTCAACTATGGCAATCACTGGGCGGACATCGAAGGCGACGGCGAACTGGCGGTTGTCACGTGGGGATCTGTTACCGGCCAGGTGCGAGAAGCTCTGCACAGCTTGGCGGTGGAAGGCATTACCGATACAAGGTTGATCTCCATGCGCCTGCTGGCGCCCGCTCTGCCCGAGGCGTTTGCCGAGGCGATGGCCGGCGCAACCCGGGTTCTGGTGGTGGAGCAGACGCACAGCGGACAATTTGCCCAATACCTTCGCGCCAACTACAACCTGCCGGAACAGGTCCGGGTTCTGCACAGGGCCGGGCCGCTGCCAATACAGGTGGATGAAATCCGCGAGCGAATAAAAAGGTGGTATGAGATATGAACCAGGAGGCAAAGGAAGTCTGTCTTGCCGCGGCCGATTACAAGTCGGGGCTGAAACCCATATGGTGCCCGGGGTGCGGGGACTATTCCGTGCTCATGGAAATAACCAAGGCGCTGGCCGCCCTCGGGCTGCCGCGGGAAAAGACCGCGGTCATTTCCGGCATCGGCTGTTCCTCGCGGATCCCCGCCTATCTCAGCACCTATGGCTTCCATGGCGTGCACGGGCGTGCGCTGCCGCTTGCCACGGGACTGAAGGTGGCGCACCCGGAACTCACGGTGATATGCACCGGGGGAGACGGCGATGGTTATTCCATCGGCGGGAATCATTTCCTGCACGCCTGCCGCCGCAATGTGGACCTGACCTACATCGTCATGGACAACCAGGTCTACGGCATGACCAAGGGTCAGACTTCGCCGACCACACCGCCGGACTGCGACAGTGCGTTGACGCCGGGCGGCAGCGGCCTGCGGCCGTTTCAGCCCCTTGTCATCGCATTGGCTTCCGGCGCGAATTTCGTGGCGCGCGGGTTTGCCGGCGATCCCAAGGGCACCACGGAAAGCATCATTGAAGCAATCCGGCACCCGGGATTTTCATTCGTAGAGGTACTGAGTCCCTGTGTCACCTTCGGAAATGAACAGCGTCAATGGCGCAACCAGGTACGGAAGGCGCCGGTGCCGTATACGAACGATGCTTCCATCGCCGCCCGGCGCATCATGACCGATGACGGCTTTAATCTGGGCGTGCTTTTTCGGGGTGACCGCGCGCCCTTTCCCACAAAGCAGAATCAGGATCTGGTGGAAACGGAACGGTTATCGGAAGAGTTCGAATTGTAACGGTATAGCTGTTTCGAAAAGAGACAGACGCGCCAATGGGCGTTGCGGTATCCGGGTGATGGACCGTGAGCCGCAGGGACGCGGCGATCGAGCGTACAGGGACGTATTTACAGCGTGTCCATTACCCGGATACCGCAATACGGTCAGATTCAGTATTCGGAGCGTTTATCTGGGCAGCCGCTTCTTCAGCATCAGCATGGTGCTTATGGTGATGGAGTCCATGGTGGCCTCGATGGTGTCGTTGGTTTCATCCAGCACCATGTCCAACGCTTTTCCCGTGTCGGTGTTGCGGCCGGGTTCGGTTTGTCTCGGACCGTCGAACGGAAACGGCTCAAATATTCTGATCACATCCAGCAGCGTGGTGCGCTTGGGATTGCCGGTAAAGCGATAACCGCCGCCGACGCCCCGTACGGCCTCCACCAATCCCGCTTTCCCGAGATCGCGCAATACCTTTGACAGGTGGTTGCTGGAAATTTCGTACTTGTCGGCGATCTCCTGTCTGGAAAGTTGCCGCTCGGGGTTGTCCGCCAGCTCCAGGATGGCATAGAGCCCGAGGCGTGTCGCCATTTGAAGTTTCATCGATGTGTCACGCCATGTAGCTGTTCAACAAGTGATACACGCGGCTGCGGGCGTTGTGACATGCGGATGGCGGACCGTGAGCCGCAGGGACGCGGCGATCGAGCGTACATGGACGTATTCACAGCGTGTCCGCCATCCGTATGCCACAACGCTGCTGGTTTCACAATTCGGGGCATCTATCTAGGTTCCCGGATAGAGGAAAAGATCCTTTTCCAGTTCCTGGTACGGTCCCGCCATCATGCCCTGGCTGCGGAAGAAGGCGTGTATCTCCCGGTTGTCCCGGGCCACCATGGTGCGCACCTTGGCGACACCGGCTTCCCGAAAGCGTGCGCAGATGGCGTCAAGCAGCGCGGTACCGGTTTTCTGCAGCCGATGATCCCGGCTGACCCCTATGGCGAACACCCAGCCGCAGGGCGGCGAGCCGAACTCCCAGGCGCGAACTTCCCCGACGATGAATCCGACAGTGTGGCCGTCATATTCGGCAGCCAGAAAATAGGTGGGGTGCCTCGGCTTTCGAAACAGCTCAAAGGTTTCCTGCCAGAACTCGGGTTTCGCAAGCCCGCTGACCTGCTCGTCAATGCGTGTAACAGCATTGAGATCCGAGGAATCGGCATCGCGAATACGCAGCTTTGCCGCCCCTTCAGCGTTTTCACTGGGCTTCATTCAGGCCCCTGAATAAATATTGTGGTAATTCAGTACCATATTAGCGCCTTGACCGGAACGAAGGAACGGTATTTCTGTGCTTCCAGAGGATTGCCCATAACGGCGCCCGAAAATATCTACAGCTCCGGTCAGGTTGAAATAGAAGAGGTATTATGGTACTCTTTTACTATATTATGTGAGATGCGGATCCTGAAAGAGACGTGAACAAGCCATGCCGGCCGCAATGATGGAAGCCATCATGGAAGACGAGATGCTCGTTCCATACCGTGAAGGCAGCAGCACCTCACCCCTGGAGGGGCCCGTGGTGGAGGCGCTGCGCACCGTTTTCGATCCGGAAATCCCGGTCAGCATTTTCGACCTGGGTCTCATTTATGATCTTTCCATCGATGACGATGGTGCCGTGAAGGTCATCATGACACTGACCGCGCCCAACTGTCCCGTGGCCGAGGAGATACCCAAATGGACAAAGGAAGCTGTGGCGGGAGTGGACGGCGTCACGCGCGTTGCTGTTGAACTGGTCTGGGACCCGTTCTGGAAACAGGACTATATGACCGAAGAGGCTCGTCTGATGCTCGGCCTCATGTGAACTTCAAGAACAGGTTGTAATCCAGGGTATAAAAATGAAAATCAACAAACTTGACCATATAAGCATAGCGGTTCGCGATCTGGATGCCGCGCGCAGGGTATGGGAACCGGTACTGGGCAAAAATTCCCCGGATGATGAGTATGTGGATGAGGCGGAAAAAATCCGGGTGGCCCGATACTGGATCGGCGGCCTGGGACTTGAACTCATGGAATCCACCAATCCGGACGGCGATGTCGCCAGGTTTATCGAAAAGCGTGGAGAAGGCATTATGTTGATCAGCCTGAACGTGGATAACACGGAGCAGGCTGTTGAGGAACTCAAGGAAAAAGACTATCCGATTATCGGCGGTATCCGATCTTTCCGTGACTGCAAGTTTGCCTTTGTACATCCAAAACAAATGAACGGTGTCCTGCTGGAAGTCATCGATTACAAATGGAAGGAGCTGCAGGACGCCTGACCTGCCCTTTGGGGGTGGAGACCGCATACGCGTATGCTGGATAAATCCAGGATCGGCCACTCTTTCCCCGCCTTTCAAGTCACTCTCGAGGAAGGGCGACTCCGCTTTTTTGCCAAAGCCATTGATGAAAGCAACCCGGTTTACACGGATAAAAACCTTGCATCGGAGTCCGGGTTCTCTTCGCTGCCGATGCCACCCACCTTTGCATTCTCCCTGGGAAAGGAAGCGCCGGATCCCAACGACGTGTTCGCGTTGTTTGGAATCGATATCGCTGACGTTCTGCACGGTGAGCAGTCGTTTGAATACCACCGGGTCCCGTGCGCGGGTGAGGTTCTCACCATACGCAGGCGCATCGAGGACGTTTACGAACGGAAAAACGGCAGCCTGGGCTTTATCGTTTTAAGACTGGAGGTCACCGGCGAAGACGACCATTCGGTCTGCGAGGCGGTTCAAACCATTATCGTAAAACAGTCTTCTGCCGCGCCGGCATGATCGCATCGGTCCCTGCTGCGCCAAAAGTCGGCGATGAATTGCCGGGTTTCACCGCCCCGGCCCTGACACGCCATGCATTGGCGCTGTATTGCGGCGCATCCGGCGACCACAATCCCATTCATGTGGATATTGATTTTGCGCGCGATGTTGCAGGGCTCGATGACGTGATTGGACACGGCATGCTTACCATGGCCTATCTTGGCCGCGTGCTGACGGACTGGGTGCCGCAAACCTGGATTAGGCGATTTTCGACGCGTTTTTTGCTGCCGACGAAGGTCGGCGACCGCATTCAGTGCAGTGGTCGCGTAGTCGAATCAAGCGGCGGCCCGGAGCCTGTCTTTACCGTCGAGTTGAGAGCGATTCGCCAGGACGGTGCGCTGCTTGCCAACGGCAGCGCTGAAGTGGTGTGGCGGAGCTAGTGTGCTGTGCGAGGCGTAGCTTGCGTTGTTCAGCGCCCCGGGGAGTCCTTCGGAAGACACGCCGTGAATACGTCCCTGTAGGCTCGAGTGCCGCCCTCCCTGGCGGCA
>CAZNWR010000254.1:0-4663 GCA_964576645.1 uncultured Enterobacteriaceae bacterium | reverse complement strand
TTGCGGCTGTGTTGCATCAACTTGTGGAAGCGCGCATGGGTCGCCGTCGCGACCGTGCACGCCAGCTTTTCGCCAATCCTGAAGATGTCGTGAATGGAGCCCTCGACCTGGATATGACCCTCTACGAAGGCCTCGCCCAGCTTGTTGAGATCCGGTGACAGGAAATAGCGCAGCGCGGAACGCTTGGGGATGGCCACTTTCACCGTCGGCAGCGGAGAAAGGTCAAAACGCCGGCCGTTCCACAATTCGAGCCGCAGCGGGATACGCGCCCTGGACCGGATCTGGTTGATCAGGCGCTCAAACCGGTTTTCGATAAATATGTCGAAGGTCGTCATGTTCTATTCTGTTCCGGCCGCCGGACAGCCAAAATCCGACTTTTAACAGCATAGGGGGCATTTCACCTTGGCAATTTGTTCCAGATCAAGGTAAGACAAGCAGGATTCACGTGCAACTTGCACAATGGCAGGATCCTCCACAATCTGCCAATTTCGGCAAAAGATTGGTTGAATGGGGCTGTATGAAAGGCGAAATCCGTATTGGCACCTCTGGATGGCACTATCCCCACTGGCGGGGCTCTGTTTATCCCAGGGACCTGCCCGCCGCGGACTGGCTTGCCTGGTATGCGGAGCGGTTCAACACGGTGGAAATAAACAGCACCTTCTACCGGCTGCCGCAACCGGCCGCGGTGACGGACTGGCGCAAGCATACTCCCGACGATTTCCGGTTTGCGTGCAAGGCGAGCCGCTTCATCACGCATATGAAGAAGTTGAAGAACCCCCGTACGTCCACGAAGCGGTTTTTCGAAACGGTCAAAAGATTGGGAACGAAGCTGGGGCCGATCCTGTTCCAGGTGCCGCCGCGCTTTCGCCCTGATACGGGACGGCTCGAAGCGTTCCTCCATGCCGTGCCCCGGAAACGCAGCTATGCCTTCGAGTTTCGCGACCCGCGCTGGCACACGGAGGCGGTGTGCGAGGTTCTCGCGGCCCACGATGCCGCGTTCTGCCAGTACGAGCTGGCGGGCTTCCAGACCCCGCCGCTGGTGACCGCCAGGCTGATCTACATCCGCCTGCACGGCCCGGACGGGGCCTATGCGGGCAGCTACGGCGAGCGCGCGCTGAAATCCTGGGCGGAGCGCATCAGCAACTGGTCGAAACAGGGTCACGCGGTGCATTGTTATTTTGACAACGATGATAGCGGTTTTGCATTTCATAATGCGAAAACCCTGCGCCGGCTGGTGGAAACCGGCGGCTGAGGAAGGATGGGGTCCTGGAGTTTCCGCTCCATGAGCCATCCCCGGCGCTGAAGTTTGCTGCGTCATTCCGGGCAACAAAGCCGGTAGCAGCCGGCGGAGACAGTCCCGGAATCCAGTCAAATCCAAGGTGCGCCAAAGGCGCAACTTTGTTTACTGGATTCCGGCGTTCGCCGGAATGACAACGGGAGGTTTCGCACCAGGGGGCCGAGGCGCATGTTGACCCCTGCGCTATGCGCTCAGGAATGGCGGAGAGCCAAAATACAGGTACCCTCTCCCGCTTGCGGGAGAGGGACAGGGAGAGGGGAAACCGTGTCAGCCGGACAGGGCCTCGCCGACGATAGTCTGTGCCTCGGCGATGATGCGCTTGAGGTGATCGTCCCCCAGGAAGCTTTCCGCGTAGATCTTGTAGATATCTTCCGTGCCCGAGGGCCGGGCCGCGAACCAGCCGTTTTCCGTTTCCACCTTCAGGCCGCCGATGGGCGCGTCGTTGCCCGGCGCGCGGGTGAGAATGCCGGTGATTTTCTCGCCTGCCAGTTGTGTCTGCTTCACCTGTTGCGGCGACAGTTTTGCCAGCAATGTCTTCTGCCCGGTTGTGGCCGGCGCGTCGATTCGTTCATATACCGGCTCGCCGAGCTCGCGCGCGAGTTCCCGGTACAGAGCGCCGGGGTCCTTGCCGCCGGCGGCGGTGATTTCCGCCGCCAGCAGGGCCGCGATGATGCCGTCCTTGTCGGTGGTCCAGACGCTGCCGTCGCGGCGCAGGAAGGAGGCACCGGCGCTTTCCTCGCCGCCGAAGCCGAGGCTGCCGTCCAGCAGGCCGTCTACGAACCACTTGAAGCCCACCGGCGTCTCGTGCACGCGGCGGCCGAGCTTGCGCGCCACCCGGTCTATCATGCGGCTGCTGACCAGGGTCTTGCCCACGGCCGCGTTGGGGCTCCAGTTGTCGCGCCGGCTGAACAGTTGCCAGACCATGGCCGACAGGTAGTGGTTGGGCTGCATCAGGCCCGCGCCGCGGGTGATGATGCCATGCCGGTCATGATCGGTATCGCAGGCGAAGGCCACGTCGAAGCGGTCTTTCAATTGCAGGAAGCCCTGCATGGCCCACGGTGATGATGGATCCATGCGGATGCGGCCGTCCCAGTCCACGGTCATGAATCGGAAGGTGGGGTCAACCGCGTTGTTCACCACTTCCAGGTTCAGGTTGTACTGTGCGGCGATGGCGGGCCAGTAGTGCACGCCGGATCCGCCCAGCGGGTTCACGCCCAGACTGAGACCGGCGCCGCGGATGCACTCCATATCGATTACCGACTCAAGATCCGCCACGTAGGTGTTGAGATAATCGTGGCGGTGCGTGGTGGCACTGCGCAGCGCCCGGGCATGTGGCATGCGTTTCACGCCGCGCAAACCGTCTTCCAGCAGCGTGTTGGCCGCCGCTTCCACCTTGCCGGTGGTGCCGGTATCGGCCGGGCCGCCGTTGGGCGGGTTGTACTTGAACCCGCCGCTTTCGGGCGGATTGTGGGAGGGCGTGATGACGATGCCGTCGGCTAGGCTCGCCCCGCGCCCGCGGTTGTAACAAAGTATGGCGTGGGACACGGCCGGTGTCGGCGTGTACTCATCGTTGTTGGAGATCATCACCTCCACTTCGTTGGCGGCCAGCACTTCCAATGCCGTGGCGGCGGCGGGCACCGACAGGGCGTGGGTGTCGGCCCCCACGAACAACGGGCCCGTGATCCCCTGCCGCTGTCGGTAGTCGCAGATTGCCTGGGTGACGGCGAGAATGTGATTCTCGTTGAAGCTGTTTTGCAGGGATGAGCCGCGGTGGCCGGATGTGCCGAACGACACGCGCTGAGCGGGCTCTGACGGGTCGGGTGTTTCCGTGTAATAGGCCGACACCAGTTTCGCTATGTCGACGAGTATTTCCGGCGGCGCGGGTTTCCCGGCGAGTTTACTGATGCTCACGTCTTCACCCTCTCCCCAACCCTCTCCCGCAAGCGGGAGAGGGCGCTAAGAATGTTTGCCGATTGCCGCGAGCGGGTGAGCGGGTCTCGCATGTTGTGTCGATGCCAGTCATTAAGTTGCATCAGCAGATCCTGGGTAACTGTTCGCCGCTGAGCATATCGATGGCGCGCACCGATCCGAGGGCGCCGCGCAGGCTCACGATTCCGGAGGATGATGCCTGAACGCGGCCGATGGCTGTGGCGCCGGCCGTGATTTCGAACCGTCGCAGGATCTCCAGGGCCCGATCGGTATCTTGCCGCGCGATCAGGGCCATGAAGCGGCCCTCGTTGGCCACGTAGACGGGATCCAGCCCCAGCAGCTCACAGGCCGCGCGCACGTCTTCGCGCACGGGGATCGCGGACTCCTCCAGCAGCAGTTCAAGCTTCGCGGTTTCGGCGATTTCCACCGCCGCGCTGGCCAGGCCGCCGCGGGTCAGATCGCGCAGGCAGTGGATCTCGATGCCTTCCTCGATCAGCGCCAGCACGGGTTCGGCCAGCGGTGCGCAGTCACTTTCCAGGGCCGTCTCGAAACCCAGGCTTTCGCGTGCCGCCATGACGGCGATGCCGTGCCGGCCGATGTCGCCGCTCAGGATCACCGCGTCGCCGCCGCGCACACTCTCGGGAGCCAGCAGGTCGGGCGCCACGACGCGTCCGACGCCCGCGGTATTAATGAACAGAGCGTCGGCCTGGCCGCGGTTCACCACCTTGATGTCGCCGGTGACGATCTGCACGCCGGCGGCGCGGGCGGCCGCGCTCATGGAGTCGACCACTTGTTTCAGCGCCGCCACGGGCAAGCCTTCCTCGATAATGAATCCGGCGCTGAGGAACAGGGGCCGGGCGCCGCACATGGCCAGGTCGTTTACCGTGCCGTTCACCGCCAGGGTGCCGATGTCGCCGCCCGGAAAGAACAGCGGCTGCACCACGAAGGAATCGGTGGTGAAGGCGCAGACGCCCTCCGCGCCGAAGATCGCGCCGTCATGGCGGCGCGCCAGCAGCGGATTGTCGAAGGCCGGGAGAAAGATCTCTTCCAGCAGCCGCGCCATGGCGCGGCCGCCCCCGCCGTGGGCGAGCTGCACCGTTCGGTCTGCCGCCACGGGCACCGGGCACACCGGCGTGAATTCATTAGTTGTCATATTGCGTAACCATTTTGCCCTCTCCCGCAAGCGGGAGAGGGGGTCTCAAGGAGACAGGGGCCGGAGTGCATGCGCCGACCCCCGGGTTATTCACTTTGTCCCCTCTCTCCCGTTCATGGGGGAGAGAGGGTATCGAGGTGGCCGGAGTCGGAGTGCATGCGTCGACTCCCGGGTTATTCACTTTGTCCCCTCTCCCCCATTCATGGGGGAGAGGGCCAGGGAGAGGGGGATTTGAACCCATCGCGCCCAACACTAGGCAGTTCGCCGGTAACGGTAGTAGGCGG
>CAZNWR010000253.1:0-4716 GCA_964576645.1 uncultured Enterobacteriaceae bacterium | reverse complement strand
GCGCCGCCATCCGCTGGACTGTTGCCTGGGCTGCTACAAACAGCACTTCGCCAAGGGACAGGCATTCACCTATGATCTCAGCGAACTGGGAGAGTTCTACCTGGAATACCAGCGGCTCATGGATCACTGGCACAGCGTATTGCCGGGACGGGTGTTGGATGTCAATTATGAAGAAATGGTGGCGGACCAGGAAAACCAGACGCGGCGTCTGCTGGATTATTGCGGGCTGGGATGGGAAGAACAGTGTCTGCGATTCTATGAAACCGACCGTCCCGTGCGAACCGCCAGTTCTGAGCAGGTGAGACTGCCGATTTACAGGGATTCCGTACATACCTGGAAAAACTATGAGAAGCACCTGCAGCCTCTCATGGAAATATTACAGCCGGTGCTGAACAGCTGTTCCAGAACTTGATACAGGCGGTTGTGGGCATGGCGGTACCCGGATTCCGGACACGCTGTGAATACGTCCCTGTGCGCTCGATCGCCGTGTCCCTGCGGCTCACGGTCCGGAACTCGGATTCCGCAAGGCCGCCTGTTTCAGAATTCTGAACTTCTCTCCGGATCAATGACGCCGCTTGCCGGATGCACGGCGTTGGCGTTGCCCTGGCGTTCTTCGGCGTTTACGCGATCCTGACCGGCTACCGGATTTTCAGATCCACCTTCCTGTCGCGCGTCCTGGGCGTGATTTCAATATTCGCCGGCGTGGAAGCATGCTCAATCCGGAGATAAACCCGGATCACCAGGGGGCGTGTTTCTGGCAGAATGACGCCGTGGAAGAAATCACCCTTAAACCCGTCGACGAGTCACACCTTGATCTGCTGCTGCCCATGGTGCGCACCTACCACGAGTTTGAACACGTCGACCGGTCGGATGAGCAAAGAAGGCTGGCGCTCAAACCGCTGCTGGCGGCCAATCAGTCCCTGGGCAGGCTCTGGCTGATTGAATGCGGGGGGAACATCGCCGGATACATCGCGGTTTGCTTCGGCTACAGCATCGAGTTCGGCGGCCGCGACGCGTTCGTCGATGAATTCTTCATTAAGGAAAAATTCCGCGGTCGCGGTATCGGCACCCAGGTGCTTGCCCTGGTCAAGCAGCGCGCGGCGGAACTGGATGTGCTTGCCTTACACCTGGAAGTCGCCGAGACCAATGAACGCGCCAGGCGGCTTTATACCAAGGCGGGGTTTGAATTCCGCCAACGACTGCACCTGATGTCCTGCGCGCTTACCAGGTAACCGGCGACCAGGCCTGCTCGGACCCGTTTTTCATTTCCCCGGCCACGATCACCGAATCAGTGCGATAGTAGTGCGGCGGCACGGGCAAGTTATAGGGTGCAGGGGAACCATCCATGACCCGGCCGGAAAGGTCGTAGCGCGAACCGTGGCAGGGACAGAAAAAACCGCCCGGCCAACTTGCGCCCAGGCCCGCGGAACCCGGTTTCGGGTCATAGCCGGGAATACATCCCAGGTGGGTGCAGATCCCCACCAGAACCAGGTATTCGGGCTTAATGGACCGCTGGATCGGATTCCAGTCCGGCAGGTTCGGCACCTGCTGCGCCACCTTGGACAAGGGATCCTTGAGCTGGCCGTTGAGCTTCGGCAGCTCCGCCAGGTCCGCCTTGGTGCGCCGGACAACCCACAGGGGCTTTTTCCGCCACAGGACACTGAGCATCTGACCCGGTTCCAGCTTACTGATGTCCACTTCCACCGGGGCGCCGCCGGCCTTGGCGCGGGCACTGGGCTCCAGCGATTCAACAAATGGTATCGCGGCCGCCACCACACCGGCCGCCCCTACCACCGTCGATGCGGTCGTCAGGAAGCGGCGCCGCCCCGGATCGGGCGGAGACTTATGGAGTTCGCCCGGTGACATCATGGCCGGGTTGTAGGTACTGTCCGTGCTCATTCATCCTCCTGCATTTATTGTTTTCTACATATTCGCAATTGCCGGGATGAGGCGCGTCCGGCGTTCCCGCGACGGTTGACTCGCCGCAGCCAGGCAACGGCGATAAAGTCAATACTTTACTACCTTTCGACGCCGGAGGCATCCCGGTGTTCCTGATTGGGCCCAGGGACTACGGGAGCCTTACCTGACCCGGATTTGCCGCCTTCGCCCGCGCAATCACCATCTCGCGAGTTAAGTATACTGTCCACCTGAACTCCGTCGGTGCGCCATTCAATGTCCGTCACGCTCAGTTACGAAATATTCGGCGCAGGTGATCCACTGGTGATCCTGCACGGGCTGTTCGGCTCGAAACGCAACTGGTTTTCCGTAGCCAGAGAGTTGGCTGGATTTTCCCGCGTGATCGCCCTGGATCTGCGCAACCACGGAGACAGCGGCCGTGCACCCACCATGAGTCTGGCGGAAATGGCCGACGATGTGCTCCAGCTGCTGGATATGTTGCGCATCCGCAAGGCCAACATGCTCGGTCACAGCCTTGGCGGCAAGGTGGCGATGCTATACGCACTGAGACATCCGGAGCGCACCAATCACCTGGTAGTGCTGGACGTGGCGCCGGCACGTTACGACACAGTCTTCAATAATTATATCGAAGCCATGCGGGCGCTGCCGCTGTCGGAACTGACCGGTCGCCGTGACGCGGAGCAACGCCTGGCCGACGCCGTCCCCGATTTCCGGGTGCGCCAATTCCTGCTCCACAATCTGGCCCGATCCGGGGAGGGTTTCCAGTGGCGCATCAACCTGGCCGCCATTCATGAAAACCTGGCTGCGCTCAGCGACTTTCCCGCCGTCGATCCCGGGATCAGGTTTGCCGGGCCGGCGCGATTTATCGCCGGTGCGAATTCGGATTACCTGCAGGCGTCCCATTTACCTCTTATACGCCGGCTGTTTCCCGCCGCCGTGCTGGAAATCATCCCGGATGCCGGACATTGGATCCATGCCGACCAACCGCAGGCCGTGATCGCGCAGGTTCGCGCCGCCCTGCTCGGCCCCGAGGACGACTGACACCGCCAGGGGCAGCGGCCGGGTCCCAAGCTGCTTCAGAGCGCCTTCGAGACTCCGAAAAAGACGCCGCGTCGCGGCCCCCACTGCGGCGCACCGACGCCGACACCGGTACCGTCGCGGATCTGGTATTTCTCGTCGAATAGATTGATCACGTCGATACGCGTGGTCAACCCGCCCCAGCCGTCCAGCTCAAAGTGGTGGCTGATGCCCAAATTGACCTGCGTATAGCCCGGAACGTGAAGGCCGTTGGGTACCACGCCGTCCTTGCGCAAGCCCGAACCGTACAGGAGATCGGCCGAGAGGATAGTGCCGTCCCAGTTGTACGAAACCCCGCCCGACATCGTCAGAAACTGCTCATGATCCAGGTGAATATAGTGATCGGCGATGTAGGCGAGATCGGCGGGATCGAAACTGAACTGGCTGGAGACGATACCCTTGCCCTCGGCGCGCGCCAGCGCAGCATTGGCGTAGGCCGAAAGAGTGTCGGTTCTGTAGGAACCGGTGAACTCCAGGCCGTACTGCTTTCCTTTCCTGTAGTTGAACGGTGTCAGAATAATCGGCGCGCCGAACTGGCCTTCGTCGATTAAGTTATCGGAAACCTTGTAGTAGCTGTCCACGCCCACGGTCAGGGCGCCCGTAATCCGCTGGTTGATTCCTACATCCAGGTAATTCGCGCGTTCGGCCTTCGAGATGTTGTCCTGCGTGATGACGGGCGATGCACTGGTATTCAGGAACTTTACTACGGATTTGGAAGCGATCAACTCGAACGGTGGCGGCGTGAAGTAGCGCGCATAACCTACGTGCACGGTGGTTCCATTGAACGGCAGCCATACCAGATTGACACGCGGGCTTACCTGGCTCTCGCTTGCATAGCCCTTGTAAGTGTCAAAGCGCAGACCGTAGTTCAGCGTCAGGCCATCCAGTATCCGCCATTCATCCTGAAGGTATAGGCTATATGTCGTCTCGGTTTTCGCGCCGTTGTCCACGATCGAGATGGGAATGTCGTAAGCCGGATTGCCGGATGGCAGGGGCACACAGTCGAACGGATAGGTGAAGGTGCCGGATCCCGTGCACGCGGCGGGAAGCACCGATGAGGTCGTCCGGCTTGTGGCCCGGTCACCCTGGAAGAGAAAGCCACCGCGAATCGTGTGACGGCTGCCCAGGTGGTAAGCGCCTTCCGCCTGCACACCGTAAGCAACGTCGTCCTTGAAAGCTTGCTGCGCAATGCCGTCATAAAGCAGATCACCGACCGGATCGGGCGAGAACTTCAGACTCGAATAGCGACCGAAGACCGAAACCTGATAATTGAGATTACCCTTGCTGTGCAGATAGCTGAGGATGCCGTAATGGGTGGTTTCGCGCTGCCTTTCGTTCAACTTCACGCTGGGATAACTGGCCTGACCGTTCACGGTCAACCCAAGATCGGGCGCCAGACCCGGGGTGTTGGGGATCTGGAAATGATCATCCGAGGTTCCCAGAACCGCGGTGATACTGCTGCTGGAATTCAGTATATCTTCGAGGTATGCGAAGCCGTGGTACTGCGTGGTGTTGTCGTGGATCGGGTTGCTGCTTCCGTCGGGTGATTCGATGCCCAATGAATTGGAAAGATAATCGCCGGAAACAAAGTAATTGAAGGAACCCGCCGAGCCGCCATAGCCGAAACTGGGCTGGATCTCGTTGTGGCTGCCGCCGTAGATGCCGATGTGTCCGCCCGGTTCGAACAGGCCGGTCTTGGTCTTCATGTCAATGATGCCGCCC
>CAZNWR010000252.1:0-4722 GCA_964576645.1 uncultured Enterobacteriaceae bacterium | reverse complement strand
CCGGACGAACTGGATCCGCTGTATGACGAGGCCGTCCGCATTGTGACGGAAACCCGCAAGGCATCCATTTCCTATATCCAGCGGCGCCTTAAGATCGGCTACAACCGCGCGGCGCGGCTGGTGGAGGAGATGGAGCGCAGCGGGCTGGTGGGGCCGCTCGAAACCAACGGCAGCCGCGAAGTGCTGGCCGCTCCACCCCCGCCGGCGGACTGAATGTTCACTGCGCAAATGTTCAATCTTCGGGCGCTTCGGCCGAATGCGGGGTGTTCGCGCCGCATATTCTTGTCATTGGAGGCGGGCGGGTCCTGCCAGCGGGCACGGCCTTCGTGCTCGCAGGCTGCGCGCGATAGGCCATACCCGCTGTCACCCGCCCGGACACTTCACCGTGACGCTTCGCGAACGCCCCGCATCCGGCCAGACTCTCCGGTTGGCACGCCTCCCCAGGGCCGTTGGGTGGGTCTGCGCAGCGGCATAAGCGAAGCGCGAAGCCATGGAAGGTGGAGCGCGAGCGCTGCTGCGAGCGGGACAGGGATGTCCCGCGAAGCAAAAGCGGAGCAGACCCTCCCAACGCGTTCAGGGTGGGATCGGGTTTTCCCGGTGCTGCTCGGCCTGCTCATGATGCTGGGCAGCACTACTGCCTGGTGTGCGCCGCAAGCAAAGGCGCAGGCGCAGCAGCCGGATCGGTCCGGCAGGCTGCAGACCTTTCTCGACAAGCTGGAGACCTTCAGCGCCGGCTTCCAACAGGTGATATTCGACTCCAAGGGCAAAGTCCAGGAAAAGTCCGTGGGCGTGATGTACCTGAAGCGGCCGGGAAAATTCCACTGGTCCTACTGGGAGCCTTACTCGGAAGAGATCATCAGCGACGGCAGGAGCATCTGGGTCTACGACAAGGATCTGAAGCAAGTCACCATCAGGGATGCGACGACTTCGCTCGGTGACTCGCCGGCGGCGGTACTGGCGGGGAACGTCAACATTGATAAATATTACGTGGTCATCGACATGGGCGTAACGGACGGTACCGACTGGCTGGAGTTGACGCCCCGGGACGTGAATTCCCAATACAAATCGGTGCGGCTGGGTTTCAGTGGCGGCAAGCTCACCGCAATGATCCTGTTCGATGACCTCGGCAACAAGACGCAAATCAACTTTCTGAATGCAAGGGTCAACATGCACCTGGACGACGCCTTGTTCCGATTCACGCCGCCCAAGGGCGTGGATGTTATCGACAGCCGCGGCAATGCGCCGCCCTAGACAGATGTTCCGAATTCTGAATCAAGCTGCGTTGCGGTATCCGGGTGCCGGACACGCTGTAAATACATCCCTGTACGCTCGATCGCCGCATCCCTGCGGCTCACGGTCCATCACCCGGATACCGCAACATCCCTGGCCGTCTGTATCACTTTTCGGAACAGCAAAATAGTACGGATCGTTCGTGAACTCTGATTCAACGTCTCCGGACGGGTGGCATGGGGTATGGCCTGTCGCGCGCAGCTTGCGAGCACGAAGGCCGTGCCCCATGACAGCACCCGTCCGCCGCCATAGTGATAGTTCACGAATGATCCGGGGTGCCGGGTTTTGCTATGAATGAACGTAATGACTATCGTCCGCTGGCCGATCGCAGGCGTCCGCGCACGCTCGATGACTTCGTCGGCCAGGAGCACCTGCTGGGGCGGGGCAGGCCGTTGCGCGACGCCATCGAGTCGGGACGTCTCCATTCCATGGTGTTCTGGGGGCCGCCGGGCACCGGCAAGACCACCCTGGCGAGGATCATCGCCGAGCGTTGCCAGGCCCAGTTTCTGACCCTTTCCGCGGTCCTCAGCGGGGTCAAGGACATACGCGAGGCCATAGAGCGCGCGCGCCAGTATCGCGATGTCTATAACAAGGATACGGTCCTGTTCGTCGACGAGGTGCATCGCTTCAACAAGTCACAGCAGGATGCATTCCTTCCGCACGTTGAAGAAGGCACGGTGACCTTTATCGGAGCCACCACGGAAAATCCTTCCTTCGAACTCAACAACGCATTGTTGTCCAGAGTGCGTGTCTATGTTCTCAAGTCGCTTACCGACGAAGATATCCTCACTATAGTGAAGCACGCAGTTACGGATCCGGAGCACGGACTCGGTGGGCGGATCGCGCTGGCGGAGGAAGCCGCGCGATTGCTTGCAGAGGTAAGCGACGGCGATGCGCGCCGCGCGCTCAACTTTCTGGAGATTGCATCCGATCTTGCGGGTGGCGATACCCTGGGTATCGAGCAGATCCGGGAAGTGGTTGCGGGCGGCGTTGTTCGCCGCTTCGACAAGGGCGGCGAGGCCTTCTACGATCAGATCTCGGCGCTGCATAAGGCCGTGCGGGGATCGGCGCCCGATGCGGCGCTGTACTGGTTCGCGCGCATGATCGACGGCGGCTGCGATCCACTGTACGTGGTCAGGCGGGTGGTGCGTATGGCTTCCGAGGATATCGGCAACGCCGACCCGCGCGCATTGCGATTGGCCCTTGACGCATGGGATACCCAGGAACGTCTTGGTTCTCCCGAAGGCGAACTCGCCATTGCCCAGGCCATCGCTTACCTGGCATGCGCGCCCAAGAGCAACGCTGTATATAAGGCGTTCAATGCCGCGCTGGAAGACGCCGGGTCGTCCGGTTCCCTGGAAGTGCCGCTGCACCTGAGGAACGCACCGACGAAGCTGATGAAAGGCCTGGATTACGGCAAAGGTTACCGTTACGCCCACGATGAGCCCGATGCCTACGCCGCCGGCGAGGAATACATGCCGGAAAAACTGCGCGGCCGCCGCTACTACGAACCGGTAGCGCAGGGCCTGGAAATCAAGATCGCCGAGAAGCTGGCGCGATTGCGGGAGCTGGACAGCAAGCACGGCAAGAGCAAGTAGCGGCCGTATCGGCTAATATGACGCCCTCTCAATCAGTACAATATACAGGGGCCGGAGCGGATACTCCGACCCCTGCCGTGCGAAACAAGTGAACAATTCTCGGATATTTTCCGGGCGCCGTGCGGCGCTCGCCGGTGGGAACTGACTCAGACATGCTCGACCCGCAGCGAATACGAACGGACCTGGACGCGATACAGCGCGCCCTCGACAAGCGGGGCGTGACGCTGGACCGCGCGCGGCTGGAAGCGCTGGAAGAACGCCGCAAGGCGTTGCAGGTGGAAACCCAGGATCTGCAGCATCGGCGTAACAGCCGGTCCAAGGAAATCGGCAAGGTCAAGGCCGCGGGTGGAGATATTGCGCCGCTGCGCGAAGAGGTCGCCGCCATGGGAACACGGTTGGCGCAATGCGAAAGCGAGCTGGAAGGCACACAGTCCGAACTCAAAGAGATCCTCACCGGCATCCCCAACACGCCGCATGAGTCCGTGCCCGAAGGCCGCGGCGAGGACGATAACGTCGAAGTGCGCCGCTGGGGGCGCCTCCCCGAGTTTGATTTCAGTGCGCTGGATCACGTCGCGCTGGGAGAGAACAACGGCCTGCTGGATTTCGAATCGGCGGCACTGATCGCAAGCAGTCGCTTTGTGGTCATGCGCGGTTCGCTGGCGCGCCTGCACCGGGCGCTGATCCAGTTGATGCTGGACATGCACACCCTGGAGCACGGCTACGTCGAGGTCAATGTGCCGTATCTGGTCAACCCGGACAGCCTGTTCGGCACCGGCCAGCTTCCCAAGTTCGCGGAAGACCAGTTCCATGTGGAGAAGCAGGATCTTTACCTGATCCCCACCGCGGAAGTCCCGGTAACCAACCTTGTGCGCGACCGGATCCTAGATGCCGATACACTGCCGTTGAAGTTCGCCTGCCATTCCCCGTGTTTTCGAAGCGAGGCGGGTTCCTACGGCAAGGACACGCGCGGCATGATCCGCCAGCACCAGTTTGAGAAAGTGGAGCTGGTGCAGATCGTCCGGCCCGGGGAATCCTACGATGCACTGGAGCAGTTGACCGGGCATGCCGAAGCCGTATTGCAGCGCCTGGAGCTGCCGTACCGGGTTGTGGTGCTGTGCGGGGCCGACCTGGGATTCTCGTCGGCGAAGACCTATGACATCGAGGTGTGGTTGCCGGGCCAGGACCGTTACCGGGAGATTTCCTCGTGCAGTAATTTCGAGGATTTCCAGGCGCGCCGCCTGAAGGCGCGCTGGCGCAACCCGGATACCCGCAAGCCGGAGCTGGTGCATACGCTGAACGGTTCGGGGCTGGCGGCGGGGCGGGCGCTGGTGGCGGTCATGGAAAATTACCAGCAGGCCGACGGCAGCATTGCCGTGCCTGACGCGCTACGGCCCTACATGGGGAGCATCACCGTCATCAAGTAACCGTTCGTTCCGGCTTGCTTGCGCGCCCGCCGCGCGTTCGGTCTTATCAGTCTAAATGTCCGGTGGCCGGTTCTGCCTGTCGGGCGGATGCCGGGCAGGTCCCCGGAAGACACGCTTGTTGAATACGTCCCTGTAGGCTCGGGTGCGGCCGTCCCTGGCCGCACACGGTCTTCCGGGAACCCACCCGGCATCGCCGGCGAATGTTCACAGCGCGTTCCGTGCAGCGGCAAGCGTTCCCAGGGCACGGCGTTGCAGTGTCCGCCGCCCCCGGCCTTCTCTCCGGTACGCACCGACGATCCAACAACGCGCCGGGGTGGGTCTGTGAAGCGGCATGAGCGAGCGCGAAGCCATGGAAGGTGGAGCGCGAGCGCTGCTGCGAGCGGACCAGGGATGGTCCGCGAAGCAAAAGC
>CAZNWR010000251.1:0-4793 GCA_964576645.1 uncultured Enterobacteriaceae bacterium | reverse complement strand
GGAGTCCGGAAAGGCAAGCTGCACGCCCATGGCGGCAGGCAGGCCGAAGCCCATGGTGCCCAGACCCCCCGAATTGATCCAGCGTCTCGGTTCATCGAACTTGTAGAATTGTGCCGCCCACATCTGGTGCTGACCCACGTCCGAAGTCACGAACGCATCACCGCCGGTGAGTTCGTACAGCTTTTCGATCACGTACTGCGGTTTGATCTTGTCGCTGTTGCGGTTGTAGCGCAGACAGTCAATGGAACGCCACTCCTCGATCTGCTTCCACCACTCGGCCAGGGCCGCCTCGTCAGGCTTGTGCTCGGCGCCGGCAATCAACGAATTCAGATCGGACAATACACTCTTCACGTCGCCGACAATGGGAATGTCCACCGGCACATTCTTGGAAATCGAAGAGGGGTCGACGTCTATATGAATGATCTTGGCGTGTGGGCAGAACTTGGCCAGATCCCCGGTAACGCGGTCATCGAAGCGGGCGCCGATGGCGATTAGAGTGTCACACTGATGCATGGCCATGTTGGCCTCGTAGGTGCCGTGCATGCCAAGCATCCCCACGAAACCACGGTCCGTGCCCGGGAATGCGCCCAGCCCCATCAGGGTATTGGTAACCGGAAATCCCAGCGACTGCGCAAAGGTCCGCAGTTCCTCGCTGGCGTTACCGAGTATGACGCCGCCGCCGGTGTAAACCATCGGTTTGCGGGCGGACAGGATCAGTTGCAGCGCCTTGCGGATTTGCCCGGAGTGGCCTTTCACCACGGGGCGGTAGGAACGAAGCTCCACGCTTTCCGGGTAAACGTACGGACAGGAATCGGCGGTGACGTCCTTGGGAATGTCCACAAGCACGGGGCCGGGCCTGCCGCTGGTGGCGACGTAGAATGCCTTCTTGATGGTCGCGGCCAGATCCTGGACGTTTCTCACCAGGAAGTTGTGTTTCACGCACGGCCGCGTGATGCCCAGCGCATCCACCTCCTGGAAAGCGTCGTTGCCGATAAGATTGGTGTTCACCTGGCCGCTGAACACGACCAGCGGAATGGAATCCATGTAAGCGGTGGCGATGGGCGTAACGCAATTGGTCACCCCCGGCCCGGAGGTGACCAGCACGACGCCGGGTTTGCCGGTGGCGCGCGCATAACCGTCCGCCGCGTGCCCCGCACCCTGCTCATGGCGCGCCAGAATATGCTTTACTTCCGACTGCTTGAACAATGCGTCGTAAATGTGCAGCACCGCGCCGCCGGGATAGCCGAACACGAACTCCACGCCCTCATCTTTGAGGGCGCGGGCGAATATCTCTGCGCCACGCAAAATTTCGACGGAATTTCCCACTGTGTGAACCAACCCTGAGGCAACGTCAAACTTAAGGAAGTTACTGATTTTTATATAGTAGGTCAAGTTGTGCCGCGCACAATTCGTAAACCAGGAACGGCTATCCGGGATTTCCCACCAAACTTCCTTCCGCATCCGAATGCGGTAACATACGCCGCTTTGCCGAGCCTCTGATTTTCCCGGGATCAAAAACCCTATGCGCACCTCACAAATCCTGCTGGCCACCATGCGTGACGCGCCGGCGGACGCCGAAACAGTCAGCCACCGCCTGATGCTGCGCGCGGGGATGGTGCGCCAGCTGGCGTCGGGCATCTATACCTGGTTGCCCCTGGGATTGCGTGTACTGCACCGCGCCGAAAACGTAATACGCGAGGAAATGGACCGCGCCGGCGCCCAGGAGATCCTAATGCCCGTGGTGTTGCCCGGCGAGTTGTGGCGCGAATCCGGCCGCTGGGAGCAATACGGCCCCGAGCTTCTGCGCCTCAGCGACAGGCACGAACGCGAATTTTGTCTCGGCCCCACCCACGAGGAAGTGGTCACCGATCTGGTACGCCGGGAAATCCGCAGCTACAAGCAGTTACCCTCAGTCTTCTACCAGATCCAGACCAAGTTCCGGGACGAGATACGACCCCGTTTCGGGATCATGCGTGCCCGCGAATTTCTCATGAAAGACGCCTACTCATTCCACCTGGATCAGGACTCGCTGCAACAGACTTACGACTTGATGTACCACACCTACTCAAGGATCTTCGACCGACTGGGGCTCACTTATCGTGCGGTGGAGGCCGATCCCGGCAACATCGGCGGAAATTACTCCCACGAGTTTCACGTGCTCGCAGACTCGGGGGAAGACCGCATCGCCTTTTCTGAAAGCGGCAGCTACGCGGCCAATATAGAGATGACCCCTGCCCCGGACGCCGGGGCGCGTCCCGCCCCCGGGTCATCCATGTCCAGAGTGGAGACCCCCGGCCGCCACTCCATAGAGGAAGTGGCGAATTTCCTGGATGTGGCGCCAGCCTCCTGTTTGAAGACATTGCTGGTCAACGGCGCCGATGGCGGACTGGTGGCGCTGGTACTGCGCGGCGACCATGAATTAAACCGGATCAAGGCCGAGGCCCTGGAAGCCGTGGCCAAACCCTTGACCTTTGCCAGTGCCGATGCGGTGCGCAAGACCCTGGGCTGCGGCATCGGATCCCTCGGCCCGGTCAACCTCACCGTTCCCGTGGTGGTGGACGCCAGCGCCGCTGTTTGTGCGGATTTCGTGTGCGGCGCCAACAAGGATGGCTGGCACCTTACCGGTGTCAACTGGGGGCGGGACCTGCCCGCGCCCGTTACCGCCGATCTTCGCAACGTGACGGCGGGAGAGCCGGCGCCGGACGGCTCCGGTGCGCTGCATATCGCCCGCGGCATCGAGGTCGGTCATATCTTCCAGCTGGGCGACAAGTACAGCCGAACCATGAAGGCCAACGTGCTGGGGGAGGACGGCCAGGCCGTCACGTTAACCATGGGCTGCTACGGCATCGGCGTGTCGCGTGTGGTCGCGGCGGCCATCGAGCAGAACCATGACGAGCGGGGAATCATCTGGCCGGCTGCGCTTGCACCTTTCCAGTTGGCCCTGGTCCCCATTCATATGCACAAATCAGAGCGGCTGCGCGCCGCGGTGGAACAACTGTATCGTCAACTGCAGGAGGCGGGCATCAGCGTGCTCATGGACGATCGGCGTGAACGGCCTGGCGTGATGTTCGCCGACCTGGAGCTCATCGGCATCCCCCACCGGTTCGTATTCAGCGAGCGAGGGCTGGATGATGGCAAGCTGGAATACCGCGGGCGGCGGGACGAGGCCAGCACTGATATACCATTGAATCACGCGCTGGACTTTCTGCAGGAGAAACTCGTGGCTGCTGCATAGGCCGTGTAGTGCGCGATGATCCGGATTATTCGTGAACCGTGGGCGGGCGCTATCTGGGAGCCCGCGGAACACCGCATGGACGGCTGAGAGCGTTGCGGCATCCGGGTGACGGACCGTGACAGCAGGACGCGGCGATCGAGCGTACAGGGAGGTACTCACAGCGTGTCCGGCACCCGGATGCCGCCGGGTAAGTGAGTGAACCTTATCGGTATTCAGCGCACGCGGAAGCTGCTGAATTCCTGGTCGGAAACCTCCGTCCACTCCACTTTCAACACCCGGGCCATTTCCGGCCCGCGTCCCAGCCAGCGCCGGAAGTTCTTCAGGCTCGCGGGGTCACCGCGCGCCGCCCCCTCCACCCGCCCGTCCGGAAGATTGCGCACCCAGCCGGTTATACCGTGAAAATCCGCCTGTTGCTTGGTGGAAGCGCGAAACCAGACCCCCTGGACACGGCCCGAGACAACGAAATGCGCTGTGCGCACGTCACGCCCAGGTTCGGATCTGTCGCTTTCTTGAGTCATTTTCCGGTTGATGTTATCCCGTTCGGATTGGCGGCCGTCGCTCCAGAATGAGCGCCTGCGCTGAACATGTCCCTGGCGCCGCTCTGTGCAAACCTATTAAGTATTTAATTGTAAAGGGCTTTTTTAGCTCCAGCCAAGATACCCTGCTTACCAAGGCCCGTTGACAGGTGCGAAATTTGCCGGTAACTCATGAGCCTGGAACGTGGCTTGCAAGTTGTTTTGGATTCTATACGCGGCATGCGATTCGGGCACAGTGCGCCGCGGACTCACGTTAGCTGGAACCGGGGCAATACAAGATGAAATCATCCTCCCTTCCCATGCGCAGTAGCTCCTCGGGAGAGACCATGGAAACGCGGCCGTTATACGTGGAGGAATGGCTGGACTCCCTGCCCTACATCGATTTTTCCAAAACCAGCCGGCTGCTTGCCGAAGCGACGCGCCTTACCAATCAGCAGGACATGAAACCGTCAGTCCGTCTGGAACTGGTAGATCTCTATAACCGTCCGTACCAATATTACGTGGAGTCCCAGGTCCGAACCGGAGCACATCATACCCTGCAGTCCATGGAAACGATGCAGGATCAGATCGAGGTGCTGAAGCAAATTGCGGTAAATCTGGGCTATGCCTGCAAACGGGCCGCGGACGAACACTCGAAACAAAAAAGCCTCTGGCGACAGTCCAAGCCGCCGCTGCAGGCAATGCTGTACAGCTTGCACTACTTGGCGCATGCGCTGATTTTCAGCTTTCTTGAATATGCGCCCATACCCGCAAAGAGCTGGCAGCGACTTCATTTTATATACGAATATGCCGAACAACTGGGACAGCAACACGCAAGCCTGGCACCGCCGGGGGCGGACAAAGGCGTCACAACAACCGTGGCCGTTGCCTACAAGCGCATCGTCATGGCATCGCTGGCCGACCCGCACCATCTTCCCTTCGGCGCCATTTGGGAAATTTATGAGCAGCTCCCCGAGTGGGTTGACAAGGTTTCCATTGGACCCTTTACCGCCGTGGAGGATCCCGCCGAGCGCTGCCACGGC
>CAZNWR010000250.1:0-4818 GCA_964576645.1 uncultured Enterobacteriaceae bacterium | reverse complement strand
CATGTGGACGAGATCACCGGCCTCACCAATACCGTCATCATGGACCCCAAGCAGCGCAGCGGTGCCGCCAAGGACATGCGGCCGACGGTCAAGCTGGTGGACGGTCGCGGCCGGGACCTGAAGATCCCGGGTACCGACATTCCCGCCCATTACCCGCTGCCGCCCAAGGCGGTCATTACCGTCAGCGACGGCGACGAGGTTAAAGTCGGCGATGTCATCGCCAGGCTGCCCCAGGAATCGCTGAAAACCCGCGATATCACGGGCGGTCTGCCCCGCGTGGCGGATCTGTTCGAGGCCCGCAAACCCAAGGAGCCGGCGGTCCTTGCAGAAATTTCGGGCACCATCAGCTTCGGCAAGGATACCAAGGGCAAGCAGCGCCTGGTGATCACCGGGCCGGAAGGCGAGCAGCATGAGGAGTTGATACCCAAATGGCGCCACATCACCGTTTTTGAAGGTGAACACGTTGAAAAAGGCGAAGCTATTGTGGATGGTCCGCCGGCGCCCCACGACATCCTGCGCCTCATGGGGGTACATGCCCTGGCGGCCTACATCGTCAATGAGATCCAGGAGGTCTATCGGCTTCAGGGTGTGAAAATCAACGACAAGCACATCGAAGTCATCTTCAGACAGATGTTGCGCAAGGTCGAGGTAACGGAACCCGGCGACACCGTGTTTCTCAAGGGCGAACAGCTGGAACGCGCGCGGATCCTGGAGGAAAACGACAAGATCGAGGCGGACGGGAAGCAACCGGCAGCCTGGGAGCCGGTGCTGTTAGGCATTACCAAGGCGTCCCTGTCTACGGAATCGTTCATTTCCGCGGCGTCCTTCCAGGAAACCACCCGGGTCCTTACGGAGGCCAGCGTTAACGGCAAACGTGACGAACTGCGTGGCCTCAAGGAGAATGTCATTGTCGGGCGCCTGATCCCGGCCGGCACCGGGCTTGCCTACCATACGGAGCGCCGGCTGAAGGAGGAAGAACCGGAACTGACCTTTGAGACGCCGCCGGCCGGCGAGCAGGTGGAGCCGGCCGAGGCGGGGGCCGTGGAAGCGGAATCCAGCCAGGCTCAGGGCTGAGGAGCCGGACCGGCAGGGGCCAGGGCCGGCCCTTGAATTCTTCGTCGTTCTGGCCCTGGGCCAGAGTCCGGTGGATAAAGTGCGCCTTCGGCGCCGATTGGGCTTACTGGGTCCTGGATGCTGCGCATCCAGGATGACGTTGTCCTGGAACTGCCACCGCCGGCTCATGCCGGCTCTACAAGCGTGTCCGCTCCGCGGACCTCTCAAATCGACTGGTTCCTGGTCGCTATCACTCCCAGGATGAAGTTGGTCCAGGATGACGGTGCCGGTTTTGGGGGTACCGTGCCCCGGCACGTATCTTCTTGACAATAAAGCCGTACCCCCCCTAAAATTCCGCTTCTTTGGACAGGCTGGGGTTCCTCCAGCCTGTATTTATTTTGCGGGCCTGAAAATCAGGACGGGCGGGTGGCAGACCTGCGGTTGGCCGGGCCCAATCTCGCGGCAGATCCATGGACCAGACCGGGCGTCTTTGATATCCCAGGCGTCCCGGGGATATATGGACGGCAGGTACGCTGCCACGGGCAAGCATTTATTAGAGGCAGGACGAATTTCTCCAGGTAGACGGGAAAGATGGCAACGGTTAATCAATTGGTACGTAAATCGCGCAAGCGCCAACGGGTCAAGAGCACGGTGCCCGCGCTCGAGGGTTGCCCGCAGAAACGCGGTGTGTGCACGCGCGTGTATACAACGACTCCGAAAAAGCCCAACTCGGCGCTGCGAAAGGTCGCGCGCGTGCGGCTGACCAATGGCCAGGAAGTGACGACGTATATCGGCGGAGAGGGACACAATCTCCAGGAGCACTCGGTGATTCTTATTCGCGGCGGGCGCGTCAAGGATCTGCCCGGTGTTCGCTATCACACCGTACGTGGCACCCTGGATACATCGGGCGTGGGCGATCGGCGTCAGGGGCGGTCCAAGTACGGCGCCAAAAGACCGAAGGCATAAAAATGGAAAAGTTAAAAGTTAAAAGTGAAAAGAATACGTTGAGCTGTTGGTTGGCAGACGTGCATGCCGCCAGCACCGGTTTTCTTTTAACTTTGCACTTTCAACTTTGTACTTGATCCCATGTCCCGTCGACGAATAGCAGAAAAGCGCGAGATCCTGCCGGATCCCAAGTACGGGAACCAGGTCGTCGCCAAATTCATAAATACTGTTATGCGCAGTGGCAAGAAGTCCATAGCGGAAAAAATAGTCTATGGCGCGCTCGACCGGATTCAGGGCAAGCTCAAGAACGATCCCATGGATACTTTTAGCAAGGCGCTGGAAAACATCCGGCCCATCGTGGAAGTTAAGTCAAGGCGCGTTGGTGGCGCTACGTATCAAATCCCTGTCGAGGTCCGCTCGGACCGCAGTATGACCCTGGCGATGCGTTGGCTGGTCGATGCAGCAAAGAACCGTGGTGAAGCAAACATGGGGCTGCGGCTCGCCGGTGAGTTGATGGATGCTGCTGAAAACCGTGGCGCGGCGATCAAGAAACGCGAAGACACGCATCGTATGGCGGAAGCCAACAAGGCGTTCTCGCACTATCGTTGGTGATCGCTAATTGAACGTGGGTGGACAGGGTTGTGGCAAGACTGACTCCAATTGAGCGCTATAGGAATATCGGCATCATGGCGCATATCGATGCCGGTAAGACCACGACGACCGAGCGCATACTTTATTACACCGGCGTCTCGCACAAGATCGGTGAAGTCCATGACGGCGCCGCCGTCATGGACTGGATGGAGCAGGAGCAGGAGCGCGGCATAACTATTACGTCTGCCGCCACTACCTGTTTCTGGAAGGGTATGGCGGGCCAGTTCCCCGAGTACCGCATCAATATTATTGATACGCCGGGGCACGTGGACTTCACCATCGAAGTGGAACGCTCGCTACGCGTGCTTGACGGCGCTTGTGCGGTATTTTGCGCGGTCGGCGGCGTGGAGCCGCACTCCGAAACGGTCTGGCGCCAAGCCAACAAGTATCACGTGCCCAGGCTTGCGTTCGTGAACAAGATGGATCGTGCCGGTGCGGATTTCCTGCGTGTGATACTGCAGATTAAACAACGGCTGGGAACGGTAGCCGTGCCGGTCCAGTTGCCTATCGGCGCCGAAGACAAGTTCAAGGGTGTCGTGGACCTGGTCAAGATGAAGGCCATCTACTGGGACGAAGAGAACATGGGTATACGCTTCGACGAGAAGGACATTCCCGCGGAGATGGAGAAGGACTGCACGCAATGGCGCGAGAACCTGCTGGAAGCCGCGGCCGAGGCCGATGAGGAATTGATGGATGAATATCTGACAAGCGGCACGTTGACCGACGAGCAGATCAAGCGCGGGCTGCGCAAGCGTACGCTGAACAACGAGATCGTACCGGCGCTGTGCGGCTCCGCGTTCAAGAACAAAGGCGTACAGTCCATGCTCGACGCCGTAATAGAGTACCTTCCCGCCCCCACGGAAGTTCCCGCAATCAGAGGCATACTCGACGACGGCAAAGAAACCGTCGCCGAAAGGGAAGCGTCGGACGAGGCGCCGTTTTCGTCGCTTGCCTTCAAAATCGCCACGGATCCCTTTGTAGGCACCCTGACTTTCTTCCGCGTTTATTCCGGCGTGTTGAAGTCGGGTGACACGGTATTCAACCCGGTCAAGCACAAAAAGGAACGCATCGGTCGCATATTGCAGATGCACTCCAACAGCCGCGAGGAGATCAAGGAAGTGTGCGCGGGTGATATCGCCGCGGCAATAGGTCTCAAGGACGTTACCACCGGCGACACCTTGTGTGACATTAATAAGGTAATCACCCTGGAACGCATGGAGTTCCCGGACCCCGTCATTTCAGTGGCCGTGGAGCCGAAGACCAAGGCGGACCAGGAAAAGATGGGAATTGCGCTGAACAAGCTGGCCCAGGAGGATCCGTCGTTCCGGGTGCATACCGACGAGGAGTCGGCCCAGACCATTATCTCGGGCATGGGTGAATTGCACCTGGAAATCATCGTCGACCGTATGAAGAGGGAGTTCAAGGTCGAGGCGAATGTGGGCAAGCCGCAGGTGGCCTACCGGGAGACCATTCGCAAGGTACTGGACAAGGTGGAAGGGAAGTTCGTGCGCCAGAGCGGCGGTCGCGGCCAGTACGGTCACGTCTTTCTCAAGCTTGAGCCCCAGGAGGCAGGCAAGGGATATGAGTTCGTCAACGAGATCGTGGGCGGCGCCATCCCGAAGGAATATATCCCCGCCGTGGACAAGGGTATCAAGGAGCAGATGGAGAACGGCATCGTGGCCGGATATCCCGTGGTTGATGTGAAGGTGACCCTGTATGACGGCTCCTACCACGAGGTTGACTCCAGCGAAATGGCCTTTAAGATCGCCGGCTCCATAGGATTCAAGGAAGGCGCGGTGAGAGCCGGGCCGGTGCTGCTCGAACCGGTCATGAAGGTCGAGGTTGTGACCCCGGAGGAGCACCTGGGCTCCGTTACCGGTGATCTGAACCGCCGTCGCGGTATGCTGCAGGGGACTGAAGATTCGCCCGCGGGCAAGATTGTCCGCGCCGAAGTGCCACTGGCGGAGATGTTCGGCTACGCAACGGATCTGCGGTCCGCCACCCAGGGCCGGGCTACCTACACCATGGAATTTTCAAGATATAACCAGGTTCCCCAGAATATTGCAGAAGCCATCATCAGTAAGAACCAATAATCGAAATCGAGGAAAGCGCAGTGTCCAAGGGCAAATTTGAACGTACGAAGCCGCATGTAAACGTAGGGACGATAGG
>CAZNWR010000249.1:0-4820 GCA_964576645.1 uncultured Enterobacteriaceae bacterium | reverse complement strand
CTGGTGGATGGTGCTGGGATACGGACTGCAGTCGCTGGGCGAGCTTCTCATCAGCGGCCTGGGGCTCGCCATGGTGGCGCGCTACGTGGGTCCGCGCCTGCGCGGTTTCATCATGGGGGTATGGTTCCTGGCCACGGGTATTTCCCAGTTTGCCGGTAGCTGGGTGGCCAGTCTCGCCAGTGTGCCCAAGGACCTGACCGACCCGGTGAAGACCTTGCCGCTCTATTCACGCCTGTTCAACGGTCTGGGCGCGGTGGCGGTGATCGGTACGATAATCGCGTTTGCCATGCTACCTCTTTTCCGGCGCCTGTCGGTGGAGGAGCCGGTGCCCGAAGCGGTCGTTCCGGAAACACCGGCGTGATTCAGCCGGCAATTCTATTCGTTCAGAATTTTCGTCGGGCTGCGGGTGCCCGCTCCGCCTAATTTGAATTTCGAGGCGGGCGGGTCCTGCCAGCGGGCACGGCCTTCGTGCTCGCAAGCTGCGCGCGAATGGTCATACCCGCTGTCACCCGCCCGGGAGCCTCGGTACCTGGCTTCGCAAAGCCCCGCATCCGGTGGACAAGCGAGCGTCATAACGGGTGGTGCTTCGGATGAGCGGCCGGGTGTACCGGGAAGTTAGAATTTAAATGAGATAATGACTGAACCCTCACAGAAATCGCCCGCGGAGTTGACGCTTCGCGGGCTTATCCTCGGCGTGCTTATCACGCTGATATTTACCGCCGCGAACGTCTATCTTGGACTCAAGGTGGGCTTGACCTTCGCGTCGTCCATTCCCGCCGCGGTCATCTCCATGGCGGTACTGAGCGCGTTTCGCGGTGCCACCATTCTGGAAAATAACATCGTTCAGACCGTGGCCTCGGCGGCCGGAACCCTCTCGGCGATTATTTTCGTGTTGCCGGGACTCATTATGGTGGGATGGTGGACCGGATTCCCGTTCTGGACCTCGTTTGCCGTCTGCGCGGCGGGCGGCGTCCTCGGTGTTCTCTATACGATTCCGCTGCGGCGAGCGCTGGTAACCACCTCGGATCTGCCGTATCCGGAAGGTGTGGCGGCCGCGGAAGTATTGAAGGTGGGCTCCGGTGTCAGGGACGGGGCCGCCAAGGAGGCAAACAGCGAAGCCCGTGAAGGCCTGATAGCGGTCATTTACGGATCCATTGCATCCGCCGGGCTGGCGGCGTTGACGGCAACGCGTATCGCCGCCGGTGAAGTGCAGAGTTATTTCAGGATATGGGGGCAGGCTTTAAGCGGTGTCGACTTTGCATTTTCACTGGCGCTGGTGGGGGTGGGTCATTTGGTGGGGTTGTCCGTGGGCCTGGCCATGTTGCTGGGATATGGCGTCGCCTGGTTGGGCGCGGTGCCGATTCTGAGCACGCTGCATCCCGCCGCGGCGACGAGCGCGGCGCAGCACGCCCTGGAAATATGGACCCATGACGTGCGCTTCATCGGTGCGGGCACCATCGCGGTGGCCGCGGTGTGGAGTCTGGCGGCGCTTGCGCGGCCGGTAATGCAGGGACTCATGGCAACCGTCGCGACTGCACGCGCGCGGGCGAGCGCCGCAGACGATGCACGGGATACGGACATTTCCGGGAAGTGGATCATGGGCCTGGCAATTATTTGCGTACTGGTATCGGGTGTGCTGCTGGCGCGTTTTCTCAATGGGACACCCCTGTATGATCATGCCTCCACACTGATTGGTGTCGCGCTCCCGTTTATATTCCTGGGCGGATTTCTGGTTGCCGCGGTGTGCGGTTACATGGCCGGCCTGATCGGCGCCTCCAACAGCCCCATTTCCGGAGTCGGTATTCTGGCCATCACCATCTGTGCCGGGCTGATGGTTGCGGCGGTGCATCCCGGTGATGCCTCGCGTGATGCTCTGGTTGCCTACTCGTTATTTACAACCGCAATCGTGTTTGGGGTGGCGACTATCTCCAACGATAATCTTCAGGATCTCAAAACCGGACAATTGGTGGGAGCGGCGCCCTGGCGCCAACAGGTGGCGCTCATCGTCGGCGTGTTGGCGGGCTCTGCGGTAATACCACCGGTTCTTAATCTGCTCGCTCACGCCTATGGCTTTGCCGGCGCCCCGCATACGGCCACCGTTACATCTCACCCGCTTCCCGCGCCGCAGGCACTGCTGATCTCCGCACTCGCCAGCGGTGTTATTCGGCATGATCTCGACTGGAGCATGATCGGGATCGGTGCGATCGTCGGCATCGTAATAGTGGCAATTGACGAGTTTCTCGGCGCACGAAAATTGCTGCGTCTGCCGCCGCTGGCGGTGGGTATCGGCATTTATCTGCCCATGTCGGTCACGCTGCCGATCGTGGTTGGTGCGGTAATCGGTTATTATTACAATCGGTTTGCCAAGCGCAGCCGCGCACCGGCGCACGCCGAACGTCTTGGCGTGCTGATGGCGTCCGGTCTGGTTGTGGGCGAAAGCCTGTTTGGCGTTTTGCTGGCCGGCTTGATCGTGCTGTTGGGCAGGGATGCACCCTTGGCCCTGGTCGGCGCGCATTTCCGGGCGGCCGTGCCGGTTGGTCTGATCGTGTTTGTCAGCTTGATAGTGGTTCTGTACCGATGGATGGCGCGCAGGGTAGCCTGAGCCATTCAGCTTTTCGCCTCCCCCGGATACCAGTCTCCGTGGAATGCGTAGCGAGTCGCCTGAAGGCACCGTGTGCGCGGACTTCCGCGCCGATCCAAAGGGAATCGCGATGTTACTGAAACTGTTTGATCTGTATGCCGACCGGAGAGACTAAGCCGGCACCGGCGCGCGCGTTGTCAACGCTTCAGTTAGCGTTGGTTTCGGTAGTGGTCGGCGTTGTTGCCGGATTGGGAGCGGTTGTATTTCGGGATCTGATCGGCTTCTTCCATAACGCGTTGTTTCTGGGCAAGTGGTCTCTCTCCTACGATGCCAACGTGCACACCGAGCCGGGCCCCTGGGGACCGTTTATAATCCTGGTTCCCGTCATCGGCGCCATCGGCGTCGCTTTTCTGGTAAAGAATTTCGCACCCGAGGCGAAAGGGCACGGTGTGCCGGAAGTCATGGATGCCATTTACTATCGGGTGGGCAAGATTCGCCCCGTCGTGGCGCTGGTCAAGTCGGTCGCGTCTGCCATTTCCATCGGTAGCGGCGGCTCCATAGGACGCGAAGGACCAATCATTCAGATAGGGGCGTCATTCGGCTCCACCGTCGGCCAGTGGATGCGGGTACCCGCCTGGCAGCGCGTAGCCCTCATAGCAGGCGGCGCCGGAGGCGGAATTGCCGCGACGTTCAACACGCCGGTCGGCGGCGTGCTGTTCGTTATAGAGGTCATGATGCACGAGGTGAGCGTTCGTACGCTGGTGCCGGTGGCGTTGGCGGTGGTGACCGCCACTCACGTGGGCCGGGTTTTCTTCGGTCCGCATCCCTCGTTCGTGATCCCGACGCTGGAGACGCCCAACGCGGACATAACGGACCCGCTGCTGCTGCTGGCCTATGTGGGTCTGGGTATCGCGCTGGGCGCGGTGTCCGCGATCTTTATCAAGTCTATCTACGGCTTTGAAGATTTCTTCACGAAGCGCGTCAACGGTAGCTACTATCGGCAGCATCTCAGCGGCATGTTGGCCGTCGGCCTGATCATGTATGGGCTGATGGCCCTTTACGGTCATTACTACGTCGAGGGCGTCGGATATTCCACCATTCAGGAGATTCTGTCAGGGGCCAATTACTCCATTATATTTCTTCTTGTCCTTTTTGCTTTAAAGCTGCTGGTTACATCGTTGACCTTGGGATCCGGCGCTTCCGGCGGTATCTTTTCGCCGGCCCTGTTTCTCGGAGCAACCGTGGGAGGCGCCTACGGACTTGCGCTGGGGCATCTGTTTCCTTCCCTTGACGTCAGTGCGGCGGCATTCAGCGTGGCCGGCATGGCCGGGGTAGTCGGCGGCGCGACGGGTGCGGTCATGGCCGCCATAATCATGATTTTCGAAATGACGCGTGACTACAATGTCATCCTGCCCATGACCCTGGTTGTGGCTGTCAGCTATGCCGTGCGAAAGGTCTTTTCCAACGAAAGCATCTACACCATGAAAATCGTGCGCCACGGGCATTACGCTCCCAATACCCTGCGTACTAATCCTTTCATGGAATACAAGGCCAGGGACCGGATGCTGCCCGACCTGGGAAAAGTGGATGCGGAAGTTACTCTGGAGGAGTTTTCCAGACTTGTTTCCGAACAACCCGGCAACCCGATTTTCGTGGTTCAGGATTCCGGTCGCATTGTCGGCGTACTCCGGCGCGAAATGGCGCTTCGAGCCCTGGATCCCCGGCAGGCGTCGGTCAAGCTTTCGGAACTGGCGGACAGGAATTTTATTACTGTGCTGGGCAATTCGGATCTCATGAACGTTGCGGCAAGGATGCATAGCGGCAGGGCCAATGTTGCGCTGGTCGTGGATGGTTCGGCCGTAACGACACTGGAGGCCGTTGATGGCGTACTGCTACGGGAGCAGCTGGCCGACGCCATCGTCGAGTCATCGGAGTTGTACAGCGCCTGAAGCCGCGGTACCGAGCCTCTCAGCGCTCCTCGATGGCGCGCAATTCGATGTCGGTCTGGCGCAGGCGCAGCGATACTGCACGGGCCAGTCGTGCGAATACGCGTACCCCAAGTACGACGTTTGCGTGGACATAGTCGTTGAACCGTCTACGCGATAATACGTATAGCTCGCAGTCGGTTTTCGCCTCGGCGTCCGCGGAACGGGAGCCCTTATCCAGAAACGCCATCTCGCCGAAGTAATCGCCGCGACCGAAGGTAGCGAGATGATGCCGTTTGCCGCCGCCCAAAGGC
>CAZNWR010000248.1:0-4830 GCA_964576645.1 uncultured Enterobacteriaceae bacterium | reverse complement strand
CCAGTAGGACAAAGGGCGCCTTTGGCGCACATTGAATTGACTGGATTCCGGAACGCCGCCGGCGGCTGAAGCCGGCTCTGTCGTCCCGGAATGACGGCTTGTTTTTCCAGTACTGTAACATTTCACTCGATGCGGCATCTGAATCGCACCCATATGATTCCGGCTGAGCGACTCAATCAATGAAATTCAAAAAGATCGCTGTCCTGTGCATCATCGCCGCTGTCGTGGCGGCTTACGTCTACTCCGGTGCGGGCCACTACTTCAGCCTCGACTACCTGAAGCACAGCGGCGCTTCCCTGGCCGCTTACTACCATGCCCACCGCGCCGTCACCATCGCCGCCTACTTCATCATCTACGTGATTATGGCGGCGGCTTCGCTGCCCGGCGCCGCGATCCTCACGCTTGCCGGCGGCGCCCTGTTCGGGGTGGTGACCGGCACCATCGTGGTTTCGTTCGCCTCCAGCATCGGCGCCACCCTGGCCTTCCTGGTGGCGCGCACTCTTTTCAGGGACGCTGTGCTATCCCGCTTTCGGGCGCGCCTGCAGTCGATAGATGAGGGCGTTAAGCGCGAGGGCGCACTGTACCTGTTTTCACTGCGGCTGGTGCCGGTGGTGCCGTTTTTCGTCATCAACCTGGTGATGGGCCTGACCGCCATGCGCGCCTGGACCTTCTACTGGGTGAGCCAGGTGGGCATGCTGGCGGGCACCATCGTCTACGTGAACGCGGGTACGCAACTGGCGCACTTGAAGAGCACGTCCGACCTGGTGTCCGCCAGGCTCATCGGCGCATTCGTGTTGCTGGCGGTGTTTCCCTGGATCGCGCGCGCGCTGCTCAACCTGGTCAGGCGGCGCGTGGTGTACCGCGGCTGGCGCCGGCCGAAGAAGTTCGATCGAAATCTCATCGTCATCGGCGCCGGGTCGGCGGGACTGGTCAGCGCCTACATCGGCGCCGCCCTGAAGGCCGAGGTGACGCTCATCGAGAAGCACAAAATGGGCGGCGACTGTCTCAACACCGGCTGCGTGCCGTCCAAGGCCCTGCTCAAAAGCGCCAGGGTTTTGCAGCAGACGCGGCATCTCAATGACTTCGGGCTCCAGGGCGCGCCTGCCGCGGCGGACTTCCCGGCGGTCATGGATCGGATCCGCAACGTCATTGGCAAAATTGAGCCCCACGATTCCGTGGAACGTTACACGGAACTGGGCGTGGACTGCCGCCGGGGCAGCGCCCGGCTGGTATCGCCCTGGGAAGTGGAAATCAGCGCTGCCGCCGGGACGGAACGCCTGAGCGCCCGCGCCATCATCATCGCCACCGGCGGCGGTCCCTTCGTGCCGCCCATTCCGGGGATCGACCAGGTCCCGTACCTGACGTCCGATACGGTCTGGGAGCTGGATGCACTGCCGCGGCGTCTGCTGGTGCTGGGCGGCGGTCCCATCGGCTGCGAACTGTCACAGGCTTTCGCGCGCCTGGGCAGCCAGGTCACGCAGGTGGAGATGCTGCCGCGTCTGCTCATCCGCGAGGATCCGGAAGCGTCGGCCCTGGTGGAACAGGGTCTGCAGAGCGACGGTGTGCGCTTGATGCTGAATACCAAGGCCGAACGTTTCACGGTCGAGGGTGATGAGCGCGTCCTCTACGCCTCAACGGCGGACGGTGAACAACGCATCCCGTTCGACCAGGCGCTGGTGGCGGTGGGCCGCCGCGCCAACACCAGCGGCCTGGGGCTGGACGCGCTGGGCATTCCGCTGCGCCGCGACGGCACGGTGGAGACCAACGAATACCTGCAGACCCGCTTTCCCAACATTTACGCCTGCGGCGACGTGGCGGGACCCTTCCAGTTCACCCATGTCGCCGGCCACCAGGCCTGGTACGCGGCGGTTAACGCCCTGTTCGGCCTGTTCCGCAAGTTCAAGGTGGATTACTCGGTGATCCCCTGGGCGACCTTTACCGAACCGGAAGTGGCGCGGGTGGGCCTGAACGAAGAAGAGGCGAAGACCAAGGGCATTGACGTTGAGATCACGCGCTACGGTATCGATGATCTGGATCGCGCCATCGCCGACGGCGCGGACTACGGCTTCGTGAAAGTCATCACCGCCCGTGGCTCGGATCGGATCCTGGGAGTGACCATCGCCGGTGAGCATGCCGCGGACCTGCTGGCGGAGTACGTGCTGGCCATGAAGCAGCGCATCGGGCTCAACAAGATCCTCGGCACCATCCATGTCTATCCGACCCTGGCCGAGGCTAACAAGTACGCGGCGGGGGCCTGGAAGCGCGCCCACGTGCCGGCCAGGCTGCTGGGCTGGGTGGAAAAGCTGCAGCGCCGGCTTCGGGGCGCCTGACTGTAACAGCGGGCAGCCTGGTGCATCTAATCCCCGTCCACCGGTTATGTGGCACTGCAATACGCAAGTAGGTGCATACTGGTGATGACGCAACCCGGAAAGATCAAAAGGAGATCTGAATTATGAGCAAATCGTTAACTTTAGGTGGTATCGCCCTGGCTACCGTGGCTGCGGGACTGTTCGCCATGAATACGCCGGCCGTCGCCGGCATGAACGGCAAGTCCAGCGAGACGGTCAAGTGCATGGGCGTCAATGCCTGCAAGGGCAAGTCCGACTGCAAGACCGCCAACTCCGGCTGCAACGGCAAAAACAGTTGCAAGGGCCAGGGCTACGTGGAGATGTCCAGGCACGCCTGCGAGGCCATCGGCGGCAAGGTCGGATAATCCTGACCATCCTCCTCCTGACGGGACGGCGGGCAGCGTGTTGCCTGCCGTCCCACTTTTCAAGCCACTGCATGGCACGCGGTACCGGGGTACGAATGACACGTACATCAGTACGTCATTCCGGGGATAGCCGGAATCCAGTCATAGGGTGTCGGAGCCAGGCGGCACTTACTTTAGGTCGTCATTCCGGCGACAGCCGGAATCCAGTTAACCGGACATGTCCGCTTTGCGGACACATTCATTCGCCGGAATGACGATGGGTAAAGCCGCTTTACCTGGCACCAGGCCCTTCCCCGGTTTCGGCCTGGGACTGCGCAAGGAACATTACCACGCGGTGCTCAAGGATCACCCGCCGGTGGACTGGTTCGAAGTGCTCACCGAGAACTACCTGGTGGATGGCGGCATGCCGCTTTACTACCTGGATCGGATACGCGCCGACTATCCCATGGTCATGCACGGTGTATCCATGTCCATCGGCGGCGCCGACCCGCTGGACTTCGAATACCTGCGGCAGGTAAAGGCGCTCTCGCAACGCATCGAGCCCCTGTGGATCTCCGATCATCTGTGCTGGACCGGCGTGGACGGGCGCAACCTGCACGATCTCATGCCGTTGCCGTACACGGAGGAGGCGCTGGACCACGTGGCGGGCCGCATTGCCCGGGTACAGGATTTTCTTGGCCGGCAACTGCTCATTGAAAATGTGTCCAGCTATGTCACCTACGAATCATCAGCCATGCCCGAGTGGGAGTTCCTGGCGGCGGTGGCGGAGAAGGCCGACTGCCTGATCCTGCTGGACGTGAATAACATTTACGTCAGTGGATTCAATCACGGGTTCGAGCCGCGCAGATATATCGATGCCGTGCCCGCTGAGCGCGTGCGCCAGATCCACCTGGCCGGGCACCGCAATCTCGATACGCATATCATCGACACGCACGATGAGCCCGTGATCGATGAAGTGTGGGCTCTGTTCGAATACGCCTGGGGCCGGCTGGGTCCGGTGGCCAGCATGATCGAGCGCGACGACAACATTCCGCCGCTGGAGGAGCTGCTGATGGAATTCGAGAGCATGCGCACACGGGCGTTTCGTCATTCCGGCGAATGCCGGAATCCAGTAGACAAAGGCGCCGCAGGCGCGCATTAAATTGACTGGTCCCCGGACTACGCTGTCGGCTGGCGCGTGCTAAGGCAATGAAAATGAACCTGCAGGAAGTGCAGAACGCCTTTCAGGATTACGTGCTGGCGCTCAAGCCCGATATCGAAGCGGAAATCGCGGGACGGCCTGGCGTATCGGCGGGTGAGAGGCTGGAGATCTATGCGCAAGCCTACCGGTTGCGGCTGGTGGACGTGCTGCAGGATAATTTTCCCGGCATTACCTTTTGGCTCGATGAAGAGGAGTTCGACCGGCTGGCCATCACTTATATTGATGGCAATCCGTCCAGGCGCTTCTCCGTGCGCTGGTTCGGGGACGGGCTGGCGCAATTTCTGCGCACGGCGGATCCCTGGCGGGCGCGGCCGGCGCTGGCGGAGATGGCGGAGTTCGAGTGGGCGCTCGCGGATGCGTTTGACGCACCCGACGAGATGCCGCTGACGCGCGAGCATTTGACTTCACTGCCGGCCGCGGACTGGCCGGATCTGCGTTTCAGATTTCAATGTGGTTTGCGGCGCCTGGATTTTCACTGGAACGTGGTGGACGTGTGGGAGGCGCTGCAGGCGGAGAGTAAGGTTCCGGAATTGCACGCCGTCGAAGTTCAACCGTGGCTGATCTGGCGCGCAGATCTTAAATCGCGATTCCGCTTGCTGTCGGGGCCGGAGGCGCGGGTACTGGACGCCGCGCGGGCCGGCGCCGGCTTTGCCGAATTGTGCGAGCTGTTGAGCCGGGAGGAAGGCGAACACAACGTCGCCGCCGAGGCGGCCGGCCTGCTGCAACGCTGGGTGGGGGACGAGCTGCTTGTCGTCACTCCGGCGCGTGCCGCCCCGTAGTCATTCCGGCGCAGGCCACCCCGCCGTCATTCCGGCCTTCGGCCGGAATCCAGTAGAAGAAGAGCGCCTTTGGCGCACATTAAATTAACTGGATTCCGGAACGCCGCCGCCGGCTGAAGCCGGCTCTGTTGTTCCGG
>CAZNWR010000247.1:0-4839 GCA_964576645.1 uncultured Enterobacteriaceae bacterium | reverse complement strand
AATCGCGCCAGGGATGGCTGCTCGGAAGATGAAACCACGCCCTGGTAGCTCAGGGCGAGTCGGATACAGGAAAAGCCACTTAACGTGGCTTTTCCCCGGCGAGCGCCGCGCCAGGGATGGCGCGGACGGGGCCACATCGAACCCCCAGGAATCGCGCCAGGGATGGCTGCTCGGAAGATGAAACCACGCCCTGGTAGCTCAGGGGATAGAGCGACGGCCTCCTAAGCCGTAGGTCCCAGGTTCGAATCCTGGTCAGGGCGCCAATGTAATCAATGGCTTATGAACGGTCCGGGATGTCAGGATGAGTGGAATATCCAGCCAGTTGGCCTTCACGAAACTGGAAGCGTTTCATTAATTGACGGGTTAATGAGGCTTTCAACATGACCTTGAACTTCCGCTATCTGGTGCTTATCAGGGTTATCGCAATGTGCGGTCTCATCTGCGGATTGATCGTTATGTGGGGACCCTACGGAATTCATTTTCCGGTGCTGCCCGTAGCCTCGGTGATTGGCGCGCTGTGCCTTTTTACTCTGGCATCCTGGCTGCGCCTGCGTAAGCGCGCACACATTTCCGAAAGCACCTTTACGGTGCAACTACTCGTGGATGTGGCGGCACTGACCGCGATCACGTTCTACAGCGGCGGTGCCGTCAACCCCTTCATATCCTTGTTTCTTCTACCGGTGGTATTCGCGGCTGCCGGTATGCGCCCGCCCTATGCGCTGCTCATCGCCCTCGTTGCCTTCGCATGCTATACGGTGCTGATGTTTTTCAGCGTCCCGGTTCTGGAAATGCATTCGAATGGAACTCCTATCCAGGCGCACGTCTGGGGTATGTGGTACGGCTTTGCCCTGAGCGCCGGATTGATTGCCTTTTTTGTTTCACGGGTGGCGCGCGCTCTGCGCGAACGCGATCACGCACTGGGGGCCGCAAGGGAGGATGCCTTGCGTGCCGATAAGGCCATCGCACTCGGTACGCTGGCTGCCGGCACGGCACATGAACTGGGGACTCCTCTCTCTACCATGGCAGTACTTTGCCGGGAAATTGAACGTGATCACTCAAATGACCTCGCACTCCGGGACAACCTTGGCATCCTGCGTAACCAGATCGAACGATGCAAAGGCATTCTGAGCAACATGGCGTCCGATGCCGGTGAACTCCATGCGGAGGGCGGGCGACCCACATACCTGGCCAGCTATCTACAGGAAATGCTCGATGACTGGCGCAGTGTCCACTGTGACACGGCAATAAACGTACATTTGGAGGGAGCGCGTCCCGGGCCGCTCATCATCGCCGACAAGACCCTGACGCACGCCCTGGTCAATATTCTCAATAATGCCGCCGACGCGGCAAACGGCCTGGTGGAGTTTGATGCACGTTGGACTGGGGAGCAACTGAACATCCGCGTTCATGATGATGGCAAAGGGCTGGACCCCGGCGCCCGCGCGGCGATAGGGCGTAAAATCTATTCCGGCAAGCCAGCCGATCACGGCATGGGACTGGGTCTATTGCTGGCCCATACTACCGTGAAGCGTCTGGGAGGTTTTGTGCGCCTGATTGATCGCGAACCCTCCGGGACCGGCGCGGAAATAGAAATGCCGTTGAAGTCACTGCTTGCCCCAGCGGGGTGAACGGTAAAATGCAAGAATCTTTGCTGCTGGTTGACGATGATGTGGTTTTTTGCGATGTGTTGTCGCGCGCATTTACGCGCCGCGGGATCCGCACTCTGGTGACGCACGACGTGGCTGAAGCGGAAAATTGCGCGCGTGCTGAAGAGTTAAAGATGGCAGTAGTGGATCTCAGGCTTAATCAACAGTCGGGACTGGCGCTTGTGCCGAAGCTGCTCGAGCGTAATCCGGAAATGCGCGTGGTCGTGCTTACCGGTTATGCAAGTATTGCGACGGCAGTAGAGGCTATCAAACTGGGTGCAGTCCAGTATCTGACCAAACCGGCTGATGCAGATGAAATTCTGGCGGCGTTTGCCGGCGAATCCCAAAAGCCGGGCGCGATACCGCCACAGCAGCCTACGCCGCTACAACGCCTGGAATGGGAGCATATACAGAAGGTGCTGAATGATTGCGATGGCAACGTTTCCGCCGCGGCACGGCGACTGGGACTGCACCGGCGCACTCTGCAACGGAAACTTCAGAAACGGCCGGCGGGACTTTACTGAAATCCCGATATCAGCTTCCAATCCCCGGTTTCAGGAATCGCCGGAGCGTCGCGAATGCCGCGCGCCGCGGGTTCACAAGATACGGGGGGGAAACTGAGTTGGGCATTCTATTCAGATTTGATGCGCCGGCGCTTTGTATACACTTCCAGATCGGGCGCCCATTAAGATCAAAATGACGGGCGCCACCCGCAAGATCATTCATATCGATATGGACGCGTTCTATGCGTCCATCGAACAGCGGGACAAGCCGGAACTGTGTGGTTTGCCGGTAGTCGTGGGCGGAAATCCCGAAGCTCGGGGGGTTGTGGCCACCTGCAGTTACGAGGCACGGAAATTCGGGGTACATTCGGCCATGCCGGCAGCCAGGGCGCGGCGCTTGTGTCCGCAGGCGATTTTCCTGCGGCCCCGGTTCGATGTGTACCGGCGAGAGGCGACCCGGCTGCGGGAACTCCTCGGACGCTACACGCCTCTGGTGGAGCCGCTATCCCTTGATGAAGCCTACCTGGATGTTACCGGCTGTGCAGATTTGCATGGCTCCGCCACGCACATCGCCGAAGCCATCCGCTCGGACATCAGGCACGAACTGGAACTTACGGCCTCCGCCGGCGTTTCCTACAATAAGTTCCTCGCCAAGCTGGCGTCGGATCTGAACAAGCCCGACGGGCTCGCCGTTATTCTTCCGGAACAGGGGGAGGAATTTGTCGCAAGGCTGCCGGTGGGACGCTTTCACGGCATTGGCCCCGCCACGGCGGCACGAATGAAGAAGCTGAATATTCACACCGGCGCCGATCTGCGCAGGCTGGAAGAATATCAACTGGTGCGTCTGTTCGGCCGCGCCGGACAGTTTTATTATCGAATTGCCCGCGGCATCGACGCTCGCGCCGTAAATCCCAACCTTGAGCGCAAGTCCCTTGGCGCGGAAGAAACCTTTGACACTGACCTCACGGGGAGGGAGCCGATGCTCAATGCCCTCAACTCACTTTCCGGGGAGGTGGCGACGGGACTGCAGCGTCGCCGCCTCTGCGCGCGCACGGTAACTCTGAAGCTGAGGTATCAGGACTTTCAAACGATAACGCGAAGCATGACGCTGCAAACTCCGCTGCAGACCGAGGTAGAGCTTTACGAAACGGCAGTCGTGCTGCTCGACCGCACGGAAGCCCATCGCAAGCCGGTGCGCCTGCTGGGCATTACAGCATCGGCCCTGGACGCTCTCTGGACCGCCGAACAATACGGCCTTTTCGCGAAAGCTGATTCAGCCCCGTCACCGGGCTCTACAAGCTGACCATTTCGGCGATCGACTCGATAAGCATTGGCGCTTCCGGGGCAAAGGGTAACAGGCCTTTTCACTTCAAAGGTACACTCGCAATCGCGGAATCCACCAGGGTAGCCATGTTGGCACTCAGATGCGGGGACCCGGTCTGCGCCAGGGTAGATGCCATACGAAAATGGGATATATCCGCGGGCGGTACGGTGTGATGCAGTAACGCCGCCGCCAGCAGGACGCCCAGCGCTAACACGCTCTCCGCACCCACGCCGCGCGCGCAACTCCGAACGGGATGAGGAACGGACGCGTTCGCAGCCCTGGTAATGATCCGGGGGAAACCGGGCAAACGCGGCAGCAGCCCGCGCGTTGCAGCCCCTTGTCCCGCCCATCGTCGCAGGCGGGGAAGTTTCACGTAACGGTTGTGTGCGCCGATACAGACCATCAAGCCCACCAGGCCGAGCTTCGCGAGAAGTATCAGCCCGTAACGGCTCTGCCAGAGTGCGCTCGGCTGGCCAAGCCCCTTGTCGGCATTGTAAATACCTGTAGCCACGATGAGCAGCAACGCAATTCCCGAGAGCCTGGACAGTCGGGAGAACACCTCCGCGATAACCGCCCGGTCAGAGAAGGCGTGTTCCCTCAGTCGGGGGAACACTCCCAGCGACATCGCCAGCAAGGTACCAACCCATGCTGCGGCACCCAGCACGTGCAGGACGTCAACCCATACCGCCAGTGAATAGTTGCCATGACCGCCTGCGTGACCAGTCACGCTGCGGGTGAAACTCACCACGGCCAGGGCCAGGAATACGGCACCCGTGGCGCGGCCTCGCCATTTGCGCACCCGTCCCAGCGGCCATGCCAACCACAATGCGCCGATGGCGGCCAGACGCACCAGCCAAAAGCTGCCGAAGTGAGTCTGGCGCAAGACCAGCGGGATAACCCCCGGTATGGCGCTGAGTGAGACACCGCTCATTTCGAGCGTGCGCGACACCAGGAACACGCCGCTGCTGAGCGTCAGCAGGACAACGGCCCAGCCCAGCCAACGCCACAGCAAAGTGGAATCGCTGCCCAGGTCCGGCCGGCGGACGATCCATGCATCGCACGCGGCAAACCCCACGCAAACCGAAATTGCCAATACATCAAGCCAGGTCGCGAAGACGTAGAACGCCTTCATGGCTTACTTGACCGTAAACCTGAACCGCCCCTCGGTATGGTGCCCGTCGCGTGCTATTGCGCTCCAGTAAACGGTATACGTGCCTGGGCCGATGGTTTTCAAATCAACATGAAGTCTGCTCGGATCGGACTTCGACACCTGGCTGTCGTTCTTGCTTACCACAGTACCTGCTGCATTCTTGACCGTGATTTTGGAAAATACATTCTCCAGATCCATGTCGTACCAGATCGTCAC
>CAZNWR010000246.1:4246-4870 GCA_964576645.1 uncultured Enterobacteriaceae bacterium | reverse complement strand
CCGTCGAGGTAATTGAGTACGGCTGCCGCCCCATCCGGCGGCCCCGGACTGGCCCACAGACTCACGCCATGCCATGATCCGACCATAACAAGCCCAACGCATACCGGACCCGGGTCCGCATCGGCCCGTTTAACGGGGATAAGGGAAAAGAACTCATGATTTCAAGCAGGTTGCAACGCGCCCTGGCTGACTCCACGTTCTGCGTTACCGCTGAACTGGTGCCGCCGCTCACCACTGACCCAAGCGCTGTACTGGGCAAGGTCAGGGCATTGAAAGCACACGTGCACGCCGTCAATGTCACCGATGGCGCGGGCGCCAAAACCACGATGTCCAGCCTGGCCGCGGCGGCCATTCTTGCACGCGAGGGAATTGAGCCGGTTTTGCAGATCACCTGCCGCGATCGCAACCGTATTGCCCTGGCAGCTGACCTCATCGGCGCTTCGGCGCTTGGCGTTCACAATCTGCTGCCGCTGTTCGGTGACGACCCGACGCATGGCGACCAGCCGGAAGCGACGTCAGTACACGACCTGAACAGCCTGGGCCTGATCCGACTGGCGCGCGAGATGCGCGACCAGGGCGCCCTCCGCCTCCGCCACGGCCAGCAGCTCGCCATCGTGGACCATG
>CAZNWR010000246.1:0-4236 GCA_964576645.1 uncultured Enterobacteriaceae bacterium | reverse complement strand
TCAGTACACGACCTTAACTGCCTGGGCCTGAGCCGAGTGGCGCGCGTTATGCGCGACCTGGGCGCCCTGCCCGCGGGTCCCCGGATCGAGCCGCCGCCGTCGTTTTTCATCGGCGCGGCGGACATCCCGCGTGCGCCGGGCAAGGAACCTCCCAGGTTGCTGGAAAAAGTGGAAGCCGGAGCCCAGTTCGTGCAGACCCAGTTCTGCTTCGACCTGGATCTTATACGGCGTTACCTGGAAGGTTTGAACAAGTGGAACATCCTCGACCGGATCAACATCCTGATCGGCATTGGACCGTTGAATTCACTCAAGAGCGCCCGCTGGATACAGCAGAATCTGTGGGGCACCGCCATGCCTGAATCGATCCTGTCACGCCTGGCCCAGGCAAAGGATCAGGCGGTTGAAGGGCGTAGCATATGCATTGAGCTGATTCACGCGCTGCGGGATCTGGACGGCATCGCCGGCGTTCACGTCATGGCGCCGGGACGCGACGCTACCGATGTCGCGGCCCTGCTGGCGGAGTGTGACCTGGGCACATAGACATACAGACATCGGTCCGCACCTGAAGAACCTGTTTCAAAACCTTATACGGACAGCTGAGGGCGTGGCGGTACCCGGGTGACGGACCGTGAGCCGCAGGGAAGCGGCGATCGAGCGTACACGGATGTATTCACAGCGTGTCCGGAACCCGGGTACCGCCACGCTGTTCGTTTTAGAATTCAGAGCAATTAATCAGCTCATCGATCACTTCTTGAATCTGCCGGATTTAAAATCGCGAATAAGCTCGCGCGCGGCATTGTGGCCGGGCGCGCCGGTAACGCCGCCGCCGGGATGCGTGCCGGAACCGCACATGTACAGCCCCGGCACCGGGCCGCGATAATCGGCGTGCCCCAGCATGGGCCGTGCGCTGTAGAGCTGATCCAGACTGAGCGCACCGTGGAAAATGTCTCCTCCCACCAACCCGAACTTGCGTTCCAGATCCAGCGGCGACAATACCATGCGTCCGAGTATGCTGTCCCTGAAGCCGGGCGCCTGCTGCTCCACGGTATCGATGATCCGGTCCGCCGCCTGTTCCTTCACCTCGTCCCAGGAACGCCCGTCCGGCAGTTGCGGGCTGAACTGCTGGCAGAACAGGCTGGCCACGTGTTGACCCGGCGGCGCCAGGGAATCATCGATGGTACTGGGGATCAACATCTCCACGATGGGCGCCTTTGACCAGCCGTGAGTGCGCGCATCGAAATAAGCCTGTTCCATATAATTCAGGGACGGCCCGATGATGATGCCGGAACTGAGGTAAGTGTCATCCTCCTGCGCCGGCGCCGCGCTGAACTTCGGCAACCGGCTCAACGCCACGTTCATGCGAAAGGTGCCGGATCCGCACTTGAAAGCGCGCATGCGCCGCAGGAAATCCTCGTCCAGGTGTTCCGGATCCATGAGGTTCAGGTACAGCAACCGGGGATTGACATTGGCCGCTACGCTGCGGCCGTGTATTTCCTCGCCGCTTTCCAGCACGACGCCAGCGGCCTGTCCGTTGCGCACCAGCACCCGGGTTACCGGTGCGTCCAATACAATCTCCACCCCGCGCGCCCGGGCTTCGGCGGCCATGGCCTGGGTAATGGCTCCCATGCCTCCGATGGCATGCCCCCACTGCCCCGCCTTTCCGTTCACTTCCCCGAAAACGTGGTGCAGGAGAACGTAGGCCGAGCCCGGCGTATATGGACCCGCGAAATTACCGACAATACTGTCGAATCCAAATACCGCCTTGATGCAGTCGGATTCAAACCAGCTATCCAGCAGATCACCGGCGCTTTTTGCGAACAAATCCAGCACGTCACGCCGCTCCGGCATGGATAACCTGCGCAGACGGTTGCCGGTGCGCAGCCCGCGCCAGGCATCGCTCAATCCACCGCCGACATTCGGCGGTGTTTCCAAGATCATGGACTTGAGCACGTCGGCAACGCCATCCAGCATCCGATAGTAATGCGGCAACCGGTCAGCATCCCGCCTGGAATGACGCGCGAACTGCGTCTGGGTTTCCTCTGTCGTGGCACCGGTTCGCAGGTAACCACCGTCAGGCAACGGCAAAAAGTTGGAGAATGGCCGCGACAGCACGCGCAGACCATGCTGCGCCAGGCGCAGCTCCCGGATCACCTTGGGATTCAGCAGGCTCACCGTGTAACTGGCCACCGAGTTCCGAAAGCCGGGATGAAATTCCTCAGTGACCGCCGCACCTCCCTCCACGCCGCGGCGTTCCACTACCTTTACACTAAGGCCGGCGCCGGCCAGATAACAGGCGCACGTCAGGCCGTTATGGCCGGCGCCGATGACAACTACGTCATAAGTCTTCATTGTTTTAAGTTACCTCCCTCGTATCGCGCCGCCGAATACCGGCAGGCAAGGCGCGTCCATAAACGTACAAGACTCAAAGTGATCGCGCGATTCTAAACTGCATAGCGGACGGGGGGCACGAACAGAAGCATGCGTCCAGTTCATATCATGGAACGTCCACCAGCGGGGTCGGTTCGGCACCCGGCTCCGGATTCCCGAATAACCCGGACTAGGCAATCGCTGCTTGCAGTGCTTAAAATCCGTGATGTAATGACAAATTCGAGCATCCTCCATGACTGAAATGGTAGCGCCCCATGCCCGCTTCGAGCAGATAGTTGAATTGCTCAAGGCCGGTGCCGAAGAAGAAGCGGAAGCCCTGTGCCGCGAGGCCATGGAACAGGACCCTTCCGACGCCAATTTCCTGGCGCTCATGGGAGCCATCCTGCTGCAAAAGCGCCGGGCCAAAGATGCGGAAGCTCTGCTGCGCCGGGCTTTGGACATCGCGCCCGGATTCGCCAAGGCCCATGATGACATGGGTGCCGCCCTGCTGGCCCAAAACCGGCTTGACGAAGCCATCTCCCACCTGCAGCGCGCAGTGGAGCTGGATCCGAAGCTTGAACAGGCGTGGGTCAAGCTGGGCCAGGCGCTGGCCGAAGCCGGCCGTGACAAGGAAGCAGACGCCGCCATCGAACACGCGTTTGCATTGTCACCGGACAAGCGGGTACTGGCGGAAGCCGTCGAACATTTCCTTAATAAGCGTTACCGCGACGCGGAGAAAGTGGCGCGCGGTGTGCTGCAGCGCAATCCGACGGACATTAATGCGATGCGCCTGCTGGCCAAGATCGCCATGGAAGCCGAAGCCTGGGAAGACGCCGAAAGACTGTTGCGGCGGGTGGTGGAACTGGCACCTGAATTCCTGGACGCGCGCCACGAATTAGCCAAGGCTCTGAAAGAACAGGACAAGGCCCTCGAAACCGTCGACTGTCTCCAGCAAGCTCTGCGGTTGGCACCGGACGACGGCCAGACCCGATACCTGCTTGCCGCAGCACTGGCGCAGGCGGGTCGCACAACGGAAGCGGTGGAGGCTTACCAGCGCTCTCTGGAACTGCGCCCCAACCACCCCGGCGCGCTGCTGGGACTGGGACACGTCATGAAAACCATCGGCCGACAGGAAGAAGGTATAAGAGCGTACCGCAATGCAATCGAGCAGCGCCCCATGTTTGGCGAAGCCTATTGGAGCCTTGCAAATTTAAAGACCTTCCGCTTCACGGACGAAGAACTGGCGGCGATGGAAGCCGCCGTAGGCTCAGGCAAACTGGACGACGACGCTCAAGTGCATTTCTGTTTTTCACTGGGTAAGGCCTATGACGATCGCAAGGACTATGACAAGGCATTTTCTTACTACGAGCGCGGCAATACCAAGCAGCGGATGCGCGTCGCCTACGACCCGGTGCATTCGGAAGTGACTCACAGCCAGATCATTGACGTGTTCAGCCGCGAGTTCCTGCAGGAAAAACAAGGCATCGGCTTCCCCGATCCGGCACCGATTTTCATAGTCGGGCTGCCGCGCTCCGGCTCCACGCTGATCGAGCAGGTTCTGGCCAGTCACAGCCAGGTGGAAGGCACCAGCGAACTACCGGACCTGGGACGAATTGCAACCTCACTCAATAAACGCGGCGGCGGACTCGCCTACCCCGATGCGGTGCGCAGGCTCGAACCCGGTGATTTCCATGATCTGGGCAAGCAATACATAGAAGATACCATGCGCCATCGGAGGCTGGGACGCTCTTACTTTATCGACAAGATGCCCAACAACTTTCCCACCATCGGTTTCCTGCACCTGGTTCTGCCCAATGCCAAGATCATCAACGCGCGCCGCCATCCGCTGGACAGTTGCCTGGGCTGCTA
>CAZNWR010000245.1:3848-4900 GCA_964576645.1 uncultured Enterobacteriaceae bacterium | reverse complement strand
GAAACTATGGCCGCGCGGAGACCATTATCAAGGACAACATGGATAAGCTGCACACCATGGCGCAGGCGCTGATCAAATATGAAACGCTGGAAACGGACCAGATTGACGACATTATGGCCGGGCGCCAGCCGAGACCTCCGGTCGGATGGGATGACGATGACGACGAGGGGCACAGCGGCAAGCCGGATGAAGTTCAGGGAAACAAGCCGAAATCCAGGCGCAGTCGCGCGGGTGGAGAATCCCCTCCCGTAAGCGGCCCCGCCAAGCCTGCCTGAGGAACGGTGCCCTCCGAACCGGCCGGAGCACATTCGTGTCCTGGCGGGAGAAAACGTTCAATGGTTCTCGCAAAGCACGCCAAGACTCCAAGGTCGCCAGGAGAAGAGAAGTGGTGCAATGTTTTAGATGTTTTGGCGTCCTTGGCGTCTTCGCGTCTTGGCGAGAGATCCTTGGGTCTCTTCCCGTTTGCGTGAACAGCGCGGCAATAAGGGGCTGATGAGCGAACAAACGGGGCGCAAATATTTCGGCACTGACGGTATCCGGGGTACGGTCGGCACGCCGCCGGTTACGCCTGATTTTGTATTGAAGCTGGGCTGGGCGGCGGGTCGTGTGCTTGCCAGCAATGGAAAAGGTCCGGTTCTGATCGGCAAGGACACGCGGATTTCCGGCTACATGTTCGAGTCGGCCCTGGAGGCCGGCCTGTCCGCCGCGGGCGTCGACATCAGGCTGCTGGGTCCGGTGCCGACACCGGGGATCGCTTTTCTCACCCGTAACACGCGTGCCCAGGCCGGCATCGTAATAAGCGCATCTCACAATCCCTACCAGGACAACGGAATCAAGTTTTTTGCGGCGGACGGCACCAAGCTGCCGGACGACGTGGAGTCCGCCATCGAAACGCAGATGGAGAAACCTTTTCAGGTCGTGGATTCGCGCGGATTGGGAAAGGCGCGACGCATGGCCGACGCGCCGCGGCGCTATACGGAGTTCTGCAAGAGCCAAGTGGAAGGCTGCGATCTGGGCGGAATACACATGGTTCTTGACTGTGCTCACGGCGC
>CAZNWR010000245.1:0-3838 GCA_964576645.1 uncultured Enterobacteriaceae bacterium | reverse complement strand
CCGGGTAGCGCCGGACGTTTTTTCCGAACTTGGCGCTACCGTTGATGCCATAGGCGTCAACCCCGATGGTTTCAATATCAATGCCGGGGTCGGAGCGACCAGCCCGGAGACGCTTCGCCAGACCGTACTGGAAAAGGGGGCTGACCTGGGCGTTGCGCTCGACGGCGACGGAGATCGGGTGATCCTCGTGGATCATGCCGGGGAAGTCGTGGACGGTGACGAAACTCTTTATATCATCGCCAAAACTCGCCGTGATGCCCTGAATGGCGCAGTAGTGGGCACGCAGATGAGCAACCTGGGCCTGGAACGCGCTGTAAGGGAACTGGGCCTGGATTTTCTGAGAGCGAAAGTAGGCGACCGCTATATCATGGAACTGTTGCTCGAACGGGGATTGCAACTGGGTGGTGAATCGTCGGGACACATCATCAACCGCAATCTCAGCAGTACCGGGGACGGTATTCTTTCCGCTCTTCAGGTAATCGAGGCCATGGTGGGATCCGGCCGAACACTGCACGAACTCAAGCGGGGAATGCAGAAGTTGCCGCAAAGGCTGGTCAACATCAAATTGAATTCGATGCCAGGTTTCAGTTCCTGCCCGGAAATTGACGAGGCTGTCCGACAGGCCGAACGCGAGCTAAATGGTCGAGGGCGGGTTCTGTTGCGCCCGTCGGGCACCGAGCCGCTACTCAGGATCATGGTTGAAGGGGAGGATGCGATGCAGGTGGATTCCCTGATCAGCACCCTGGCGGGTCGAGTGGAGTCCGCACTGGCAGGCAGGGTATGAAACTGCGGGTGATCGCCATGTCGCTCCCGCTTGTAAGTCCTGATGGATTGATTAGAATGTGCCCGGGTTTTGAATGGCCCGGTGGCGTTTTCTGAAGGAATTTGCCAAAAAATCCTGTATAACTGTAAACGTAATGGTCGATGGACATGCGTACTGACTTACCAGGAATTTCCGAAGTAACCTCTCCTCCGTTTTCAATCTGCAGCAACTCCCGCCGCTCCTGTTGCGGCTGTCAGTGTAGTCACTGACATCCCTTTTGTTTCCCGGTTTGCGCCGATCTGACGGCGTATACCAATCTTCCACTCCATTATCTTCCGTACCCGAAATGAAAAAACAAATATTGATCGCCGATGAAATCGCCCGCCAGGGTATTGAATTCCTCCAACAACAGCAGGACTTTGAAGTTTATAAGGAGACCGGTTTGTCTGAAGCTGATCTATGCAGGCGAATCGGTTCCGTCCACGCTGTCATTGTGAGAAGCGGGTGTAAGGTTACCGCCCCCGTGATCGATGCGGCGGGCTCCCTGCAGGTCATCGGAAGGGCCGGTATCGGGGTCGACAATATCGACGTGGAATACGCGACCGAGCGCGGAATAGCGGTGCTCAATACACCGGACGCAAACGCCACTACCACGGCGGAATTGACCATAGCGCACATTCTGTCTTTGAGCCGCAATCTGCCGCAGGCGGATCGCTCGGTGCGCGCCGGTGAATGGAAGCGCTCCAGGTTTGTGGGGTCGGAAGTTGCGAACAAGCAGCTGGGCATCGTCGGATACGGGACCATTGGGCGAATCGTGGCCGCCCGGGCCAGGTCGCTGGGTATGCAGGTTTCGGCTTTCGATCCCTTTGTACCCGCGGAGATATTCGGCGCTGACTGTGTAGAGCCCAGGAGCCTGGATGAACTGATCGCAAGCGCGGATTATCTGACCTTGCATTGCCCGGTCAACGACAAAACACGGGGCATCATCAACGCCGATCGCATCCGCTCCATGAAACGCGGAGCCAGGTTGATTAACTGTGCCAGGGGCGGGCTGGTGGACGAGTCTGCCTTGTACGATGCGCTACTGTCGGAGCATCTGGCCGGTGCTGCGCTCGATGTGTACGAATCGGAACCGCCACAAGGCTCACCATTACTTGGACTGGATAATATTGTTCTGACCCCGCACCTGGGCGCTTCCACTCATGAAGCGCAGGAGGCGGCAGGCCAGGAGATCGCCAGCCAGGTCGCGGTCTACCTGCGCACGGGAGAACCGATCAATGCTATCAATCTCCCGTCTGTTTCCTCGGACGAGATGGTCAGGCTCAAGCCCTACCTGGTCCTGGCAGGGAGATTGGGCAGGTTGCTGGCGTCGATGGTTGTACAACCGGTAACGCGGTTCGAAGTGACGGTAACCGGCGATGCCGCGGAACGGGATGTCAATTCGATAGCCACCGAGGCGCTGGTCGGGTTGCTGGGTACCTATATGTCGGCGCCCGTGAACAGGGTTAACGCCCTGCATCTGGGGCGGAACAGGGGCATGGATATCGTGCAGTCCAGGCGCACCGAACATCCGGACTATCATGCCACCGTAAGTATCACCGCCCACCACGGCGACCGGACCACCATGCTGGAAGGCACTTTGTTTGATCGCAGGCACCCCCGGCTGGTGCGTCTTAATGATTACGAGATCGAAGCGGCTCTTGACGGTCATCTTCTGGTTACCAGGCACAGGGATCAGCCGGGTGTAATCGCGGCGCTCAGCTCGCTTCTGGCGGAGCAGGGTATCAATATCTCGCGCATGCAATTGGGGATCGTGAATGGTTCCAACAAGGCAGTCGCGGTATTCGGGATTTCCACGCCCTTGGACGGCGGCCTGGTCGATGCCATTGCCGGGGTGGATGCGGTCAGCCATGTCGTGCAGGTCAGTCTCTGATGCCGGACATTGCATACAAGCTCGTGATATTCGATTGCGACAGCACGCTTTGTGCTATCGAGGGAGTGGATGAGCTCGCTCGAAAAAAGGGCATGGGCGCGGAAGTTGCAGCCTTGACTGCGGCGGCCATGGAAGGCCGCATCGCCATAGAGGATATTTATGCAAGGCGGTTGGACTTGATCGGCCCCGACCGCGATGCCCTGAAGTGGTTGGCGGGCCGCTACTTGAGTTCGCTGGTTGAGGGCGCCGGTCAGGCTGTAAGCATCCTTCAGGCAGCGGGGAAGCAGGTGCATATAGTCAGCGGCGGCTTTCTGCCGGCGGTGCTGCAGGTTGCCGGGGCGTTGTCTGTCCCGGGGGAGGACGTCCATGCGGTGGATTTACGGTTCAACGGAGATGGCGACTATGCGGGCTTCGATGAGTCGTCGCCGCTGGCGCGCTCCGGGGGCAAGGCGGTTGTCGCCGCCGAACTGATTCAAAGGTTCGGTACTGCGGTTGCCGTCGGGGACGGAATTACAGACCTGGATATGAAGGCGGCGGGCGCCACGCTCGTAGGGTTCGGCGGAGTGGTGGCTCGCGATCGCGTCAGGCGCGAGGCTGACCACTACGTGGATGCCCCCTCGCTGCTTGCCGTCCTGCCCCTGCTGCTGACGCCTGAGGAACAGCAGCGCTACCTGCCCACCCCCGCCTGAGCGTCATCCCGTTTACGCACCGGATATCTGCTTTGCCTGGTTTCGCCGTAAGGGCGGGCGGGTCCTGCCCGCCGTCACGCGCCCGGATACTCAGTCGCCGGTCTCGAATAATGCGGGCTGGCTGTATGGGTGCCACGAAACACGATACAGACGGCTGAGAGCGTTGCGGTATCCGGGTGCCGGACACGCTGGAAATACATACCTGAACCCGCGATCGCCGCGTACCTGCGGCGGGGTTCCACCCCCCCGGCGGCGGCGGCGGCGGCGTTGGGGGTGGAGGGCGGGAGCGCGCGCGCGGGCGAGGGCGGCGCCACAGCTGCCGTCGAGGAGGAGGGCGGAGGCGAGGAGGACGTACGCGGCAAGGCAAGTTGCAAGGTGGCGCGCGGCCATGGCCATGGTTGGGGATGGGTGGCACAGAGGAAGCAGAGGGGACGTGGCGAAGTGAATCAACAG
>CAZNWR010000244.1:0-4909 GCA_964576645.1 uncultured Enterobacteriaceae bacterium | reverse complement strand
CGGAGGGAAACACGAAAAACGACTTGCCAGATCCCGGATACAAAATAACGAATACTGGATACTCAAGACGCAGCGGCGCTAGACGCCCAACTGTTCTTTGATCCAATCCGGCACCCCGGCCAACGCCTTCTCCAGTGCGGCCGGATCGTTGCCGCCGGCCTGGGCCAGGTCGGCCCGGCCGCCGCCCTTGCCGCCCACCTGCCGGGCGACGAAATTCACCAGCTCGCCGGCCTTAATGCGGTCGGTGCTGTCCTTGGTGACGCCCGCCACCAGGCTCACCTTGGAGTCCTTCACCGCCGCCAGCACCAGCGCCGCGGTGCCCAGCTTGTTCTTCAATTGATCCACCGTGTCGCGCAGGGTTTTGGCGTCGGCGCCGTCGACGCTGCGGGCCAGCACCTTGATGCCGTTCACGTCCTGCGCCTGGGCCGCCATGTCGTCGCCGGCGCTGCTGGCGAGCCGGCCCTTGATCTTTTCCACTTCCTTTTCGAGTTTCCGGGTGCGCTCCAGCAACTGCTCCAGTTTCACGGGGATGTTGTCGCGATCGGACTTCAGCAGCCGCGCCACCTCGCCGAGACGCGCGTCCGCCTGCTCCACCCAGGCCAGCGCGCCCGTGCCGGTGACCGCCTCGATACGGCGCACGCCGGCGGCGATGCCGGTTTCGGCCACGATCTTGAACAGGCCGATGTCGCCGCTTTTCGCCACGTGGGTGCCGCCGCACAGCTCCACCGAGAAATCGCCGGCGATGGTGAGCACACGCACCTCGGCGTCATACTTCTCACCGAACAGGGACATGGCGCCGGACTGCATGGCCTGTTCCAGCGGCATGACTTCCACGCGCGTGTCGATGTTCTCCAGAACGTGCGCGTTGACCAGCCGCTCGATTTCCAGCAACTGCGCAGGCGTGACCGCTTCCGGATGGGCGAAATCGAAGCGCAGGCGATCCGGCGCCACCAGCGAGCCCTTCTGGGTCACGTGCGTGCCCAGCACCCGGCGCAGGGCCGCGTGCAGCAGGTGGGTGGCGGAGTGGTTGCGCATGGTATCCGCGCGGCGACCGGCATCCACCCGGGCGGCGAGCTCCTGGCCCGGTTCCAGCCTGCCCTGCTTCACGCTCCCCAGGTGCACATGGGCCTTGCCCTGCTTCTGGGTATCGGTGACCTCGAACAGGACGCCCGGGCCGACGAGTTCGCCGGCATCGCCCACCTGGCCGCCGGATTCCGCGTAGAACGGCGTGGCCGCCAGCACCACGCCGCCGGCTTCGCCCGCTTCCAGGGATTTCACCGTGCGGCCCTCACGGAACAGGCCGGTCACCGGGGCCACGGCTTCCAGTCCCGTATAGCCGCGGAATTCCGACACCAGGCCGGCTTCGCCCGCGCCGGCCGCATGATCCATTTCGAAACGGCTGGCGGCGCGCGCCCTGGCGCGCTGTTGGGCCATGGCCGCGTCGAAACCTTTCAGATCCAGGGTCAGCCCGCGCTCCCTGGCGATGTCGCCGGTGAGATCCACCGGGAAGCCGTAAGTGTCGTAGAGCTTGAACACCGCCGCGCCCGGGATGACCTTGCCGGAGAGATCGGAAATAACCTCTTCCAGGTGCCCGAGCCCCTGGTCCAGGGTTTCGGCAAAGCGGGTTTCCTCCGCCTTCAGTGTGCGCTGGGTGAAATCCAGGCCCTCTTTGAGCTCCGGATAGGCATCGCCCATGATTTTCGCCAGCGGTCCCGCCAGCTTGTAGAAGAACGGCTCCGTGAAGCCGAGCCGGTCGCCGTGGCGCACGGCCCGGCGGATGATACGGCGCAGGACGTAGCCGCGGCCCTCGTTGGAGGGCAGCACGCCGTCGGTGACCAGGAACGCGCAGGAACGGATGTGATCGGCCACCACGCGCGCGGACACGCGGTCCAGGTCGTCGCGGCCGGCGAGATCGTGGATGGCGCGGATCAATTGCTTGAACAAATCAATGTCGTAATTGTTATGAACGCCCTGCAGGACCGCGGCGATGCGCTCCAGTCCCATGCCGGTATCCACGCCGGGACTGGGAATGGGCTGCAGCTTGCCCTCGCCATCGCGGTCGTACTGCATGAAGACCAGGTTCCAGATCTCCACGTAACGATCGTCGTCGTGCTCCACCGTGCCGGGCGGGCCGCCGGGGATCCCCTCGCCGTGGTCGTAGAAGATCTCGCTGCAGGGACCGCAGGGGCCGGTCTCGCCCATGGACCAGAAGTTGTCCTTCTCGCCGCAGCGGCTGAAGCGCTTTTTGTCGACCTTGATTTCCTTGAGCCAGATGTCGGCCGCCTCGTCATCGTCGGTGAACACGGTGACCCACAGGCGTTCCTCCGGCACCTTCAGTACTTCGGTGAGAAACTCCCAGGCGTAGCGGATGGCTTCGCGCTTGAAGTAGTCGCCGAAGCTGAAGTTGCCCAGCATTTCGAAGAAAGTGTGGTGGCGGGCGGTGTAACCGACGTTTTCCAGGTCATTATGCTTGCCGCCCGCGCGCACGCAGCGCTGGGCGGTGGCGGCGCGCTGGTAGGGGCGCTTGTCCAGGCCCAGGAACACGTCCTTGAACTGCACCATGCCGGCGTTGGTGAACAGCAGGGTGGGATCGTTGGCCGGCACCAGCGGGCTGCTCGGCACGATCCGGTGACCCTTGTCCTGGAAGTAGCCCAGGAAAGCACTGCGGATGTCGTTGCTGGATTTCATAGGGATATTCTATGGGGTGAATAAGGTGTCCGCTACGCGGACCCTTCAATTTACTGGATTCCGGCCGGAGGCCGGAATGACGAAAAAGTGCGACGCCGGAATGACAAGCAAGCGTCATTCCGGACGCCAGGCGCCCGGGACCCAGTAACGTCATCCTGGACGCGCCGCGTCCAGGACCCGGTCCAACGACCTTGCGAAGCCGATTCCTTATTCTTCCCGGAACAAGCGGCGGATCTTCTCCGGTGCAAACCCCCGGCTCTGCAGGAACCGTGACTGGCGCGCCTGTTCCCTGTAATCGGCCGGCGCGTCGGCGCCGAATTTCTTGCGGTGCACGTCAGCCAGCAGTTCATCCCAGTCGGTATCGGCCCCTTCCAGGCAGGTATCGATGAGATCCGCATCCACGCCCTTCTCCCGCAGTTCCATGCGGATACGCAACGGACCGTAACCGCGCTGTACCCGGTAGTAGAGATAGGTATCCGCGAAACGCCGGTCGCTCTGCAGCCCCTCTGCCTGCAGGCGCCCGAGTAATTCTTCAATTTCCTCTGCCGGGTAACCGCGTGCCGCAAGCTTGTTGGCCAGCTCCCTGGCACTGTGCTCGCGCCGGGCCAGCAGGTCCAGCGCCCGTTGCCGGACAGGGGGCCGGTCGCCCGTCAGGCTTCCGCCTCCGCCTCGGCTTCCTCTTTCTGCAGCGCCGGCGGCAGCACCTTGGCGCGCACGGCGTCTTCTATTTCCTTCGCCATTTCCGGGTGCTGTTTCAGGTGTTCGCGCACGTTGTCCTTGCCCTGGCCGATGCGGTCGCCCTTGTAGCTGTACCAGGCGCCGGTCTTCTCGATGATGTCATGCTGTACGCCCAGGGTGATGATCTCGCCTTCGCGGGAGATGCCCTGGCCGTAGAGGATATCGAAGATCACTTCCCGGAACGGCGGCGCCACCTTGTTCTTCACGACCTTCACGCGCGTCTCGTTGCCGATGATCTCGTCCGCCTTCTTGATGGCGCCGATGCGGCGAATATCCAGCCTCACGGAAGCGTAGAATTTCAGCGCATTGCCGCCGGTGGTGGTTTCCGGATTGCCGAACATGACGCCGATCTTCATGCGGATCTGGTTGATGAAGATGACCAGCGTATTGGAACGCTTGATGTTGCCGGTCAGCTTGCGCAGCGCCTGGGACATGAGCCGTGCCTGCAGTCCCATGTGCGAATCACCCATTTCCCCTTCAATTTCCGCCTTCGGCGTCAAGGCCGCCACCGAGTCGATAATGACCAGGTCCACGGCGCCGGAACGCACCAGCATGTCGGTGATCTCCAGAGCCTGCTCGCCGGTGTCCGGCTGCGAAACCAGCAGGTCGTCGATGTGCACGCCCAGCTTTTCCGCATACACGGGATCCAGCGCGTGCTCGGCGTCGACGAACGCCGCCGTGCCGCCCGCCTTCTGGATCTCCGCCGCCACGTGCAGCGCCAGCGTGGTCTTCCCTGACGATTCAGGACCGTAGATCTCCACCACCCGTCCGCGCGGCAAGCCGCCCACGCCCAGCGCCAGATCCAGTCCCAGCGATCCGGTGGAGACGGTAACGACGTCGCGCACGACGCTGTCGTCGTTCATACGCATGATGGAGCCCTTGCCAAACTGCTTCTCGATCTGGCCGAGGGCCATCTTCAGGGCCTGTTGTTTCTTGTCATCCATGGTGAATTTCTCCAAAGTTCAGATGTATTGCCGTGCCTGAAATTATCTCACAGTTTGGGGCTCCGTGAGGGGCCAGCTGGCGCGGACGCGATAGCGTGACCCGGTCTCTTCGGTTACCGACTCCACCAGGCAGAACTCCTTGATTTCCCAGCGGATGGGATCGAACTGCGGCGCCGTGGGCGGGCGCGACACCCGGCGCGCGATGGTCAGGTGCGCCCGGTAGGCGCGCTCCTCCACGCGCAGGCCGCATTCGCGCGCCGCGCCATTCAATGCGCTTACCAGCCCCAGCATGGCCCCTGGCACGGTCTCCGGCGCCAGCCACGCCACCTGCGGGCGCCGCCACCAGCCGCTGCGGTCCAGCACCAGCGCGAACGGCGGCATTCGCACCTGCGCCGCCCGGGATTCCAGCATGGCCCGGTGCGCGTCATCGACCTCCCCCAGGAATACCAGCGTGATGTGCAGGTTTTCCGGCGCCACGCGCCGGCCCCGGTTGCGCGGAAATCCCGCAGCCACCGCGGCCACGGCGTCGCGCGTGGCAG
>CAZNWR010000243.1:0-4925 GCA_964576645.1 uncultured Enterobacteriaceae bacterium | reverse complement strand
AGCTTCATTTGTAGACGATCTGGTTGCCGACTCTATGGATTCGGTTGAGCTGGTGATGGCTTTGGAGGAGGAATTCAAAACCGAAATCCCTGATGAAGAGGCAGAAAAAATCACAACCGTTCAACAGGCAGTTGACTACATCACCGCGCATCTAGAATAGTGCGGATTTACGAACCGGAACAAGGCCGCGTTTTATTTGAAACGCGGCCTTTCCTTTTTCTACCGGGTAGCGCCACGCAAGCCGGGCCCATACAGGTTTCTCGCAATGATCGCCAAGGCCGCCGGGAACAATGGAATGGTACTGCGGTTTTCGCTTCTTAGCGTCTTTGCCGGAGTTTCCTTAGAATTCTCGTCGTGAGCAAGCGTCGAATTGTCATAACCGGCCTGGGCCTGATCACCCCCGTGGGGAACAGCGTCGCTGAAACCTGGCAGAATATACTGAACGGGGTCAGCGGCGTCGGCCGTATCACCCATTTTGACGTGACCGGGTTCCCGGTGCAGATCGGCGGCGCCATCAAGGACTTCGACGTGGAGGCCTACATCCCCCGGAAAGAGGCCCGCAAAATGGATCCCTTCATCCATTACGGCATGGCCGCCGGCCTCCAGGCCCTGGACGATTCCGGCCTGGAGATCACCGATGAAAACGGGCCCCGGGTCGGCGTCGCCATCGGGTCAGGTATCGGCGGCTTGTCCGGCATAGAGAAGGGCACGCAGACCATGCTGGAAAGCGGGCCGAGACGCATCTCGCCGTTCTACGTGCCCAGCAATATCATCAACATGATTTCCGGCAACCTGTCCATTCGCATCGGCGCGCGCGGACCGAATATCGCCATCGTCACCGCCTGCACCACCGGCACCCATAATATCGGCGAAGCGGCACGTATCATCGAATACGGAGATGCGGACGTCATGATTGCCGGCGGCGCGGAGATGGCCAGCGCGCCCACCTGCCTGGCGGGTTTTGCCAATGCCAAGGCGCTGTCCACGCGCAATGACGATCCCGCCGCCGCCAGCCGGCCCTGGGATCGCGACCGGGACGGATTTGTACTGAGCGACGGCGCCGGCGTTCTGGTGCTGGAGGAATTTGAGCATGCCAGGGCGCGTGGGGCGCGTATCTACTGCGAACTGATCGGTTACGGCATGAGCGGCGATGCCTACCACATGACCCTGCCTTCTCCCGACGGTGACGGCGCCGCCCGCTGCATGGAGAACTGCCTGCGCAATGCGCGTATCGACGGATCCACGGTGCACTATATCAACGCCCACGGCACGTCGACGCCGGCGGGAGACGCGATCGAATGCCAGGCCGTTAAACGGGTGTTCGGGGACCACGCCTACCAGCTGGCGGTAAGCTCAACGAAATCCATGATTGGCCACATGCTGGGTGCCGCCGGAGGGGTGGAGGCGGTGTTCAGTGTGCTGTCCCTGCGCGACCAGGTGGCGCCGGCCACCATTAACCTGGAAAACCCTGATCCGGAATGCGACCTGGACTTCGTGCCGAATCAGGCCCGGGAAATGCCCATTGATGTTGTCCTGTCGAATTCTTTCGGGTTCGGGGGCACCAACGGGTCGCTGCTGTTCAGGCGCCTGGGCTGAAACAACACAGCAATTCCAAAGGGTGTGGCAAACGGCTGGGCGCAACGCCGTCCGGTTGACAACTTGGAACGACTTATAGGGTACAGTCCGTGACTGAAGCCGTATTCCTGGTTAACGGCCGGCGCATCGATACCCTGTCCGTGCAGGACCGCGCCGTCCAGTATGGAGACGGCGTTTTCGAAACGCTGGCCGTGGCGGGCGGCCGCACACTCTGTTGGGAACGGCATTTAAAGCGGCTCGCCCTGGGCTGCGGGCGACTCGGGTTTCCGGCGCCGCCGGAGGGTGTGCTGGAGGATGAAAGCGCCGCTATCGTTCCCGCGGGTGAAGACGGCGTGCTGAAAATCCTGGTTTCACGAGGCGGGTCAATGCGTGGTTACACCCCGCCGCCGGACCCGCAGCTCACCCGCGTGCTTGGCTGGTTCCCCGGTCCCCTGCACGGATGCGAATACCGGCGCGACGGCATTGACACCCTGGTCTGTGAAATGCGCCTTGGCCACAATCCGCGACTGGCCGCCATCAAGCACCTCAACCGCCTGGAGCAGGTGCTGGCCCGCGCCGAGCTGGCGCAACGTGGAGCACCGGAAGGGATCATGCTGGACACGGAAGGAAACCTGGTGTCGGGCACCATGAGCAACCTGTTCCTGATCCGCGGCGACAGGCTGATCACCGCCGACGTCGATCGCTGCGGCGTCGCCGGTATCGTGCGGGAAATCCTGCTGGAACAGGCGGAACGGTGGGGACTCGAACCCCATGTCCGAAAAATAAATGGTGACGATGTGCAATCAGCGGATGAATTATTTTTTACCAACAGCATCATCGGGATCTGGCCGGCGCGGCGCCTGGGTGAACACGGCTTCCCCGGAATGGATCGCGCCCGCCGCATCCTGGCGGACCTGATCTCCGGCAGCCAGGTACGAAGCAATTGAAGAGAATCGCACCATGGTTCCTGCTCTTGATAGTCATCGTCGCGGCGGCGCTGTGGTGGATAAGAGCCGACATGGTGCGTTCCCTGCACACGCCGCTCCGGTTAAGCGGCACGCAAAGCTTTGTTGTGAAACCGGGCGCTACCCTCACCAGTGTTGCCGCGCGCCTGCAGGCGCGCGGCTGGATGCCCAGGTCCTGGTACTTCAAACTGGAAGCCCGGCTGCAGGGCCGGGCAGGTTCGCTGCAGGCGGGAGAATACGCCGTTACGCCCGGCATGACGCCGTTGGATCTGCTCAAAATGCTGATCGACGGTCATGTGGTGGAACACAATCTCACCCTGGTGGAGGGCTGGACCTTCCGGCAGGTCATGGCGGTGGTGGAGCAGTGCCCGGATCTGCGCCATACCCTCGCTGAAACCCGGCCCGCGTACGTCATGGATGCCATCGGCCACGCCGGCACCTTCGCGGAAGGCCGGTTCTTTCCCGACACCTACCAATTCCCGGCGGGCACTACCGACGTTCAGTTTCTTCAGCGCGCATTCAAGACCATGAACAGCGTGCTGTCGGAGGAGTGGCGCCACCGGGACGTGGGACTGCCGTACCAGAGTCCTTACCAGGCGTTAATCCTGGCGTCCCTGGTGGAAAAGGAAACCGCCGTTCCCGCGGAACGCCCGAAAGTCGCCGGCGTATTCGTCCGGCGGCTTGAGCGCGGCATGAAGCTGCAGTCGGATCCGACCGTCATCTACGCATTGGGCGCGAAGTTCGACGGCGATATACACTGGAAAGATCTGAAACTGGACTCCCCGTACAACACCTATGTTCACACCGGCCTGCCTCCCACTCCCATCGGCCTGCCGGGGCGGGCCTCCATCGAGGCGGCGCTTCACCCGGCCAACGGGTCTGCTTTATATTTCGTGGCCAAGGGCGATGGGACGCACAAGTTTTCCAGCACGCTCGCGGAACATAACGCGGCCGTTCGCAAGTACCAGCTCAACGGTCATTGACACACCGTGGGCGCCAATCATCGGAACATGACGACGAACACAAAGCAATTTATCGCAGAGACGCTAACAACGGTGAGGCGTCGGGGGTCGGAGCGCATGCTCCGACACCTGTTCCCTCCCCTTGGCGATCTTGGCGGGCGTCGCGTCTTGGCGAGAAACCTGTTTGATTCGAGTTTGGTCGGGTAGGGGACGTGAATCCAGGACTGTTTATCACCATCGAAGGAATGGAAGGTGTGGGCAAAAGCACGCACGCGACTTTTCTGGCCGGGTTGCTGCGGGCCCGCGGGCGCGAGACGATCCTGACCCGCGAGCCGGGCGGCACGCCGTTCGGAGATCGGATCCGGCAACTGTTGCTGCGGCGGGACGGTGATATCGACATGCACGAACGCACGGAGTTGCTGCTGGTGTTCTGCGCCCGCCAGCAGCACCTGCAGCAGGTGATCCGGCCCGCGCTGCAGCGGGGCGCGGTCGTCATCTCGGATCGCTTCACCGATTCCACCTATGCCTACCAGGGAGGCGGGCGCGGCATACCGGTCGAGGATATCCGCCGCCTGGAAGAGTGGGTACAGCAGGGCCTGAAGCCGGACCTTACGGTATTGCTCGATGCACCGGTGGAGGTGGGGCTGGAACGGGCCGGACGGCGCGAGCCGGACGGCCTTCGCGATCGGTTCGAATCGGAGACGCGCGCCTTCTTCGATCGAGTTCACCGCACTTACCTGGATATCGCCCGGCGCGAGCCGGAGCGCGTCGCGGTCATCGACGCCGGCCGATCCCTGGCGCAAGTCCAGTCCGATCTCACCAGGCTGATGGAGCAGCGGCTGGGATGACTGAACTTCTTCCCTGGCAGTCGGCGCAATGGCGGCGATACCTGACCATGGCGGAATCGGATCGGCTGCCGCACGCCCTGCTGCTGGCCGGGCCGCGGGGCATCGGCCTGGCGGAGTTCGCCGCCTGCATCACGGCACATCTGCATTGCTCGGATCCGCCTGCCGAAGGCATCGCCTGCGGAAACTGCCGCTCCTGCGTCCTGCTCGCCGCGGGCAATCACCCGGATCTGTTCAGGGTCGAGCCGGAGGAGCCGGGCAAGCCCATCACGGTGGACAAAGTACGGGACCTCATCGACTTCATTCAGCTCAGCAGCCAGTTCGGTCGCCACAAGATCGCCTGGATCCATCCGGCCGACGCCATGAACCGCAGCGCCGCCAATGGCCTGCTCAAAACCCTGGAAGAGCCGCCCGGGCAATGCTTGCTCATCTTGATCTCCCATCAGCCCTCGCGGCTGCCGATCACCGTGCGCAGCCGCTGCCAGCGGCTGGAGTTTCACCGATCGCGGAACGCGGAAACCGTGCGATGGTTGGCCGGGCGATTGCAGGATTCCACTCTGGATCCCGCCGATGTGCTG
>CAZNWR010000242.1:0-4941 GCA_964576645.1 uncultured Enterobacteriaceae bacterium | reverse complement strand
GCCATCAAGGCCGACCCTGACTACTATGACAGCTACAACGTGTACGGCGTGCTGTACCAGGACTTGAAGGAACCGCGGCTCGCGGAGCAGGCATTCAAAAAGGCACTGCAACTCAATCCCAACGATTCGCCCACCATGAACAATTATGGGAGATTCCTGTGCGAGTCGAAGCGACTGGACGAGGCGGAAGCCATGTTTAAAAAGTCAGCCGCCAACCCATTGTACGATACGCCTGAAATCCCCCTCACCAATGCCGGCACCTGTGACCTGCTTAACGGCAGGCGGAAGCAGGCCGAGAAGGAGTTTCGGCGCGCCTTGCAGCTCAACCCGAGAGTGCCCGAGGCGCTGCTGCAGATGGCGCATATTTCCTACCACGACAAGCAGTTCCTCTCCGCCAGGGGCTACATGCAGCGCTACCTGCAGATTGCCAAGCCGACACCAAACAGCCTGTGGCTGGACATACGCATAGAAAAGGAATTGGGCGACAAGGATGCGGTTTCCAGCGATGCGCTGCTGTTGCGGAATACATTTCCTGACTCCGATGAAGCCAAGCTTCTGGAGGAGTCAGGCATTCGATGACGATGTCCGAGGCGCACCCTCTGGCCGTCGATTCCAGCCTGGGCAGGCGGCTCAAGGAGCGCCGTGAGGAACAGAAGCTCACCATTCACGATGTCTCCGCCCAGATGCACCTGGAGCCACGTGTCATAGAAGCACTTGAATCTGATGATTATTCCAGCTTGCCGGCACCGCTATATGTGCGTGGCTACCTGCGCGGCTATGCCAAGGTCCTGAAGATTGACGCTGACACCCTGTTGGAGCAATTTGAAAGCGCGCCGACCGCGGATACGCCGGAAATTGTGCCGGAGGTCAAACACCCGACGCAGACCAGCAGCAGTGACAAACCAGTCAGATTCCTTACCTACGCGATCACACTTACACTGGTAATTCTTCTCGTCATCTGGTGGCAGAGCAAATTCGTCATACACACCAACAGCGCAAGCAGCTCGGCAGCGCAGACCCAGACCCGGCCACCCAAGAATCCGCTGGGATACCCTATTAAGATCGTGCACCATCCCAACGTTCCATATTATCGGGCTCCACAGCAGGCGCAGGTAACAACCGCGGCATCCGGCGCTGCGGCTTCCGGTAATACGCCAGCCACTACCACCGCCCCGGCCAAACCGAATACCGGGACGGGCAAGAATGCGGGTGCCGGCAGCGGCGCAGCCAAGGCAACGGCCGCGTCCGGCACGGCGCCCGAGACCTCGGAACACGTTATCGTGGCGGGACCGGACGGCCCGGACCATATACTGATCCACGTCATCGCCGACTCCTGGATCGAGATTTTCGATGCCCACGAAACCAAGGTTTACCGCAACCTGGCACGTGCCGGAGACGTCCTGAAACTGAGCGGGACTGCACCGTTTTCGGTGCTCCTTGGGTTCACCCAGGGCGTAACCATCAAATTCAACGGCAAGCCGTTCAATCCTGCGCCCTATTCACGTTCGGGCGTGGCGCGTTTCACCCTGCGCAATCCATAGCATCCCGTTTCCCGGCTTTCTTCGGCTAGAATGCCGGGTTTTCCCAGCGGAGGTTCACTTGGCGGACATTATTCGAGGAGTGCGGGGCATGCACGATGCCCTGCCGGAACAGACGCCCCAATGGCAGTTCCTGGAAGAAACCGCGCAGGACATCCTGCAGCGCTACGGATACCGGGAAATCCGCACTCCCATCGTGGAACGTACCGAGCTGTTCGAGCGCTCCATCGGTGAAACAACGGATATCGTCTCCAAGGAGATGTATACCTTCGAGGACCGCAGCGGCGACCGGCTTACCCTGCGCCCGGAAGGCACCGCCGGCTGCGTGCGCGCCGGCATCGAAACCGGCCTGTTCGCGCCGGGCAACGCACAACGGATTTGGTACAAAGGGCCCATGTTCCGGCATGAGAAACCCCAGAAAGGAAGGTTCCGCCAGTTCTATCAGATCGGCGCGGAGGCATTCGGACTGCCGGGCCCGGATATAGACGCAGAATTGATATTGCTGAGCGCCAGACTTTGGCGGGCACTGGGCATTAACGAGGTGGTGTTGGAACTCAACACCCTGGGCAGCAACGAAAGCCGCCAGGCATACCGGCAAGTGCTGGTATCGTACTTTTCCGACCACGCCCCGCAACTGGACCAGGACAGCCGGCAGCGGCTGCACCGCAATCCATTGCGGATCCTCGACAGTAAAAACCCGGACATGCGCAGCCTCATCGAGGACGCACCCGGCATGGATGATCACCTCGACCAGGCCTCCATTGCGCACTTCGGGCAGCTCAAGTCGTTGCTTGACGACGCCGGCATACCTTACCGGGTGAATCCACGCCTGGTGCGCGGCCTGGATTATTACAACGGCACGGTTTTCGAATGGACCAGCGGGAAACTGGGAGCGCAGGGGGCCATTTGCGCCGGCGGGCGCTACGACGGCCTTGTGGAGCACTTCGGCGGCAGGCCGGTCCCGGCTGTCGGCTTCGCCATGGGCATGGAACGGATCCTGGAACTCATGAGCGAGGCGCAGCTGCCCGACCCCTCCCCTCACGTCTATATAGTGAGCGGCACGCCGGAGACTCTCAACCAGGCGCTCAGCCTGGCGGAAGACTTGCGCGACCGGCTGCCGGCGCTCCGGGTCCTCACGCACTGTGGCGGCGGCAGCTTCCGGGCCCAGTTCAAAAAGGCGGACCGCTCAGGAGCCGCTTATGCCGTGATAGTCGGCGAAGAAGAACTAAAGGCCGGGAACGTGGGTCTGAAATCACTACGCCAGGACGCGGAACAGGAGAATCTCCCGCGTGACCGGCTGGCGGAAGAGCTTTCCCACCGGCTGGGATTGTGAAACGGCGACGAATGTACGGGTATAATTGATGTTTTGCCGGCGCGGCACGGCATTCGAGTTCAAATACGGTACGGAGATAGCACTTGGACGTCTACCAGACAGAAGAAGAACAGATAGAATCCATCAAGAAATGGTGGGCGGAGAACGGCAAATCCATCATCCTCGGCATCGCCCTGGGGCTCATCGGGCTGTTCGGGTGGCGCACCTGGCAGGGTCATGTGGTCAAACAGGCCGCCGCGGCATCGGCGATTTACCAGCAGTTGGTCACAGACATGGCCAATGGAAAGGTCCACGACGCTGAACAGACCGCAAACGAGATTACCGGCAAATATGCACATACCGAGTATGCCGTATTCAGCAAACTGATAATGGCAAAAATCGCCGTCGAATCAGGCAAGCTGGATGTGGCAGCCGGACAGCTCCGCTGGGCAATGGAGCACAACAGTCAACCGTCAATGGATCGTGAAATCCGGTTGCGCCTGGCCCGCATTCTGGTGGCCGAGAAGAAATACGATGCCGCGTTGAAAGCCCTGGACGTCAACGACCCCGGCCAGTACCTCGCCAGTTTCAAGGAACTGCGCGGTGATATCGCCGCCAGGCAGGGCCGCAAGGAAGCCGCTTTCGACGACTACCAACAGGCCCTGAACGCCGCGCGCGCGGCCGGTTCCAATACCAGCATCCTGGAGACCAAGCTGGATAACCTGGGAATCAATGTAAGTTCATGAAGCGGTTGTCGTTGCTGATCCTCGCAGCCGCGCTGTGCGCGGGTTGCGGCCTCAAGAGTACCGTAGAAAACTACCTCGTTGGCGGCAAGGACAACTCCGAACCGCCTGCGCCCCTGGTAAATTTCGTACCAAAGCTGAACGTCGTACAGCTCTGGTCGAAAAGCATCGGGGACGGCACAGACGAACAGTACCTGGAGCTGGCACCCGTACAGGCAGACCAGCGCCTTTACGTGGTGGACGCCGGGGGCGATCTTGAGGCGCTTGACGCCACCAATGGCCAGACCATCTGGCATGATGATCTGGACGTACATATTTCAGGCGGTCCCGGTTACGGAGACAACACGGTACTTGTGGGAACGTCCGCCGGGAAGGTCATAGCGTTTTCAGCCAACACCGGCAAGAAGCAGTGGGAAGCCCAGGTATCCAGCGAGGTACTTTCACCACCGGCGAAATCGAAAGGCATAGTGGTCGTTCGCACCGGCGACGGAAAGTTATACGGCCTCGACGGCGCCACCGGCAAGACTATTTGGATATACGACAGAACGGTCCCCACGCTTTCCCTACGCGGCACCAGCCCGCCCGTGATCTCGGGCGACAAGGTCATCGCGGGTTTTGACGGCGGTCGCCTTGCCGCCCTGGACCTGCACACCGGCAGGCTGCTCTGGGAGACCGTGATCTCGGAGCCGCGCGGGCGCTCTGACCTGGAGCGCATGGTGGACATAGATGCAAAACCCCTGGTCATGGACGGATACGTCTACGCCGGCAGTTTCCAGGGCAGGCTTGCCGCCGTGCGGCTGGAAACGGGTCAGATAGTCTGGGCGCGCCAGCTTTCGACCTATTCGGGCTTCACGGCCGACGACAGTTTCCTGTATGTAACCAATGCTGAAAGCCAGATTATGGCGATTGACCGGTTCACCGGCACCACCGTGTGGAAACACGACAAGCTGCACGCCCGGCAGGCCACGGGACCGGCCGTCATAGGCAAGTATCTGGTTGTGGGGGACTACGCCGGCTACCTGCACTGGATGGATAAATCGTCCGGACGCTTCGTGGCCAGGAAGCGTCCGTCGGAACAACGCATCATCGTCAAACCCCTGGTGGTCGGGAACATCCTGTATGTCTATTGCACGGACGGCACGCTGACCGCGTACACCTACCGGTAAACCGGGTTATTCGGGACCATCCTCCGCACTGGCGGCCGGTCCTGTCGGCGGGCACGGTCCCTACAGTTAAACTGTGTGGTCGGCTGCGGGGTGTTCGCGCCGCTTAATCTCGCCGCACATCCATGTGCGGCTCGAATCAGTTCCGCGCGCCACCTACATCCCTGTATCGCGCGCTCCACATG
>CAZNWR010000241.1:0-4970 GCA_964576645.1 uncultured Enterobacteriaceae bacterium | reverse complement strand
CCAGGTGTATCTCCATATTACCGGTGCCCTTGAACTCCTCGTAAATAACATCGTCCATGCGCGAGCCCGTATCGATGAGCGCGGTGGCGAGGATGGTGAGGCTGCCGCCTTCCTCAATGTTTCGCGCCGCCCCGAAGAAACGCTTCGGCCGCTGCAGTGCATTGGCGTCGACACCGCCGGTAAGCACCTTGCCTGACGCGGGCACTACCGTATTGTAGGCGCGTGCCAGGCGCGTTATTGAATCCAGCAGGATCACCACGTCCTTCTTGTGCTCCGTCAGGCGCTTGGCGCGCTCGATCACCATTTCCGCCACTTGTACGTGCCGGCTCGCCGGCTCATCAAAGGTGCTGGAGATCACCTCGCCGCGCACCGAGCGTTCCATTTCCGTCACCTCTTCCGGACGTTCGTCGATAAGCAGAACGATGAGGTAGCACTCGGGGTGATTATTGGTAATGGACTGGGCGATGGATTGCAGCATCATGGTCTTGCCGGCCTTGGGCGGCGAGACGATGAGTCCGCGTTGGCCCTTGCCGATGGGCGCCACCAGGTCGATGATGCGCGGCGTCAGGTCCTCGGTACTGCCGTTGCCCACCTCCAGCTTCAGCCGCCGCTGGGCGAACAGGGGAGTCAGGTTTTCAAACAGGATTTTATGCTTGGCTTTTTCCGGCGGCTCGAAATTGATCTCGGCTACCTTGAGAAGAGCAAAGTAACGTTCGCCGTCCTTGGGCGGTCGGATTTTGCCGGCAATATTGTCGCCGGTCCTCAGGTTGAAGCGCCGGATCTGACTCGGCGAAACGTAAATATCGTCCGGCCCGGCCAGATAGGAACTGTCGGCTGAGCGCAGGAAGCCGAAGCCATCCTGAAGAATTTCCAGGACGCCGTCGCCGAAGATATCTTCGCCTTTCTTGGCCTGTGCCTTGAGGATTTCAAAGATGACGTCCTGTTTGCGCGAACGCGCCAGGCCATCTAGTCCGAGAGATTCAGAGAGAGTGATAAGTTCCGATGCGGGCTGTTGCTTGAGTTCTGTTAGGTTCATGGACTCCTACACACTGCCAGGGCTGTATTGATCTTGCACACGGACGCGCGACGCGCCGGCGCGGATGGATCTCGAATTGCTTTTTAGAGGGACTGAACAGAAAGGTTTTCTTGATATTAAATTAGCACGTGGATCGGGGTACGTCCAGTTATTTTGCTCGCCCGCCCTGAGGTTAAATTGAGCTGTCTATAAACGCGGAAAGTTGAGACTTGGACTGGGCGCCAACCCGGGTTCCAACCACTTCGCCGGTTTTGAAGATCATCAGAGTGGGTATGCCCCGGACTCCATATTTCTGGGCGATGGCCTGGTTTTCATCCACGTTGAGTTTTGCCACCGTGAGTTTGCCCTCATATTCGTCGGCAATTTCATCGAGTATCGGCGCAATCATTTTGCAGGGGCCGCACCACTCCGCCCAGTAATCAACCATGACGGGCTTCTGTGCTTTCAGTACCTGGTCTTCAAAACTGTCGTTAGTGACGTGAATTATGTTCTCGCTCATATCGGGGACAGATCCTTCCGTAGGCAGGGACCGATAATTTCATCGAAATTGACCCGGGAATGCAAGCCGAAACAGACTGCCTGTCGGGCTGCGCCGACACCGCCATTTTGCTATGCTTGGCCATTATCCCCCCGGAGGAAGTGCATGTCGGTCTTTTCCGAGTTCCGCAGGTTACCACGCTGGCTGTTGCTGGCGGCGGCACTGTCTGTCGTTGCCGCCTGCGGACAGAAGGGGCCGCTGTATCGACCCACCAAAGCGGCGTCCAGTCAGGCGGGACCCGTCAGTTTCGCCTAGTTCGATGCACCCGTTCGCCTACCGCGGCGGCCAGCTCTGCGCCGACCAGGCGCGCCTGTCCGATATCGCGGCGCGTTTCGGCACCCCCTGTTACGTCTACTCGAAATCCGCCGTGGAGCAGGCATGGCGGGCATACGATGAGGCTTTCGGGCCGCGCCCACACCTGGTCTGCTACGCCGTCAAGGCCAATTCCAACCTTGCGCTGCTGGACGTGCTGGCGCGCATGGGATCGGGTTTCGACATCGTATCCGGCGGCGAGCTTGAGCGCGTATTGGCGGCGGGCGGGGCGGCGTCCAGGGTGGTATTTTCCGGCATCGGCAAGCGCGCCGGGGAAATGCAAAGAGCGCTCGAGGCAGGCATCCGTTGTTTCAACGTGGAGTCGGAAGCGGAACTGCGGCGGCTGGCACAGGTGGCTCGTGAATGTGGAACCACCGCCAGGATCGCCATAAGGGTCAATCCGGACGTGGACCCTGGAACACATCCCTACATCGCAACAGGTCTGCGGGACAGCAAGTTCGGCATTGCCGCCGGCGACGCGCTGGCGCTTTACCGCGAAGCCGCAACACTGGATTCGATTGACGTAGTGGGTATTGCCTGCCACATCGGGTCCCAGATTACCTCGCTGTCGCCGTACCTCGATGCAGTCGATCGGGTGCTGGAATTGTGCGATCGGCTGCAGGATGATGGAGTCAGCCTGCGTCACATTGATATGGGCGGCGGGCTGGGAATCCGATACCGGGACGAGGCGCCGCCGACGCCGGGCGAACTGGTGGCGGCGCTGTGCGAACGCGTGCAGAATCGGCCCCTCGAGTTGTTGCTGGAACCCGGACGTTCGCTGGTGGGCGAGGCGGGCGTGTTGCTTACCCGGGTGGAATATCTGAAGCGAAATGGCAGCCGTCTGTTCGCCGTCGTGGATGCCGCCATGAATGACCTCCTGCGTCCTGCGCTGTACGACGCCTGGATGGAGATCCTTCCCGTGGAGGAAAGCGGCGCGGCACCCAGGGAAACCTGCGATATAGTCGGACCGGTATGTGAGTCCAGCGATTTTCTGGGCCTGGACCGGCACTTGGCCGTCGCCGAGGGCGACCTGTTGGCCGTCTGTTCGGCGGGCGCCTACAGTGCGAGCATGGCATCTAACTACAACAGCCGCCCGCGCCCGGCGGAAATCATGGTGGATGGCGGCGCCATGTACGAGATCCGCCGTCGTGAAAGTTTTGCCGATCTGGTGCGCGGCGAGTCGGTAGCGCCATTAATGTGAAATGCACCGAATTAACGCAAGGAAGGAAGGGTTCGCACCATAATGGTGCGTTACTGAATCCATCATTGCGTTAAGTCAGTGCAAATTCAAGAGCTTGGTACCGTACCCAGGTGGCATGGTTTCTGCTTTTGGATACGCAACCGCGGCACCTGCAGGAAGATTTCCCGTGGCCGGGCGCGGCGGCTTTGCATAATTACTACCGCTTGGAAACACCAGTCGGAAGCGCATCGGGTATTCATTGTTGAGGAGATGATAAATGTCAAAAGATAAAGTGTTGGAAATGATCAGGGAGCATGAAGTCAAGTTCGCAGACCTGCGCTTCACGGACACGAGAGGCAAGGAGCAGCACGTTTCAATTCCCGTCGACAGCGTGGACGAGGAATTTTTCGAGAGCGGTAAGATGTTCGATGGTTCATCCATTGCCGGTTGGAAGGGGATAAATGAGTCCGACATGGTGTTGATGCCCGACCCGGAAACAGCCGTGATGGATCCGTTCTTCGACGATCCGACCATCAATATTCGCTGTGACGTACTCGAACCGAGCACCATGCAGGGTTATGACCGCTGCCCGCGGTCACTGGCCAAGCGTGCGGAAGCTTATATGAAGTCCACGGGCATCGCCGACGCATCCTTCTTCGGGCCGGAACCGGAGTTTTTCGTATTTGACGACGTGCGCTGGGGCGCGAATCTGAATGGCTCGTTCTGTGAGATTGACTCAGAGGAAGGCGACTGGAACAGTGAGCGTGTATTCGAAGACGGCAACATGGGGCACCGGCCGCAGGTCAAGGGAGGATACTTTCCCGTGCCGCCGGTGGATTCCCTTCAGAACATCCGCTCGGCCATGTGTTCCACGCTGGAGGAAATGGGCGTGTCCGTGGAAGTCCATCACCACGAAGTCGCCACCGCCGGGCAGTGCGAAATAGGCACCAAATTCAATACGCTTGTGCGCAAGGCTGATGAGCTGCAGATCCTGAAATACATAGTGCAGAACGTGGCTCATAGTTTCGGCAAGACCGCCACCTTCATGCCCAAGCCGCTGGTGGGGGACAACGGCAACGGCATGCACTGTCACCAGTCTCTGGGAAAAGACGGCAAGAACCTGTTCACCGGGGACAAGTACGGCGGCCTGTCGCAGCTCGGTCTGTATTACATCGGCGGCCTTTTCAAGCACGCGCATGCGTTGAACGCTTTTACCAACTCCGGCACCAACAGTTACAAACGCCTGGTTCCCGGCTTTGAAGCCCCGACAATGCTGGCCTATTCCGCGCGCAACCGCTCCGCGTCCTGCCGCATTCCCTGGGTTGCCAACCCGAAAGCGCGCCGCATCGAAGTGCGGTTTCCGGACTCCAGCGGCAACCCGTATCTCATGTTCGCGGCCATGATGATGGCGGGACTGGACGGTATTCAGAACAAGATGGATCCGGGCGCTCCGCTGGAAAAGGATCTCTACGACCTGGAGCCGGAAGAGGAGAAGGGTATTCCAACCGTTTGCTCTTCCCTGGACCAGGCCTTGGCGGCGCTGGACAATGACCGCGAATTTCTGACGGCGGGTGGCGTGTTCTCGGACGACATGATCGACGCCTACATCAAGCTGAAAATGGAGGAAGTGACACGGTTCCGCATGACCACGCATCCGGTGGAATTCGACATGTACTTCAGTCTTTAAATCGGAACCGCCGCACATTATGTCGAAGAGCCCCCCGTCAGGGGGGCTTTTTTTTGAACGCGCCGCGTTTCAAATATGTCTACAATACAAGGTATGGATCTGAAATTTGACATGTTCTGCCGTGTGCTGATCCTTGTTTCAGGGATAGTGATGGCTCTTCCCGCAAGCGCCGATGTTTATCGTAGTGTCGACGAGAATGGTCATGTTGTGTTTTCGG
>CAZNWR010000240.1:0-4987 GCA_964576645.1 uncultured Enterobacteriaceae bacterium | reverse complement strand
GACGCAACCAACCACGAACTGGAAGCGTTCAGCTATTCCGTTTCCCACGATTTGAGGTCGCCACTGCGATCGATTGACGGGTTCAGTCAGGCTCTTATCGAGGAATTGCCTGAGGATCTGCCTGAAGATGCCCAGCGGTACTTCAGGAAAATAAGGGCCGCCACCCTGCGCATGGGGCAGTTAATCGAAGATCTTCTTAACCTGTCCAGAGTTTCCCGCGGTGATTTGCAGCATGTGGACATCAATTTAAGCGAGATTGCGGAAACGGTTCTCGACACGCTCCAGGCCGAGGATCCCGATCGCTCTGTGGACGTGTCCGTGTGGCAAGACATGAAGGTTGTCGGAGATCCGCGCCTGCTGCGGGCGGCGCTGGAAAATCTGCTGGGCAATGCGTGGAAATTCACATCGAAGACCGAGAAGGCACGTATCGAAGTGGGAATGATGCGCGATGCGGGCAGAACGGTATATTTCGTTCGCGATAACGGTGCCGGATTCGACATGAAATACGTGGATAAACTGTTCGGCGCCTTCCAGCGTCTTCATTCGGAAAAGGAATTTGCCGGAACCGGCATCGGGTTGGCGACGGTACAGCGGATAATACATCGCCACGGCGGCCGCATCTGGGTTGATGCGGCGCCAGGGAAGGGAGCGGCATTCTTTTTCACACTGGTAGCGGAGAATGTGGTTACCGGAGAACGCGCGATAAATTGAGTAGTTTGGAGCTGGACGAAGGCCGGCGGGAGGTATGTTGATGAATACGCCACCATTGGATATCAAGTCTGCAGGGGAGTTGCCCGTGGAACGGAAGGAAATACGCGCACTTTTTGTCGAGGATTCTCCCGACGACGTGGAGCTTGCCGTTCTCGCAATGGAGCGCGATGGGTTCGACGTGCGTATGGAAAGGGTCGAAAGCGAAGAAGAGTTGCGCAGCGCACTTGCGGAAAGGCCGCCGCACGTAATCCTGTCGGATTATTCAATGCCCAATTTTGACGGCATTACCGCCCTGGGCGTAGTCCGGGAGCTTACGCCGGACATCCCGTTCATTTTCGTGTCCGGGACCCTGGGCGAAGACCGCGCCATTTATTCGATTCAGCATGGGGCCACGGACTACGTACTGAAGGGAAACCTGCGCCGCTTGGGTACCGCCGTGCGCCGCGCCCTGGATGAAGCCGTGGAACGGCGGCATGCGAAAGAAATTGAGGAAGAGCGCCGCCGCCTGGTGACGATTCTCGAGTCCACCAGTGACTTCGTCGGCATGACTGACCCCGATGGATATCTGATTTACATGAATGCGGGCGGCCGCAGGTTGCTCGAGCTCGAAGGGGAAGTCCACGGCTGCTCGATCGTGGATTTCTACGGCGAGGAACAACGCAGGATCCTTGAAGACGTGGCACGGCCAACCGCGGAATGCGACGCTATCTGGCACGGAGAGCTAGAGATGCGAACCCGGGACGGCCGGCAGATACCGATGTCCCAGGTGCTTATTGCCCATCGTGGTCCGGACGGACAAGTACAGTATTTTTCGACCATAGCAAGAGACATCAGGGAGCGAAAGCTCTACGAGCAACGTATCCAGTACCTGGCCAATTACGATGCACTTACGGATTTGCCGAATCGTGATCTGTTGGCGGATCGCATGGGGCAGGCCATAAACTATGCTCGCCGTACCGGGCACACACTGGCGGTTCTGATTTTGAACATAGACCAGTTCAAACTGGTTCTCGACGGTTACGGCCATGACGTGGGCGACAAATTGTTGAATTTGATCGCGGGCCGGTTGCGGGACGCGGCACAGGATGGAGATACGGTTGCCCGCCTGGGCGCCGACAGTTTTGCGGTCCTGGCCGCGAACCTGGGTCGTCCCGGTGACGCGGAAGCGGTAGTGCGCAAGTTCCAGGCCGCATTCCAGGCGCCGTTTACCCTTGAGAACAGGGACGTGCATGTCACGGTCAGCATCGGCGTGAGCATATTTCGGCGCGACGGTGAAGAGGTTCAGACCCTGCTGCAGAACGCAAATGCGGCCATGCATCGTGCCAAGAGCGAGGGCGGCGGCGGCAAGTTCCAGTTCTACGCCGCGGAAATGACCGAGGCGGCCGCGGAACGGGTGGAACTGGAAAACGAACTGCGCAGCGCTGTTGGAAGCAGTGATCTGCTGCTCTATTACCAGCCCCAGGTAGCCCTGGAAAGTGGAGCTCTGGTGGGAGTGGAAGCGTTGATGCGCTGGAAGCACCGGCAGCGGGGCTGGATTTCCCCTGGTGCTTTTATTCCTATTGCCGAGGGTTCGGAGTTGATCCATGTCCTTGGGGGGTGGGCGCTGGAATCGGCCTGCAACGAGCTGAAGCGTTGGCAGCAAGCCGGTGCATCGAATCTGTGCGTGGCCGTCAATGTTTCCGCCCACCAGTTTCACAGTAAGGGATTTATAGATTCCGTGGCCGCTACAATCAGCGAATACGATATCAATCCGGAATTTCTGGAACTGGAACTCACTGAAAGTGTCGTCGTCGAGGATCAGGATCAGGCGATTGAAATACTCAGCAGGCTCAAGGACCTGGGCTTGAAAGTGGCGGTGGATGACTTTGGCACCGGTTACTCCAGTCTCAGCTACCTGTCCAGCCTGCCCATCGACTGCCTCAAAATCGATCAGTCCTTCGTTCGGCGCATGGACAGCGACCGGCACGGAGCGACCATCGTGCAGGCGATCATCTCGCTCGGCTCCGCCCTGGGGCTGCGTGTGATAGCGGAAGGTATCGAAACGGAAGCACAGTTGGAATTTCTGCGTTCGCATGGGTGCCAGGATGGCCAGGGTTACCTGTGGTCGAAGCCTGTGGGCGTGCAGAAAATCGGTCCGATGCTGGGGCAGCCTCTCCCTGCGCGCCCCGAAAGTCAATAAACGTAGTGACTCACCGGAAATCTCGAAATGAACAATGACAAGGTAATTCTGCTGGTGGAAGACAACGAGGATGACGAAGAGCTGACTCTCAGGTCGCTGCGCAAGAGCAACATCGCCAACGAAGTAGTCGTCGCGCGCGACGGCAGCGAAGCACTGGAGTATCTGTTTTGCGAAGGCAAGTACGCTGACCGCGACCCTTCCAGTAACCCCGGTGTGGTGTTACTTGATCTGAAGCTGCCCAAGCTCAACGGGATCGATGTGCTCAAGCGCATGCGTGCTGACGAGCGCACTCAACTCATCCCCGTTGTCGTATTGACTTCGTCCAGCGAAGACGAGGATATGCTCCAGAGTTACCGCTGCGGAGCGAACAGCTATGTACGAAAACCCGTGGAATTTGGCGCCTTCGCCGATGCTGTTGCAAATCTCGGTCTCTACTGGGTGCTTCTCAACCAGCCGGTGCCGGAGGGTTAACTGGGATCAGCCGTTTGTTGTGCCTGGCGCGTGCCCCATTTTGCGGTTTTCCATATCGTAGCGCACCAGTATCCAGTCCGTTTTTGTCAGCTTGCCGTCGCCGTTCAGGTCGTTCTTCCTGGCGCCCGATTTGGGAACACCGGCGGCAACGGCCTCCTTGATGGACACGAAATGATCACCGTTGGTGTCGGCCTGTTTGAAAGTGGGGATCGATTTCATTATCACCCGCGTTTCCACATGCAGGACGTGGGGCGCGTCTACCTATAGGCGACAGGAGAGCGGGGCGCGAGTTCCAGAGCGTCCGCACATATCGGGTCATGTGACAAATTCTCCTGTGCACGCACGGTCCGGAAACCATGCCTGCGACAATTTGTCGCAAGTCCGCCTGCGCCGAAGCCCTTACAATTAGTTGCACTTCAGTTGGTTGAAGAGGGACCGTGTAGTGCGACGTACCGCTTTTCGTTTCCCTGGCCGTTCGCCAGTCTTCATTACAACCGTGTTGCTGCTGCTGCCGACGGCTCTGTGGGCTCATGCTATCGCGGGCATGCGCGTCTTCCCTGGCACGTTGAGCATAGACGACCCGGGCGTCGTCAACGAATTCGGCGCCGTTTTCGGCAGCATCAAAGCGGGCGGTGTTAAGCAGAACGGCATCGATTTCGATTATGCCAAGACCTTGACCCGGCGGTTCGGTCTTACCCTGGGCACGGGTTACCAATGGCTCAAGAACGACGCTGGCGGTGGGGTGTCAGCCGGCTGTGGCTCGCTGGGCGCAACGCCAGCGGTTGGGACAACTTGAGCGTCGGTGCGCAATATCAACTTTTTCTCAGCGCGCGGCATGAGGCCATCGGCATGATCAGTTTCAGCGATACTATCGCCGGCACAGGCAGCGGGAACATCGGCGACAACTTTTCCACCTATACTCCGGAGTTCGCCTTTGGCAAGGGTTTCGGGGATCTGCCTGATTCCATGCAGTATCTGCAGCCGTTCGCCGTGACCGGTGCAGTGGCGGAAGAATTTCCGACGGATTCTGCGGTGCCACACGCCGTGGACTGGGGATTTTCCATTCAGTACAGCATCCCCTATCTGCAGAGTTTCGTGAAAGATGTCGGGATTAAGGCCCCCTTCAACAGGATGGTTCCCATCGTGGAATTTTCGATGCAGACGTGCCTCGACCGCGGTTGCGCCGGACAGACCACGGGTTACGTCAATCCGGGGATAGTCTGGATCGGCACGTACTACCAGGTCGGGCTGGAGGCGCAGGTGCCGGTAAACCGCGGAACCGGCCGGCACGTGGGCGTTCTGCTGGGCGTGGATCTGTATCTGGACGACATTTTTCCCCAGAGTCTCGGACGCCCACTGATTCATTAGCAAATCCAAGTATCATCAAGGAACAATGCGCTCATGTATTTCGCATCGCCCACTTTGCGCCGCGCCAATGAAGCGCGACAAATGCCTGCTCCCGGTTCTTTTTCGGGCAACAGAATGATCAAAGCCGTGAAGCGATTGCTGCTGGCCTGTTGTCTGCTGCTCATGGCGTTGTCGTCGACCCAGGTCTATGCGCACGCTTTCCCTGTGAGATCATCGCCCCGCGTGGGGGCTACCGTGAATGCGGCACCTGGAGGTGTG
>CAZNWR010000239.1:0-4991 GCA_964576645.1 uncultured Enterobacteriaceae bacterium | reverse complement strand
GCGACCCATTGCAACTTTCAGTGCGGTTCAGGCACGCGGGCCGGTCGTGCCGAACACCGGCTACGCGCACCGCTTTCGGGACCATACCGGTCCCTTGCTTGAATCGCTGCGGACTGCCGGCGTCAATCTTGAAACCGGGGCGCTGAATTAGCGTGCCTTCGGACCGCACATCGGAAAACTCTCTCCGGCGCATCGTCCTGGTCGCCGGGCCGGTCAAGACTTACGACCGGGTCGGGCATCACGATTACCTGGGCGGGTGCCGGTTGCTCGCCGCCCTGTTATCCCGGGTGGAAGGTGTGACACCGGTGGTTGTCCCGGACGGCTGGCCGGCCGATGAAGCCGTACTGGATGGGGCGGCCGCGCTGGTTTTCTACGACAAGGGCGGCGGTCGCCAGGGATTTCTGGCCTCTCCTCATCGCGCCGGCGTGCTGGAACGCGCCGCAGCCGGCACCGGCCTGGTCGTCATCCACCAGGCCGCGGGTTTCCCGGAACACTATCTGCAGTTGGGTATGCGCCTGCTCGGCGGGGTATATGCAACCGGGGCGTCGAGGCGTGGCCATTGGCGCAGTGCTCACGCGGACTTTCCCAACCATCCGGCGACCCGCGGCGTGGAGCCGTGGCAGGGCCGCGACGGCTGGCTGAACCACATTCAGTTCGTCCACGACATGCGCGGTGTTACGCCATTGTTGTGGTCGGGCAAACGTTTTGCCGGCTCGCCGCGAGGCGGTGCAGGCGACATCGTCGCCTGGGCGTTCGAGCGGCCCGACGGCGGTCGCTCGTTTGTTTTCACGGGGCTGGATTCACACCGGGCCTGGTCGCAGGTCGGGCTGCGGCGCCTGGTGGTGGGCGGCGTTCTCTGGTCGGCGGGGGTGGATGTCCCGGACTGCGGTGCTCCGGTGGAGATGGACGGGGCGGCGCTGCGCGCTTTCCTGACACCGCGTCGCTCGCCGTGGCTGAAGTTACCGCGCAAGTTTGTCAGGCACCTCACGGGCCGCAAGCGCTGGTGATGAAGGGCTCACTGTGCACGGCATTGCAACAGTACGACACCGATTCCGCCATGACCGGCGGGTCCCGGCTGCGCTGCAATATCTTTCCCAGTCACCCGCCGGGCTGCGCAAGGCCCAGGTGCGGCGCATTCCACCATCCCCCGCCCATGGCTACGAAAAGCTGGTCGGTATCCTGGAAACGCTGAGCCACGGCGCGCGTGTAACCCAGCCGCGCTTGCTGGTAACTGCGTTCGGCGTACAGGAGTTGTAGCAGGTCGGATTTGCCGGCACTGTAGCTGAGCCGTTGCAACCGGGTGCTGGCCAGGGAAGCATCGAGCGCGTGTTTCTCGGCGCGCACAAGTTCGGCGTCGTGTGCCAGTGCGCGTAGTACATCGGCGACCTGTCCAAAAGCACTGAGGACTGTCTGCCGGTAGGTCGCGGCCGAGGCATGGAACGCGTCGATGGCCGCCTGTTTCTGCGCCCTGAGCGCGCCACCGTGGAAAATCGGTGCGGTCAGACCAGCGGCCATCTTCCAGACTTCGCTCGAACCGCTGAACAGTGCCGCCCCCGACAACGATTCCAAACCGGCCGACGCCGACAGCGTGATGCTGGGGTACATCTGGGCGCTGGCGATTCCAATCGCGGCGCTGCTGGCATGAAGCTGCGCTTCCGCGGCCAGGATATCCGGGCGTTGGTGGACGAGCTTGGATGGGATGCTGAGAGGAAGATGGGGGGGCAGCGTAAAGTCCGCCAGATTGAATTTTGGCGCAGACCAGGTGCCCGGCAGCCGGCCGACCAGAACCGACAGTGCGTGACGCGCGCCACTGAGCTGGTTCCGCAGCGGTGGCAGCAGCGTCAGATCATTGGCAAGTTGGCTCTGAGCGGTAAGCACATCCAGGTACGCGGCCTTGCCCGCTTCGTATTTCAGTTTCACCAGGCGCAGATTCTTCCGGTCATCCGCCACGATTTCCTGAACAGCGACCATCTGTTGGCGGACGGACGCTATGGCGATGGCCTGGCTCACGACATTGCCGGTCAATGTGAGATAAGCGGCGCCAAGCTGGTAGCCCTGGTTGTCGGCGAGCGCCTGCTGCTGCTCAACGCGGCGCCGGATCCCCCCGAAGACATCCGCCGCGTAGCTGACACTCGGTCCGAGTGAATAGAGGTTTGTCGTACGCGAGGTGGGGAAGAACGCACTTGAGCCGGGGTTGCGCGAGGCTGCTGATTGCTGGCGCTGAACGGCCGCGCTTGCGTCCAGCTGGGGGTAAAGCTCACCGCGGACCTGGAGCACCGCCTGCCTGGCCTGCGCCAGTGTTGCCCGTGCCGCCGCCAGATTCGGGTTGCCGGTAACGGCGAGATTGATCACGGCATTGAGGCGCGGCGATTTGAACAGAGTCCACCAGCGTGCCGACACTGCCCGGCCGACGGCCAGGTGCTGTTCGGGCTCGCCGTTGCCGGGCGTAATCGCGGCCGGCGCGGGAGCCGAAGTATAGGACTGGACCTTGGGCGGCGCCGGACGGGTGAAGTTCGGCCCCATCGTGCAGCCCGCGAGCACTGCGGTCAAAGCGATGCACAACACCGCCCCGGTGCGCCATTCGCGGCAAGTCTGTCTGGATCTGTCCATGACGGGTGGCTTTACTCGAAGCGCAGCGCCTCTATGGGGTTCAGGCGCGACGCGCGTCGCGCCGGGTAGTAGCCGAAAAAGACCCCGACGGCCGCCGAAAAAATGAATCCCCCGGCCATGGCGGCGGGCGAGAGCAAAGTCGGCCAGCCCGCAACCGAGGAAATGATCTTCGACAGCGTTATTCCGGTGATAATTCCCGCGCCTCCACCGATGATGCTGAGCAGTACCGCCTCGACGAGGAATTGCATCAGGACGTGAACCCGGCGCGCGCCGATGGCCATGCGGATACCGATCTCACGCGTGCGCTCGGTCACCGAGACCAGCAGGATGTTCATGATCCCGATACCGCCTACCAGCAGCGAGATGGAAGCGACCGATGCGAGCAGAAGCGCCATGATACGGCTGCTGCTCTCCGCGGCCTGGGTGATGTCGCTGATGTTGCGTACCCCGAAATCGTCGTCCTGCCCGGGCTGGATGTGGTGGCGGTGACGCAGTGTGCGCGTCACCTGCTCGAGTGCGGTCGGGACCGCCGCGGTACTGGTCGCCTGCACGAAAATGATATTAACGTAACCGGTAAGCTTCCTTTGGATGCCGAACGGGTTGGGCGGCGCCGGATAGATACTGTTCGTGGGTGTCTGGGCAACGCTGGGCGTCGATACGCCGAGCACTTTGCGCTCCGCGGTCGTAAACGGCATCAGGATGGTGTCGTCCTGGTCCTGGCCGAAGCCGGATTGGCCCTTGGCGGCCAGTACGCCGACGACCTTCATGGGTACGTTCTTTACGAATATTGTTGCGCCGACGGGGTTCTCGTAGGCGCCGAACAGATTTTCGGCCACGGTCTGACCCAGCAGGCAGACGCGGTCCGCGTTACGATCATCCTGCTCGGTGAGTTCTCTGCCTGACACAACCGGCCAGTTGCGGATACTCATATAGCTGTGGGGAACGCCCTGTACCACGGTGCTCCAGTTCTGGTCTCCGTACTGAACCTGCGCAACCTGCCTGATCTGGTAGGCGACATTGGCAACCGCGGGGTCGTTTTTCCGGATCGCATCGGCGTCCGCCACGGTAAGCGTGGAAGCGCTGCCGTGTCCCGCCCGCACGCCGCTGGTCGTCGTTGTGCCGGGCAGGACGATAAGCAGGTTCGTACCCAGGCTTTGAATCCGCTCCTGCACAGCCGCATTGGCGCCCTGGCCCACGGCTACCATGGTGATCAGCGCCGCGACACCGATAAATATCCCGAGCATGGTCAGGGCGGAGCGCATCTTGTTACGTGCAAGTGCCCGGCCCGCCGCGAGCAGCGCCATATGTGCAAATGACCAGGAGCTGCCGAAGCCCGCGGCGGCCGTCGTCGGCGCCGGTGTCCGCGATGGCTTCGCCTGCAATTCGGCTGCTGTCGCTTTCCTGGCCTGGTGCCGCTCGTCGGAAATGATGAGGCCATCGCGCATGGTCACCACGCGATCGGCAAAGGCGGCCATGTCCGGCTCGTGCGTCACCAGAATCACGGTGAGGCCGCGCTCGCGGTTGAATGCCTGTATCGCGGCCATAATGTCCTCGGACGTCCTGGAATCGAGGTTGCCGGTCGGCTCATCCGCCAGCAGAATCGCCGGATCGTTGATGAGTGCCCGGGCAATGGCGACGCGCTGCTGCTGCCCGCCGGAAAGCTGGCTGGGATAATTTTCCTCGCGTCCCTCGAGACCCAGTGCGGCCAGCGAAGCATGAACGCGCGCGGTGTCTTCGAATGCGCGGCCGGAATAGAACAGCGGCAGCGACACGTTTTCCGCCGCACTGGTGCGTGCGAGCAGATTGAAATTCTGGAATACGAAGCCAATCCGCAGGCTGCGGATACGGGCCAGCGAGGGTTCATCCAGGGTCGCGGTATCCACGTTTTCCAGCCGGTAACTTCCGCTGCTGGGAAGGTCGAGGCAGCCGAGGATGTTCATGAGCGTGGATTTGCCCGAGCCGGATGCGCCCATGATGGCGACGAACTCGCCACGCTCGACCGCCAGGTTCACTCCGCACAGCGCGTGGACTTCCACGTCTCCGAGGCGGTAGGTCTTGACGACGCTGCTCACCTCAATTACGCGCTCTGACACGGCTCAGATCTCGCGGCCGCGTTTAAAAGCGCATCAGTGTCGAACGGCGCGCCGGCTCATTCGCGGCATTCGGCGCAATTTCGTTCACAATTACCTGGTCTCCCTGCTTGAGGGAATCGCCGGTGATTTCCACGTAGCTGTCATCGCTGAGGCCGGTTTTCACCGGTACCGGCTGCGGCTTGCCATCGCGCATTACCCAGACCTGCCGACTCTGCGCCCGCCGGGCCGCATCTTCCCGGCCGGAACCGGGCTGATCCCGATGAAATCCTCCGGGCGAAAACCGGATCG
>CAZNWR010000238.1:0-5012 GCA_964576645.1 uncultured Enterobacteriaceae bacterium | reverse complement strand
AACGACCCCCACCATGTCAAGGTGGTGCTCTAACCAGCTGAGCTACGCGCCTGCGTTTACTTCTCAGTTGCCATCCTTGGCGTAAGAATATTCACTTCGCTTGCCACCGTCCCGCACATTCGCATGCGGGCGCTTGCCGGGGAAAAGCTCCCTTGCCTGCAACCGGGCGCATAGCATAGCGGTACCGTGCCGGCCACTCAAGCTGCGGCCGGTACAACCGGCAGCGCCGGCCAATCAGCCCAGCAGGTCTTTCAGTTGCTGTTCCAGCTCGGCCTTGCGGGCTTCCAGCTTCGACGTGTCGTAGCCATGCTTCTTGTAGTCCTTAATCAGGCTCCGCACTCCCCACAGGGATCGGCGGATTCTGAACTCCTTCACGTTGCGGGTCTGGTCGATGACCCCGTGGCCCAGCTTGGAAGGAATGGGACCGCTTGCGTCGGCCGTCTGTGACGCAGACTCCGCAGGTGCGGATTTCGGCATGGCTTTGCTCACGGAACTGGCGGGCGCTCCGGATTTCCCGCTGCATCCGCCCAGCAGAAGCAAAAGAAAAGCAATATAAATTAAGATCTTATAATAGATATCTAAGCCCTCATTTGATATTAGGTGGTCTATGGGCAGTGTCGGGAGAACTCCCCCGCTACCCCTCCTCACCCCCAATACTAGCGGGACCAGTCTCGGGATCAACCCGGGGGAATGGCTGTTCCAGAACGTGATACACCCGGGCACCGCAACGCCGTCTGTTCCAGGGCTCGGAACGTCTATCTAGTCCCGCCCCGTGGTCTGGGCCTCTACGACGGCCAGCGCCGTCATATTCACCAGCCCGCGGGCCGTCACCGACGGGGTCAAAATATGAACAGGTTTCGCCGCACCCAGGAGAATGGGCCCGACCGAAACGCCACCTCCCAGAACTTTCAACAGGTTATATCCGATATTGGCCGCGTCCAGGTTCGGCATGATAAGAATATTCGCCTGGCCCTTCAGGCGCGACTCCGGGAAACGTGCCGTCCTGATCTCTTCCGAGAGCGCCATGTCAGCCTGCATTTCTCCGTCCACCACCAACTCCGGCGACTGCTTCCGCAATATTTCCACGGCATCGCGCATTTTTTGTGCTGATGAATCTTCCCGCGCGCCGAAATTGGAATGGGACAGGAGCGCGATGCGGGGGCGGATGCCGAAGCGCACCACCGTCGCCGCGGCTTTACGTGTCATTTCCGCGATTTCCTGCGCGTTCGGATCGCAGGACACATGGGTATCACACAGAAAGAAAATACCACTGGGAAGAACCAGAGCGGTGACGCTGGCAAAATCGCGCACGCCGCTGCCCTTGCCGATGATTTCGTCAATGTGGCGCAGATGTTCGGTAAACACGCCCCGCTTTCCGCACAGCAGGGCATCGGCCTCGCCCTGCTGCAGCAGCAGCGCCGCCGCCACCGTCGGCGTGCCGCGCACTGTGGCTTGCGCGTCCTCCACGGAAAATCCCTTACCCGCGGCCAGCGTGCGATACGCCTGCACAGCCTGGGCGAACTGCGGGTCGTGATCCGGATCGAAGATACGTACCTCGCCGCCGTCGATCTCCAGCCGCAGGCTCAGATCCGATATGCGGTTTCTGATCACGTCCCTGCGCCCGACCAGGATCGGCACCGCGATGCCTTCCTCGAGCACCTGCTGTGCCGCCTCCAGAACAATGTCATTTTCTCCTTCTGCAAAGATCACCCGTTTCGGCGCCTGCCTGGCCTGATCTATCACCGGTTTCATCAGGAAGCCGGTGCGGAAAATGAACTGGATGAGACGCTGCCGGTACACTTTGAAGTCCTGTATCGGACGCGTGGCAACGCCGCTGCGCATGGCCGCCTTCGCCACCGCGGGTGCAATACGCACAATGAGTCTGGGATCGAAGGGCCGCGGGATCAGATAGTCCGGACCAAACTTGAGATTGCGTCCGCCGTAGGCCCGCGCCACAATTTCCGACATCTCCGCCTTGGCCAGATCGGCGATGGCCTGTACACAGGCCAGCTCCATTTCCTCATTGATGGTGGTGGCACCCACGTCCAGCGCGCCGCGAAAGATATAGGGGAAACACAGCACGTTGTTGACCTGGTTCGGATAGTCCGAACGACCCGTGGCAATGATGACATCCGGACGCGCCGCGTGCGCGGCTTCCGGCATGATTTCCGGTGACGGGTTCGCCAGTGCCAGAATGATTGGCCGGTCCGCCATTTTCTTCACCATTTCAGGCTTAAGAACATCCGGCGCCGACAGCCCGAGAAATATATCGGCGCCGTCGATCACTTCATCCAGGATGCGGTGCCGCGTCTCCACGGCGTAACGCGCCTTGTAAGCGTCCATCAGTTCGGTACGGCCCTGATAGACCACGCCGGCGATATCCGTCACCACGATGTTACGCCGGCGCAGGCCAAGCCGCCGCAGCAGGTCCAGGCACGCCAGCGCAGCCGCACCGGCGCCGGATACAACCAGTTTTACCTTATCGATATCCTTGCCCACCACGCGCAGCGCATTCAGTATCGCCGCCCCGACGATAATGGCCGTACCGTGCTGGTCATCGTGGAACACCGGGATGTTGAGACGCTCCCGCAGTTTCCGCTCGACGATGAAACATTCCGGCGCCTTGATGTCCTCGAGATTGATGCCGCCGAAGCCCGGTTCCAGGCTGGCGATGATATCCACCAGCTTGTCCGGATCCCGTTCGTTTATCTCCAGGTCGAATACGTCTATGCCGGAGAACTTCTTGAACAGAACCGCCTTGCCTTCCATCACCGGTTTTGCCGCCAGCGGTCCGATGGCACCCAGACCCAGCACCGCCGTGCCGTTGGAGATCACCGCCACCAGGTTGCCGCGGCTGGTCAACAGGGGCGCCTGGTCCGGATCGGCGGCGATGGCCTCACAGGCCGCGGCCACGCCGGGCGAATAGGCCAGTGCCAGATCGTGCTGATTGGTCAGCGGTTTGGTGGACTGAATGGCAAGCTTGCCGGGGGGATCCGCCCGGTGGTAGGCCAGGGCACTTTCGCGCAGCTCCTCCTTCATGGTGCCGACAGTCATGTCAGCCCGCCTCCGATTCCGGAATACCGAGGCCGGATGCGCGGATATGCCGGATTTGGTCGCGCAGGGCGGCGGCCTCCTCGAACTCCAGGTCGCGGGCGTGCCGGTACATCTGCTCTTCCAACTGCTTGATCTTTTTCATCAGCAGTTCCGGCGCCATGCCATGGTAGTCGTCCTCCGGTTCCGCGACGCGGGCCCACTTTCGTTGATGCACCTTACCGTCCGCATAGGCGCCTTCCATGATGTCGGTCACCGCCTTGCGGATCCCCTGGGGCGTGATACCGTGCTCCGCGTTATATGCCTGCTGCCTTTCGCGGCGGCGCGCCATCTCATCCAGCGCCCTGCGCATGGAGCCCGTGATTTGGTCGGCGTACATGATAGCCCTGCCCCGCAAATTGCGCGCCGCCCGCCCCACCGTCTGGATCAGGGTGGTCTCGGACCGCAGGAATCCCTCCTTGTCGGCGTCGAGGATCGCCACCAGTGAAACTTCCGGCATATCCAGCCCTTCGCGCAACAGGTTGATACCCACAATGACATCGAACTTTCCAAGGCGCAGATCGCGCACGATCTCGACCCGCTCCACCGTATCGATATCGGAATGAAGGTAGCGCACCTTGACGTCGTGTTCCGCCAGGTAGTCGGTCAGATCCTCCGCCATGCGCTTGGTGAGGGTCGTTACCAGCACACGTTCGTCAGCCGCGGCGCGCACCCGGATTTCCGAAAGCAGGTCGTCCACCTGGGTGGCAACCGGGCGCACCTCCACTTCCGGATCCACCAGGCCGGTGGGCCGCACCACCTGCTCCACCACCTGCCCCGAGTGTTCCCGCTCATACGGTCCGGGCGTTGCCGAAACAAACAGGATCTGCGGCGCCAGGCCCTCGAATTCATCGAACCGGAGCGGGCGGTTGTCCAGGGCGCACGGCAGCCGGAACCCGTACTCTACAAGGTTCTCCTTGCGCGCCCGGTCTCCGCGGTACATTCCGCCGAGCTGAGGAATCGTGACGTGGCTCTCGTCCACGATGAGAAGCGCATCCTGCGGCAGATAATCGAACAGCGTCGGCGGCGGCTCGCCCGGGCGGCGTCCGGACAGGTGACGGGAGTAATTTTCGATGCCCGAGCAATAGCCGATTTCCAGGATCATCTCCATGTCGAAGCGCGTACGCTGCTCCAGGCGCTGGTACTCCACCAGCTTGTTATGGGCGCGAAGCCAGGCCAGCCGCTCGGCCAGTTCCTTGCGAATGGCCTCCACGGCGTCGAGCAAAACCTGGCGCTCCGTCACATAATGCGTCTTGGGATGGACGGTGACCCGCGGCACCTTGCGCATTACCTCGCCGGTAAGCGGATCGAACAGGGAAATGGACTCGATCTCATCATCGAACAGTTCGACGCGCACCGCCTCCCGTTCCGACTCCGCCGGGTAGATGTCGATGAGGTCGCCGCGCACCCGGTAACTGGCGCGATGCAGTTCGACCTCGTTGCGCGTGTATTGCATTTCCGCCAGCCGCCGCAGAATGTAACGCTGCTCCACCCGGTCGCCGCGATCCAGATGCAGCACCATCTTCAAAAAGGCGGAAACGGTGGCGACGATAATGGTGTCCGCCCGCTCCAGCAGCGCCTTGGTGGCGGACAGGCGCATCTGCTCGATGTGTTCGTTTATGGATGCGTCTTTCTCGATATAGGTGTCCGTGGTCGGAACGTAGGCTTCCGGCTGGTAATAGTCATAATAGGAAACGAAGTACTCCACGGCATTGCCCGGGAAATATTCACGCATCTCCCCGTAGAGCTGGGCCGCCAGGGTCTTGTTGGGCGCCAGGACCAGCGTCGGTCGCTGCACCCGGGAGATGACATTGGCCATGGTGAAGGTCTTGCCGGAGCCGGTGACGCCCAGCAGGGTTTGACTCGCCAGGCCGTCGACGAGTCCCGAGACCAGGCGCTCGATAGCCTGTGGCTGGTCGCCG
>CAZNWR010000237.1:1641-5025 GCA_964576645.1 uncultured Enterobacteriaceae bacterium | reverse complement strand
CTCGCCTTTCCGCGTTCTTGTTTTCGTTTTGCCGTGGTCACTGTTCAGGAGGCGAGGCGGAGGGTGCCGCCGTTCCTGGCGGCACTTGGTCTTCCGAAGGACTCCCCGGGTGCTGAATTACGCAAGTCAAACATCCGACGGCAGTCCCTTGCGCATGATTTTCCAAAAATGTCATCGTAGGGCAACATGTTCAGAGTAGATCTGGTCGAAGTCGTCACAATCAGTAAACTGCGGCCGTTTGCAGGCACCGGAACTACCGATTGAGTTTACGTCCTGAAACAACAGCTTGAGTTGATCCAGGTCAGTTCGGCCGGTCGTCCGCGGATTAATATGATTAAAGTGCCTCGCCGTTTCAGTCGAATCAGCAAATGAACAAACCAGAACCCAAGCCGGGTAAGATGATACGGGATCGCGATCGAGGGTCAATCAGCAGCGCCATGCGCGAAACGCTGGCGGTAATCATGGCCGGCGGCCGCGGGTCGCGCCTCGGTCCCATGACCGCCACGGACAGCAAGCCTGCGATCCCGTTCGGTGGCCGCTACCGGATCATCGACTTCACCCTTTCCAACTGCGTCAATTCAGGCCTGGAGAAGATCTGCATTCTGACGCAATACCGCGCCCATTCCCTGATGCGGCATATCGAGTTGGGCTGGTCGTTCTCACGGCACGAGTTCGGAGAGTTTATTGAGCTGTTGCCGGCCCAGGAGCGCATCGAGTCATCGTTCTGGTACCAGGGCACCGCGGACGCGGTCTACCAGAACCTGGACATCATCAATGAGCATGGACCGGAGTTCGTGCTGGTGCTGGCGGGCGACCATGTGTACAAGATGGACTACACTGTGATGATCGCCGCGCATCTGGAAACCCAGGCGGACGTGACCGTGGGTTGCGTGGAGGTGCCGCTGCGGGACGCCAACCAGTTCGGATTGATGGTGGTGGACAGACACAACCGGGTGATCGGATTTGAGGAGAAACCGGAGAATCCCACGCCCATGCCGGAGCGCACTGACGTAGCACTGGGATCCATGGGGATCTACCTGTTTTCCAGGGAATTTCTGGCAAGGGTGCTGAAGCGTGATGCCGCGCTGGGGGCATCCAGCCACGATTTCGGCAAGGACATCATTCCATCCATCTATCGTACCAACCGCGTGATCGCCTATCAGTTTGACGATTTTCCCGCCGGGGAAAAGAGCTATTGGCGCGACGTGGGTACCATTGATGCTTACTGGGAAGCCAACCTGGAACTTATTGGCGTAACCCCACCACTCAATCTATATGATCGGGATTGGCCCATCCGCACGGCGCCGGATCAGCTGCCGCCCGCCAAATTCGTATTCGACAGCGACAGCCGTCGCGGCCTGGCGGTGGATTCCCTGGTGTGCAACGGGTGTATTGTGTCCGGCGCCCAGGTGCGCCATTCACTTCTGTCCAACGACGTGAGGGTCAATTCCTACGCCCGGGTGACTGACTCGGTGCTGCTGCCCGGGTCGAGCGTCGGCCGGCGCTGCCGGATTCACAAGGCCGTCATAGACAGTGACTGCCATATCCCGGAAAACACGGTGATCGGAGAGAATCCGGAACAAGACGGGGAACGGTTTTTCGTGAGCGAGCGCGGCGTGACGCTGGTGTGTCCGGAGATGCTGGGCCAGAAGCGCAAACATGGCCTCTGATCGGACCATTAACCTGGTGCTTTGCTGGCACATGCACCAGCCGGATTATTGCGATCACGTCCACGATCAGTTCGCGTTTCCGTGGACCTATCTGCACGGGCTCAAGGACTACACCGACATGGCGGCGCACCTGGAGGGCGCGCCCGATGCCAAGGCCGTGGTGAACTTCAGCCCCATCCTGCTGGAGCAACTGGAACACTACGGCCGGCGGTTGCAGGAGTGGAAATCCAGCGGGAGGCCGCTGCCGGACCCGGTGCTGGATGCGTTGCAGTCGGTGGTCTGGCCGACCGAGGCGGAGGCCCGTGCCGCGCTGGTGAAGGCCTGCATGCGCGCCAATCGCCAGCATCTCATCGATCGATTCGAGCCCTATCGCAGGCTGGCGCAGATCGCCGACCTGGTTCTGGGCGACGCGCACTGCGGCGCCTATCTCAGCGACCGGTTCCTCGCGGATCTGGTCACCTGGTATCACCTGGCCTGGCTGGGTGAAACCGTGCGCATGTCGGATCCTCTGGCGCAGCAACTTATCAAGCAGGGAACCGGATTCAGCCTGCATCAGCGCCGCCTGCTGTTGCAGTCAATCTGCGATCACATCGGCGCCCTGGGCGGGCGCTACCGCGCTCTCGCGGAACAGGGGCGCATCGAATTGTCCACCTCTCCGTGGGGCCATCCCATGCTGCCGCTTTTGCTGGACTTCCAGGCCGCCCGGGAAGCCGTGGCCGACCTGGCGCTGCCGGGTCACCCCGCTTATCCCGGCGGTGACGAGCGCGCCCGCTGGCACCTGGAGGAAGGTCTGAAGACGGCTGAGCGCTATTTCGGCACCAGGCCCGCGGGTTGCTGGCCGTCGGAGGGCGGGGTCAGCGCCGCTTCGCTGGCCTTGTTGGAACAAGCGGGCTTTCGATGGGCGGCGACCGGTGAGAATGTTCTGCGCTCCAGTATCGGCCGATCCGGCGGCGCCGCGGATGGGGCGGATGGGATTTATTCCCCCTGGCATCTCGCGGGCGCGAATCTGAGATTGTTCGCACGCAATGATACGTTGTCGGATCTTATCGGTTTTACATATGCGGACTGGCATGCCGACGATGCTGTGGGAGATCTGATTCACCGCATTGAGGAGATCGGGGACAGCCAACCCAAGGGCAGTCAGCCTGTCGTGTCCATCATCATGGACGGCGAAAACGCGTGGGAACACTACCCGCGTAACGGCTACTATTTTCTGTCGGCACTGTATAAGCGTCTGGGGGAACATCCCCGCATCCGGCTCACGACCTATTCGGAACTGTTGGAAACGGCGCCGGCGCGGGAATTAAAGACGCTGGTTGCGGGAAGCTGGGTCTACGGCACGTTCAGTACCTGGATGGGCGACAAGGACAAGAACCGGGCCTGGGATATTCTGGTGGAGACCAAGCAGTTATATGATGAAGCCACGGCAGGCATCGACCCGGATCTGCGCGAGCGCATCAGCAGGCAATTGGGCGTATGTGAAGGATCCGACTGGTTCTGGTGGCTCGGGGATTACAACCCGGAGGACAGCGTCAGCGACTTTGAACATCTGTATCGTATTCACATTGCGGGCTTGTACACGATGCTGGGGCGCGAGCCGCCGCAGTATCTCTCCGAGGTTCTGTCCCACGGCGAAGGCGCGCCGGCGCGCGGCGGTACCATGCGCCACGGCGCCGTGCCGAGCGCCTTCAGCACGCCCAGCTCGGGCATGCGG
>CAZNWR010000237.1:0-1631 GCA_964576645.1 uncultured Enterobacteriaceae bacterium | reverse complement strand
CGGTGAACTGACGTAAAGCAATTTCTCGCCAAGAGCGCAAAGGTCGCATAACTAATGTCCCCTCTCTCCCCCGGCCATGGGGAGAGGGTTGGGGAGACGGAGCCAAAACAGCGGGTTTTCCCTCTCCCGCAAGAGGGAGAGGGGGCATGGAATTTCGTAAGACCTTGTGGGACGGCACCAGGAGTCGGAGCATATGTGCCGAACCCTGTCCCCCTTCAGGAGTCTTGGCGTTCTTTGCGTCTTGGCGAGAGGTTGACTTGAATACGTCAAGGCAGCAGACAGGGCGAAAGACCGAATGACTGACTCACCCGATAACATGACGCAGCCCTGGCTGGACCGGCGGCGCAGCGGCGTGCTGCTGCCCATGAACGCATTGGATGCCGGCGCCGGCGCGCTGGGCGGGAACGCCGCCCGTTTCGTGCACTTCCTCGCCGGCGCAGGATTTACGGTCTGGCAGATGCTGCCGGCGCACCCCGTTGATCCGCACGGCTCCCCTTATCAGAGTTGGTCCGTTCATGCCGGCGATGCGAGTCTGATAAGCCAGGACGGACTGCGGGCCGCGGGCTGGCTGCCGCAGGGGTTCTCGGGCGATGCGGACGCAGCCGTGGCCGCGGCGCTGGAAGCGTTTTTGCGGCATCCAGGCGGGCGCGACGAGCTGGCTGGATTCCGCGACCGGCACGCTGCCTGGATTGAGAACTATGCATTGTACGCCGCCATCCGCGAACTGCAGCAACGGCGGCCTTGGTGGGAATGGCCCGGCGAACTTAAATCGCGCGAGGCATCTGCTCTTTCCTCGATAGTGTCGCAGCACGGGACCCTGGTGGAGAAATACATATTTGAACAGTACCTCTTCTTCAGCCAGTGGGAGGAACTGAGAAATTGCGCCGCCGAGGCCGGCATACTGCTGGTCGGAGACATGCCCTTGTACGTGGCGCACGACAGCGCGGAAGTATGGCGCCATCCGGAATTCTTTCATCTGGACGCGAATGGGCACGTAAAGCTTGTGGGCGGCGTACCGCCGGATCTGTTCTCGGCGACCGGTCAGCGTTGGGGCAACCCCTGTTACGACTGGGAATGCCTTGCCGGGGACGGATTTTCCTGGTGGATGGAGCGGATCAGAACCGAACTGGAATTATTTGATCTGATCCGCATCGATCACTTTCGCGGTCTCGAATCGGTCTGGGAGATACCCGCCGAGTGCGCCACCGCGGAACAGGGTGAGTGGCGGCAGGTGCCGGGTGACGGGCTTCTGCAAACCGTGCGTGCCGAAGTGGGCAGGCTGCCGTTCATCGCCGAAGACCTGGGGTTGATCACGCCGCCGGTGGAAGCATTGCGCCGCTCTTTCGGATTGCCCGGCATGAAAGTGCTCCAGTTCGCCTTCGACAGCGACGCGGAAAATCCCTACCTGCCTCACAATCATGAAACCGACTTCGTGGTCTACACCGGGACCCACGACAACAACACGACCGTCGGCTGGTTTGAGACATTGGATGATAAACAAAAGGACCGGATTTGGGATTATCTTGGCGGGCCCGCCGAAGAGATGCCGTGGCCGCTGGTGCGCTCGGCGCTGGCCTCAGTATGCCGTTTGGCGATAGTCCCCATGCAGGATCTCCTTGCGCTTGGGGCGG
>CAZNWR010000236.1:3997-5025 GCA_964576645.1 uncultured Enterobacteriaceae bacterium | reverse complement strand
CTTTTGCGATCCCTGAAAGGCTCTTGTCTCTCGGCAGCACCCAGGCCTGATGGTGCTTCTCCATACCAATGTGGGGGTAGTAGTCCACCGCGGCAGGTGCTGAAAGAAGGATAAGCGTACAGCGTGGACCGAGTTCCACCTGCGTGCGCGCGATGAGTTCCCGTCCGATCCCTTGTTCTTGAAAGCGGCGATCAACCGCGAGGTCCGATAGATAACAGCAGTACGCCCGGTCAGTGACGGATCGGGCAATTCCCACCAGTAAGTTTCCCGACCATGCGGTGACAGTCAGATCGGCATTGGCGACCATGGCGGCAATGCAATCCGGATCGTCGACAGGGCGGCGTTCCGCCAGTCCCGAGCGCCGAAGAATATCCACGAACTGCTCTTCAGTAATGGCCCTATTAATTTCGTATTTGATCATTGTTGCACTTCGAAGTTGAATCTAGGCAGCCGAAACATCAAGCTTGCGGACCTGCTTCAGGTTCACGCGCTTCCTGGCATGCCACAGGTTGTAGTTGTCCTGCATCGCCAGCCAATTCTCGGGAGACCGACCAAGCGTCCTGGAAAGGCGCAGGGCCATTTCCGGCGATACGTAGTTTTGTCCCTTGCTGCTAGTTGTTAACCGTGGGACGGTACAGTTCATCGGCCTACCAGCATTGCTAACCTAGTAGCCAAAAGCTTTGCAATAAGCTTGATTGGGTACCCATGATCGAGAACAGGAGGCGCATCTGGCAGCGCTTCAATCTGACGAGAACCTGCCTGGCAATCGTCGCAGTAACACACAGCGCTTAGAATTGATGCACAAGCAACTTCAAGATAGACACCTCCGCAAGCGCATCGAGCAATCATATGGCTTTTAGTCGATGCGAACATCTTCTGCTCCTGGTTCGTGGCTCTGGATATATGATACACAGACTGCTCATTATCACCACGCAGCGATACCCAGCCCTCTGGCCAGATCCTTAGTCAGAAGTTTCTTGGATTGGCGATCACCATTGATAGTTAAACTGTAGTCGACTCCCGGGGGT
>CAZNWR010000236.1:0-3987 GCA_964576645.1 uncultured Enterobacteriaceae bacterium | reverse complement strand
GTGCAATGGTCAGGGAAAAGGCAGCCGAGCCCAGCTTCTGGGATGGATCCATCGATTCAGCCCGCCGCGATGGTGTCCTTGAGCGCGCTTTGCGCTGCGAGATGCACCATTGGGAGCATGCCCTTCGATCTACGGTATCAGACCTGGTTTTGGTTTCGTAAAAATAAAAGTGACACCCGATCAGTACAGCCGGTGTCTGAATAACCACCCCGCCAGCGCCAGGTCGACGACGCCGATGAGCACCATGGGCCAGAACTGGTCGACAAGGAGGTGGAACGGCGTGCCCTGCAGAAACACACCGCGCAGGATCACCAGAAAATATCGTAATGGGTCCACGTAGGTGATGAGCTGCACCCAGTGGGGCATGTTGGCGATGGGGGTGGCGAAGCCGGAAAGGATCACCGACGGCACGATGAACAGGAATGCACCCAGCAGTCCCTGCTGCTGGGTCACCGACAGAGAGGAAATCATCAGGCCGACGCTCACCGATGAAAGCAGAAAGCACAGCAGGCCGAAGTAAAGTGTCGCGATGCTTCCCTGCAGCGGGATCTTGAACCACAGCGTCGTCATAAGAATGATTATCGTGGCTTCGAAGATGCCGATGAGAAATCCGGGCAGAGTCTTGCCGATCAGAATTTCCACCGGCGTGAACGGCGTCACCAGCAACTGGTCAAAGGTACCCTGCTCTCTTTCCCGTGCCACGGACAAGGCGGTTACCAGGGTCGTCACTACCAGGGTCAGCAATCCGATAATGCCGGGAATAATGAACCACTGGCTGGAAAGATTCGGGTTGAACCAGGCCCGGGACACAAGATGCGCCGGCGGCAACGTTCCACCGTGATACTTGAGCCAGTTGATGTTGAATGCGGACACGATGGTGTTGACGTAGCCCATTAACACGGCGGCGGTGTTGGAGTTGCGTCCGTCGACGATGACCTGCAGCGGTCCTGACCTTCCCTCCAGCAGGTCGCGACTGAAACGCACCCCGAAGTGCAGCACCATGAGTACGTCGCCGCGGTCGATACGCTGCGCGATTTCCTTGTCGGTGCTCAGCACGGCGACCTTGCGGAAATTCGGAGAGCCTTCAAACCGGGCTATCATATCGCGCGATGCCTGCCCGGTATCCTCGTTGTAGACGGCGAAGGGGATGCGCGTCAGGTCGAAGGTGGCGGCGTAACCGAATACAAGCAGCTGGATGATGGGCGGGATCAGCACCACGGTGCGGCTGCGCTTGTCCTTGAACAGCGCCAGGAATTCCTTCTTTACCAGTGCCTTGATGCGCCTGAACATTTGATTCTTCAGCTCACTCAGTCGTGGCCGTCATTCCGGCGAACGCCGGAATCCAGTACATAAAGTGTCCGCGCTGCGGACACCTTGAATTGACTGGATTCCGGATGCTGCGCATCCGGAATGACGATAATAGAAGCCGGATGTCGAGTGTTTCCGAAGCGTCGTACTGAGTCTGCCGGGCGGGTGACAGCGGGTATGGCCTATCGCGCGCAGCTTGCGAGCACGAAGGCCGTGCCCGCTGGCAGGACCCGCCCGCCCCAGTCGGCGAGATTAAGCGGAGGGAATACCTGCCATTCGGTCTGGACTTTACGATGCATACGCGCATCACATATCAATCCAGTCTCTTGCGCATCTTCAGGCGGCTGACGCCGAGAAAGAACGCCGCCATCACCACCAGCGCCAACGCATTGGGCACGATCACCGACCACACGTTGCCGGCCAGGAACACCGTATGCAGGATGGAAACGAAATAGCGCGCCGCCAGCAGGTGGGTGATCCACTGCACCACCACCGGCATGCTGCCGATATCGAAAATGAAACCGGAGAGGATGAACGCCGGCAGAAATGTGGTAATAATTGCCGCCTGGCCCGCCACGAACTGGTTGCGCGTCACCGTGGAAATCAACAGCCCCATTCCCAGCGCCGCCAGCAGAAACAGCGACGCCGTTCCGAACAGCACCCACAGCGAACCGCGCAGCGGCACGTGGAACAGCCACACGCCCATGGCAACGGACAAGGCCATGCCGCCCATGCCTAAAATGAAATACGGGATCAGTTTTCCCAGCAGTACTTCACGCATGGTCACCGGCGTAACCAGCAATGCCTCCATGGTGCCCCGCTCCCACTCGCGCGCCACCACCAGCGCGGTCAGCAGCGCGCCGATCAGAGTCATGATGATGGCAATGAGTCCCGGCACCAGGAAATTGCGGCTGCGAAGTTCGGAGTTGAACCAGACCCGTTCGTCGAGCTGCACCGGCGTGGCAAGCTGGCGGCCGTGCTTGAGAGACAAACGGGTCAGCCATTTCTGCCACACCCCCTGGGCATAGCCCAGGATCAGGCGGCTGGTGTTGGCGTCCACGCCGTTCACAATGATCTGTATGGGCGCGCCGGCCGGTTCACGCATTTGCCTGGCGAAGTCGGAGCGCAGGTGAACGATGGCTGAAACCCGCCGGCTTATGAGCGCCGCCTCGGCCTCATGCATGTCGTGCATCATCACCGGCTGGAAGTAGCGGGAGCGGACGAACCCGGAAGTGAATTCCGCCGTATCCGCGCTCGGTTTTTCGACCACCAACGCCACCGGCACATGCTCGGCGTCCAGCGACACCCCGTAACCGAAAATGACCAGCAACACCACCGGCAGCAGGAAGGCGATGGCGATGCTGCTGGGATCACGCAGGATCTGGTAGTACTCCTTGCGCATCAGCCCACGCAGCCGCATGACGCCGCCGCCGCGGGACTTTTTATTCACTTCGCCAGTATCCTTCATGCGGCCATTTCACTCTGCTTGCCTTCGATAAGCCGGATAAACGCGTCCTCCATGGTCGGCTCCGGCAGCGATTCCGACCGCTGCGCCGCCTTGATTTCCTCCGGTGTGCCCAGCGCCAGAATTTCCCCCTCCGCCATGATGGCAAGCCGGTCGCAGTACTCGGCCTCCTCCATGAAATGCGTCGTCACCATGACCGTCACCCGCTGCTCGGCCAGGGCATTGATGCGGCTCCAGAACTCGCGCCGTGCCAGCGGATCCACGCCGGACGTCGGCTCATCCAGGAACAGTATCTCCGGCTCATGCATGAGGGAACAGGCCATGGCCAGGCGCTGCTTGTGTCCCAGGGACAGGTCGTTGCTGGTGGTGTCCGCCATCTCCTTGAGCTCGAATTCCTCCAGCGCCCAGTCCGCGCGATTACGTTGGCGTTCACCGGCAAGACCATAGGCACTGCCGAAGAATTGCAGGTTTTCACGCACGCTGAGATTGCCGTAAAGCGAGAACTTCTGGGACATGTAACCGATCCGCGCCCGGGCCGCCGCGGCCGCCTTGCGCAGATCCACGCCCGCTACCCGCAGGCGGCCGCCGCTGGCGGGCAACAGGCCGCAGAGCATGCGAAACGTCGTGGACTTACCGGCGCCGTTGGCACCCAACAATCCGAAGACTTCGCCGCGATCCACGGCAAAACTCACGCCCTTGACCGCGTAGAAGCTGCCGAAACGGCGCTTGGCATCATGCACATCGATGACCGGTTCTCCTTCGCGGGCGGCAATCCGACGGGTAGCTTCACCGGAATGCATGCCGGCACGGTGCACGCCGCGGGCGCGGCGTCCTTTCAACATGGCAACAAACGTATCTTCGAGCCGGGGCGGGACCGGTTCGATGCTTACACCTTCCATGCCGGGCAGCAATTGCGCGGGATCGGGCGGCGTATCACCGTCCATCACCAGGCGCACCTGCTCGCCCAGGACCAGTGCATCAACCACTGACGGCGCCGCTGCCAGCGTCTTCTGAAGTTCGCGCTTGCGCCGGCCTTCCGCCCGCACCATGTAGGTCCTGCCGCGCGAACGTTCGCGAAAATCCTGCGGCCGCCCCTGGCCGAGCACCTCGCCATCATGAACAAGGATCACCTCGTCGCAGCGTTCCGCCTCGTCCAGGTAGGCGGTGCTGAGCAATACCGTCATGCCTTCCTGCTTGACCAGCTTGTAGACGAT
>CAZNWR010000235.1:0-5045 GCA_964576645.1 uncultured Enterobacteriaceae bacterium | reverse complement strand
GTCTGCTGAAAGAGGCCCATTGGGTCAACGAGACGACATTCTGGAAGCCCGACGCAAAAACAAGATCGAAAACATCGCTATCGCCCGCATCGAGCAATTGTTCCCGTTTCCCAGGGAAACAGTCAGGGACATCATTTCCTCTTATCCCAACCTGAAGGAGGTGGTGTGGGTACAGGAGGAACCCAAGAATCAGGGTGGCTGGTATTACATGCAATCGCGTGGGACCATGATCGGGTGCCTGAGTGAAAACCATACATTCGGATACGCAGGCCGGTTCTATTCGGCGTCTCCAGCCGCCGGCTCCATGGCCCTGCATCTGCATCAGCAGAAGCAACTGGTCGAGGACGCCCTGCAACTTGATAAACTGGAGGTCACTTACAGAAAGCGTGCGTAAACCGCCCATGGTGTACCGGGGAGGGATGCATGCGCCGTTCAACATAAGGAGTTTGCCGTGCTCATTGACGTGAAGGTTCCCGTTCTGGCCGAATCCGTTGCCGAGGCCACTCTGATGAACTGGCACAAACAGGCCGGTGAGCAGGTGAAGCGCGGCGACACACTTATCGATATTGAAACGGACAAGGTGACGCTGGAAGTTGCCGCGCCCAACGATGGTACGCTGGCGGAAATCATGAGAGGGGACGGCGAGACGGTAGCCAGCGACGAAGTCATCGCGCGCATCGAAACCGAGCCGGCCGCGGGTGCCGCAGAACGCCCGGCCCCGGCAAGCAATCCGGAACCCGAACCCCTGCAACAGTCCCTGCCGGTAGGAGACGTGCCGGCGTCTGAACCGAAACTGAGCCCCGCGGTACGGGCGCTGCTGGAGGAAAACAAGCTTGATCCGGCACAGGTAAAGGCGTCGGGCCCTTCGGGACGGCTCACCAAGGAAGATGTTCTCAAACACCTGCAGCAGAAACAGGGGGGTGCGGCGCCCAAACCTGCAACAGGACTGTCTCCAGTAAAAAGCGCACCGCCGCCCCCTCCCGATCGGCAGGCCGAGGCGGCCGCGCCGGCTGCGGAACCCGCCCCACCAACTGAACCGGCTGCAACACCGGCGCCGGCCGTCGCGACAGCGGCTGACGGTCGGATGGAAGAACGGGTGCCCATGACCCGATTGCGGCGTCGCGCGGCCGAGCGCCTGCTGGCCGCCCAGCACGAACATGCGATTCTGACCACGTTCAACGAGGTCAATATGCAGCCGGTAATGGAACTGCGCAGCCGCTACAAGGACCAGTTCGAGAAGGCGCACGGCGTTCGCCTGGGCTTCATGTCGTTCTTCACCAAGGCGGCGGTGGAAGCCCTGAAGCGTTTCCCCGCTGTTAATGCCTCCATTGACGGACAGGACATTCTCTACCACGGCTATTTCGATATCGGCATGGCGGTGAGTTCCCCGCGCGGGCTGGTGGTGCCGATCATCCGCGATGCCGATGTGTTGTCGTTTGCGGGCATCGAGGCAAAGATCCGGGAATTCGGGGAAAAGGCGCGCGATGGAAAACTTACCATCGAGGAACTGACCGGCGGCACTTTCACCATCACCAACGGCGGCGTTTTCGGCTCGTTACTGTCCACGCCTATTCTCAATCCTCCCCAGAGCGCCATTCTCGGGATGCACAAGATCCAGGACCGCCCCATGGTGGAAAACGGCCAGGTGGTTGTACGGCCGATGATGTACCTGGCGCTTTCCTACGACCACCGGATCATCGACGGGCGCGAGGCGGTCCAGTTTCTGGTCGCCATCAAGGAGCAGATCGAAGACCCGGCCCGACTGCTGCTTCAAGTCTGACCTGTGTGCGATCGCGTGTCTGATTTGCACTGCGAACGCGCGGGGCCGACCTGCTCCGCTTTTGCTTCGCGGTTCATCCATGAACCGCTCGCAGCATCGCTCGCGCTCCACCATCCATGGCTCCGCGCTTCGCTCATGCCGCTGCGCAGGCCGGCCCAGCGCGGGTCGGGTCACCTGCCCAAGCTTACCGGGCGGGTGACAGCGGGTATGGCCTATCGCGCGCAGCTTGCGAGCACGAAGGCCATGCCCGGCTGGCAGGACCCACCCGCCGCAAACGGCCAGAGTAGGCAAAGCGAGAGTGCACTAAAGCAATGAGGTACCAATCATGACCGATACGGAAGGCAGGAAAAGCTATGATGTTGTGGTGGTCGGCGGCGGGCCCGGAGGTTACGTGGCCGCCATACGCGCGGCGCAACTGGGTCTTAGCACCGCCTGCGTTGAATGCTGGCTGGACAACGCCGGCAAACCTGCCCTGGGAGGCACCTGTCTCAACGTCGGCTGCATCCCCTCCAAGGCACTGCTGGATTCCTCCCACCACTACGCCTTCGCCAAACACGAAGCCGCGGAACACGGTATCAACATCGCCGGCGCGACCCTTGACGTCAACCGCATGATCGCGCGCAAGGAACGCGTCGTGCAGACGCTTACTCAGGGTATCGCCGGCCTGTTTCGCAAGAACAAAGTCGAATGGCTGCAGGGGCGCGGGCAACTGTTGCCGGGCAGGCAGATTACAGTCACTCCCACGGCCGCGGAGGGAGGGGATCCCTACACCGTAGAGGCACGGCACGTAATCATCGCGACCGGGTCGGTTCCCGCAGCGATTCCGCCGGCGCCCGTGGACAACGAACTGATCGTCGATTCCACCGGCGCACTGGCCTTCTCTGATGTACCGCGGCGGCTCGGCATTATCGGCGCCGGCGTCATCGGCCTGGAGCTGGGCAGCGTGTGGAACCGGCTGGGGTCTCAGGTTGTGATACTTGAAGCCCTCGACGATTTCCTGGGGCCGGTGGACCGGCAGATTGCCGCCGAGGCGGAAAAGATACTGCGCAAACAGGGCCTTGAAATCATGCTCGGCTCCAAAGTGCTCGGCACAAGTTCAAACCGCCGCGAGGTGACGGTGACCTTCGACAGTGGTGGAACCAAGCAACAGCTTACCGTGGACAAGCTTATCGTGGCAGTAGGCCGTAAACCCTATACCAAGGGGCTCGCGGGCGAAGGCGTGGATCTGCAACTGGACGAGCGCGGCTTCATTGTCGTCGACGACAATTGCGCAACTACCATTCCCGATGTCTATGCCATCGGCGACGTGGTGCGCGGCCCCATGCTGGCCCACAAAGCGTCGGAGGAAGGCGTTACCGTGGCGGAACGCATTGCCGGCCGCGCCGCGCACATGAACTACGATACCGTCCCCTGGGTCATCTATACCTGGCCTGAAATCGCCTGGGTCGGCAAGACCGAACAGGAACTCAAGGAGCAGGGCGTTGAATACCGTACCGGAAGTTTCCCGTTTCTTGCCAGCGGCCGCGCCCGCGCCATGGGGTCAACCACGGGAATGGTAAAAATGCTGTCCGACGCCGCCACTGACCGCATCCTCGGGGTCCATATTCTCGGCCCCAACGCCTCGGAGTTGATAGCCGAAGCGGTGCTTGCAATGGAATTCCACGGCAGTTCGGAAGACGTGGCGCTGACAATACATGCTCATCCCACGCTGGCGGAAGCCATGCACGAGGCAGCCCTGGGCGTCGACGGGCGCAGCATCCACATCTGAATCCGCGCGCGCCGCCCGGGCTGGTTTTGGCAGCCGGATTTTGCTACCATTTCCAAAATTTGTGCACTGCAGCGTAAGCCCGGGTGGTGCAATCCGCGCTGCGGCAACCGGCATTCCCAAGGAGAATCAGCTTGTCATCCAATAGTATCGTTATCGTTGCCGCGGGCCGTACCGCGGTCGGTTCTTTCGGTGGAAGCCTCTCCGGCCTGCCCGCCCATTCCCTTGGCGCCGCGGTGATCGCCGGGCTGCTCAAACAGACGGGCATCGCCCCCGATCAGGTGAACGAAGTGATCCTGGGCCAGGTGTTGACGGCCGCCGCCGGACAGAACCCGGCCCGGCAGGCGGCCCTGGCGGCCGGGCTGCCGGACGCCGTCCCCTGCATGACCATCAACAAAGTCTGCGGCAGCGGACTCAAAGCCGTGCATCTGGCGGCCCAGGCACTCAAGTGCGGCGACGCGGAAATCATCATCGCGGGCGGACAGGAGAACATGAGTATTTCCCCTCACGCCCTGCCCCGCTCGCGCACCGGACAACGAATGGGTGACTGGGAACTGAAGGACACCATGATCCTCGACGGCCTGTGGGACGCGTTCAACGACTACCACATGGGTGTCACGGCCGAGAATGTGGCAAAGAAGTTCGGAATCAGCCGCGAGGATCAGGATCAGTTCGCGGCCGCCTCGCAACAGAAGACCGAAGCGGCGCAAAACGCCGGCCGATTCAAGGATGAAATTATTCCCGTGGAAATACCGCAGAGGAAAGGCGACCCCCTGGTCTTCGACCGTGACGAGTTTCCGCGGGCCGGCGTCACCGCGGAAGGCATCGGCAAACTGCGCCCGGCATTTTCCAAGGACGGAACGGTTACGGCCGCCAATGCCTCAGGGATAAACGATGGTGCCGCGGCGGTCATCCTCATGACTGCTGAAAAGGCGAAGCAACTGGGGCTGGAAGTCCTGGCAACCGTCAAGAGCTATGCCAGTGCAGGGGTGGACCCTGCCATTATGGGCACCGGGCCGATCCCGGCCACGCGGAGATGCCTGGAAAAGGCCGGTTGGTCCGTCGACGACCTGGACCTGGTGGAGGCCAACGAAGCCTTTGCGGCGCAAGCGATATCTGTGAACCGCGATCTTGGCTGGGACACAGACAAGGTCAACGTCAATGGAGGCGCCATCGCCCTGGGCCATCCAATCGGGGCATCGGGCTGCCGCATACTGGTCACGCTGCTGCACGAAATGAAACGCCGTAATGCACACAAAGGCCTGGCCACCCTCTGCATCGGAGGCGGTCAGGGTGTCGCACTCGCGGTAGAGCGATGAATCCTAGGGCGGCGTTTTCATCAGTTCACGATAGCCGTTTAAACTTGGACACATAGAGAACCGGACGCTCAACCAGCATGCCTGAAATACGCATAATCAAGAAGTACCCGAATCGGCGCCTTTACGATACCGAAATCAGCAAGTACATCACGCTGGAAGACGTCAGAAAGCTGGTCCTCGA